>NZ_JBHVVN010000008.1:0-172859 GCF_042882685.1 Pseudarthrobacter sp. NPDC058196
AGGTCATATCCGGTATTAGACCCAGTTTCCCAGGCTTATCCCAGAGTCAAGGGCAGGTTACTCACGTGTTACTCACCCGTTCGCCACTAATCCCCAGTGCAAGCACCAGTTCATCGTTCGACTTGCATGTGTTAAGCACGCCGCCAGCGTTCATCCTGAGCCAGGATCAAACTCTCCGTTGAAGTAAAACAGACACACCATGCAACCCCGGGAAAGCGGGATAAACACAATGCACAAAATTTGAAACCAGCTGTAAAAACCAGACCACACCACGGGGTGGCGGATCCAGTCAATTCAACCAATCCATAAAACAATTGGTATCAACAAACTTGGCACACTATTGAGTTCTCAAACAACAGACACATTCGAATATTCCCGGAACCAATTCATAAAGGAATTTCTGTTCCGTATTTCTTCGCTGCGATGTTTCCATCTTATTTCATTCATATTCACTTTCGCAAATCCGGATATTTTCCCGGAATTCACTCGGTGGAATGAATCCGCCCAGCAGAATGAGAAGCAATTTCTCCAGTTCCACGCTGTGCGCGGTAAGAATTGCTTCTCATCAGTTGGGGGTTTGTCACCACTCAGCGGCGGCGACTCAAAAAACAATACACGCCCCCCGGCAGCCGCGCAAATCGGCCGCCGAGAGGCGTGCATGAGGGATCCGAAGGTGCTAGGGAACCAGCACCTCAACGGTGGCCAGGTTCTTCTTGCCCCTGCGCAGGAGCAGGTACTGGCCATGCAGGAGTTCGGACTCGGAAATCACGGCCTCAGGATCCGAGACTTTCTCGTTGTTGACGTAGGCGCCGCCCTCCCCCACGGTCCGGCGGGCAGCCGACTTGCTTTCAGAAAGACCTGACGCCACCAGCAGGTCCACGATTCCCATCCCATCCACCTGCACCGTGGTGGAGGGAAGTTCGGAGGTCGCCGCCTGCAGGGTCGCCTTGTCCAGCGCGGCCAGGTCGCCGTTGCCAAAAAGGGCCGCCGATGCGGCGATAACCTTCTCGGTGGCTTCGACGCCATGCACCAGTGACGTCACCTCATAAGCGAGCTTGCGCTGGCCTTCCCGTGCGAACGGCCGCTCAGCCACCGAAACGGCAATGTCGTCGATCTCGGCCCGGGCAAGAAACGTGAAGACCTTGAGCCGGTCCACGACGTCGGCATCGGAGGTGTTAAGCCAGAACTGGTAGAAGGCATACGGGCTGCACATGCCGGCGTCCAACCAGATGGCATTGCCCTCGCTCTTGCCGAACTTGGTTCCATCGGAGTTGGTGATCAACGGGGTGCCGAGGGCGTGCACACTCTTGCCCTCGACTTTGCGGATCAGCTCCGTTCCGCTGGTGAGGTTGCCCCACTGGTCCGAGCCTCCGGTCTGCAGCACGCAGCCGTAATCGCGGTAGAGCTGGAGGTAGTCCATGCCCTGCAGGATCTGGTAGCTGAATTCGGTGTAGCTGATGCCTTCATCGGAGTTCAGCCGGGACGCCACGGCGTCTTTCCGCAGCATGGTGCCCACCCGGAAGTGCTTGCCCACTTCCCGCAGGAAATCGATGGCGCTCAACGGCGCCGTCCAGTCCAGGTTGTTCACGATCCTGGCAGCATTGTCCCCGTCGAAGCTAAGGAAACGGCTGACCTGGGCCTGGAGGTAGCCAACCCACTCCGCCACGGTGTCCTTGGTGTTCAAGGTGCGCTCCGCCGTCGGACGGGGATCACCAATCATGCCGGTGGAGCCGCCAACCAGCCCGAGCGGCTTATGCCCGGCCAACTGGAGCCGCCGCATGACCAGCAGCTGGACCAGGTTGCCCAGGTGCAGGCTCGGCGCGGTGGGGTCGAAGCCGCAATAGTACGTGACCGGCCCGTTGGCGAGGAGCTTCTCCAGCTCAGCTTCGTCGGTGGAGACATGGACCAGCCCACGCCACTTCAGTTCCTGCCAAATGTTGGCGAAAGTGGGGTCGTTGCGCTGCGGTTCGAGGTTGTTCAGTTCTGGCACGCTTCCTAAGTTAGCAGTAACGCCGGGACGCCGGTCAGCCGGCAATCCCGGCCGGCACGGGTTCCGCGGCAATCAGCCGGAGCCGCTGCGTGGCCCGGGTCATGGCGACGTAGAGGTCCCCCACCTTGCCGTGTTCGTGGTTGAGCATGACGGACGGTTCCAGCACCACCACGCCGTCGAACTCCAGGCCCTTCGCCTCACGCGGGCTGATAACCACGATGTCCTGTTCGTAGCTTCCCGCACCGGTGCCGATCCGCCGGCCATAAGCCGCACGCAGGGCGGAGGTCGCCTGGGGCAGCAGGTCACCGTCGGCAATGACGGCGAGCAGGCCGCCGTCGAGCGCTCCCAACTCCTCCGGAAGGACCTCGAGGAGCCGGTCCACGACGCCGCCCGCAGCAACTTCATCGATGATGGGTGACCAGCGTCCTTCACGGACGGCCTTCGGAGCGGACACCACCAGGCCGGCGGCGTTGGCCATCCTGACGGCGGCCTCGGCAATCTGGGAGGGCGTGCGGTAATTGACGGTGAGCTCCTCCAGCTGCCACCGGTCACCGAACATCGGGGCCAGCGCGCTTTGCCACGAGTTCGCGCCGGCCACCGAGCTCGTTTGGGCAATGTCCCCCACGATGGTGAAGGACTTCAGCGGGCAGCGCCGCACCAGCAGCCGCCACTGCATGGGCGACAGTTCCTGGGCCTCGTCCACCACGATGTGCCCGAACGCCCAGCTCCGGTCGCTGGTGGCACGCTCGGCGGCGGTCTGCCGGGCGTCCTGCTCCTGGTTCTGTTCGGCAAGCTCCTCCGCGGACATCAGCGGATCCACGCCGGCGGCCTGCATGTTGACCAGGGTCTGTTTTGCATTGGCCAGGTCCCGGGCCCGGTCGTGTTCCTGCTGGGCCAGCCCACGCCCGGCGGCCGGGTCCAGCTCGCCCAGCAGCTCGGCGGCTTCATCCAGCAGCGGCACGTCCGCCTCGGTCCACGGGGCGTCGGCGGGGCGCAGCAGCAGCGCCCGCTCGTCCGGTGTCATGGTGGGGGTGCAGAATTCCAGGATTTCCGGCTTGCTGAAGAGATCCGAGATCAGCTTCTCCGGAGTCATAGGCATCCAGCACAGGTTCAGCGCGATCCGCACGTCGCGGGCGGTGCGCACGTCCTCGGTCAGGTACGAGCGGTCCGCGTTGTTCCCGATGCTCCCGGCCTCCACGAGTTCGGTCATCTGCTCGGTCAGCTCGCGCAGCAGGATCTTGACGAACGTCACCCGTGCCTCGTTGTACGGCTTCCCGGTGGCTCGTGCACGTTCCCGGGCACGGCGGACCTGCCTGGGCGTCAAGGTCAGCTTGCGCCCGTCCACCTCGAGGATCCGGTTCCGGGCGGGGACGCGCATCCGGTTGGACACGGCGTTGGCCACGATGGCGGCCATATCCAGGCGCCCCTTGATGGCGGCCACGTCCGCGTTGGTTTCCGGCACGGCGTGGATGCCCGGCATCAGGCGGCCAACGCTGGCCATGACAACCCCGGTCTCGCCGAGCGAGGGCAGGACCCGTTCGATGTATTTCATGAACGACGACGACGGCCCCACCAGCAGGACGCCGGCGCTTTTGAGCCGGTCACGGTGGGTGTAGAGCAGGTAGGCGGCACGGTGCAGCGCCACGGCGGTCTTGCCGGTGCCCGGGCCGCCCTGGACCACTACGGCCCCGGAGATGGAGGACCGGATGATGCGGTCCTGCTCGGACTGGATGGTGCTGACGATGTCCGACATCCGGCCGGTCCGCTTGGAGTTCAGGGCAGCGAGCAGGGCCCCTTCGCCTTGGAGCGATTCGGCGTCCGTGAGCATGCCGGCGTCCAGGACGTCGTCCTCGATGGCTTTGACGTCGCGGCCCTGCAGGATCAGGTGCCGGCGGCGGCGCACGCCCTGCCGGTCAAAGGCGGTGGCCTGGTAGAAGTGGCCGGCTTCGGGTGCCCGCCAGTCCACCATCAACCGCTGCAGGTCCTCGGTGGTGAGACCGATGCGCCCGATGTATTGGGCTTCGCCGGAATCCAGGTCCAGGCGGCCGAACACCAGCCGGTCATCCACGGCGTCCAGCTGGGCCAGGCGGTCCTCATACAATGCGGCGAACGCATCACGTTCGGAGACGTTTTGCATGGTTCCCACCGCTCCGGCACGGCGGACCTGCGCCAGTTGGCGGCGCTTTTCCTCACGGAGCTCCTCCAGCCGGGCATACAGGCCGGCAACATAGTCCCGTTCGTGGGCCAATTCGGCGTCGAGCATCAACGTTCCCCTATCGCGAAAGACAGACCGTCCATTCTACAACCATTTCGATTAACGCTTGTGAAACGTGCCGGCCCCGGGCCGCCCACCGGGTGCCGGCCTCGGGGTCCGCGGTGCGGCTGCCTTGTATTTGGAAACTGTGGGGTCGCCGGTGAGCCAGAACCGCCACGCGTAGCGGTCCGATCCCCCGGCCCCCGCCACGCCCACCCGCGGACCGGAACTGACCGGGCCAGCCGGACCGGAGGGAAGCTCCAGCCCGAACGGCGGTGCCAGCGCATCCCGGCCGCTGTCCGCCGTCGTCATGCCCAGCGCCTTGGCCAGGCGGGCCGGGCCGCTGGCCAGGTCGGCGGGGGTCTGCGACGTCGGACGCCGGCGTTGCGCCAGGTCCAGCCCGCCGACGATTTCCCCGGCCCGCAGCAGCAGGGCGGAGGCCACGCCCTCGGGTCCGCACACAATGTTGGTGCAGTGATGCATGCCGTAGGTGAAGTAGACGTAGAGGTGGCCGGCAGGGCCGAACATGGGCGCGTTGCGGGGAGTCGGGCCGCGGTAGGTGTGCGAGCCGGGATCGGGATGCAGGGAGTCCTCCGGCCCAAGGTAGGCCTCCACCTCGGTCAGCCGCACGGACACGGTGCCGTCCAGGGACTCGTGGGTCAGCACGGCGCCGAGCAGCAACGGCGCGAGTTCCCGGGCGTCCCCGGAGAGGAAATCCCGGAGCGGCCCGGTGGTTGAAGGGCTCTCATCCATTGCTCGACTGTACCCAGAAGTCCGCGGTTCCCACGGGAAGCAACGGGCATCCGGCGCCAACCACGGCCATGTCCGATTTCCGCTAGTAGGAGTGGTGTGGGGCTGGCAGGATGGAGGAATGGACTTCTGGCAGCGCTACCGGGCAATCGATGCCCGCGACCCCCGGTTCGATGGCCAGTTCTTCACAGCCGTCCGCACCACTGGGATCTATTGCCGGCCCTCGTGCCCGGCCCGGACGCCAAAGGCCTCGAATGTGACGTTCTACGAGACGTCCGCCGCCGCGCACGAGGCAGGGTACCGGGCCTGCAAGCGCTGCCTGCCGGAGGCTGTCCCGGGGACACCCGCCTGGAATGTGCGCCAGGACGTTGCCGGCCGGGCGATGCGCCTGATCAACGACGGCGTCATCAACCGGGACGGCGTGGCTGGTCTTGCTGCCCGGCTGGGCTATTCCGCCCGGCAACTCAACCGCATCCTCGGCCAGGAACTGGGTGCCGGTCCTTTGTCGTTGGCCCGGGCGGCGAGGGCACAGACGGCGCGCACCCTGTTGGTGTCCACGTCCATGAAGTTTGCGGATGTGGCCTTCGCTGCCGGTTTCAGCAGCATCCGGCAGTTCAACGACACCATTGCCGAAGTCTTCGACCTGACCCCCACGGCACTGCGGCGGACCACCCGGCATCCGGCAGCCGCCGGGGGCGCCACCGCCTTGACGCTGAGCCTGCCCTACCGGGCGCCCTTTGATACCGGCATTTTCTCCTTCCTGGCCGTGCGTGCCATTCCGGGAATCGAGGAGGGCACGCCCACCTCCTATGCCCGGACCCTTCGCCTCCCGCACGGCGACGCCCGGTTCCGGGTGGAGTACGACGACGCCGCGCGGGGGCGGCCGCTGACCCTCACCGTCGGCGCGGTGGACCTGCGGGACCTGCCGGCGCTCCTGAGCCGCGTGAGGCGGCTGTTCGACCTGGACGCGGACCCGGAAGCGATTGACGGCACCCTTGCTGCGGACCCCCGGCTG
Organism: Pseudarthrobacter sp. NPDC058196; assembly: GCF_042882685.1. NCBI lineage: Bacteria > Bacillati > Actinomycetota > Actinomycetes > Micrococcales > Micrococcaceae > Pseudarthrobacter > Pseudarthrobacter sp. NPDC058196. The sequence goes on from NZ_JBHVVN010000008.1 coordinate 6,010, forward strand.
GCGGACTCCGTTTCCGCTGCCCCCGGGATGCGGCTGCCCGGTGCGCTGGACCCGCAGGAACTGTTGGTGCGGGCCATGGTGGGGCAGCAGATCACGGTGGCGGCCGCCCGGACCGCACTGACGCAACTGGCCGCCGCCGGCAGTCCCGCCAGTACCGCCGGTGGAGGCCTGGAACGGTTGTTTCCCACGCCGGCGCAGATCACCGCAGCAGGACATTTGCTGCGCGGTCCCCGGCGGAGGATCGAATCGCTGCTGAACGCTGCGGACGCGATGGCGGGCGGGCGCCTTGAGTTCGGGTACGGTGACGATTTGCCAAGCCTCACTGCGGCCCTGCTTCCCCTGCCGGGGGTGGGACCATGGACGGTGGGATACGTGGCAATGCGGGTCCTGGGTGCCCCGGATATCTTCCTCGCCAACGACGCCGCCGTGCGGAACGGCATTCGCGCCCTGGATGCCGGGGAACACACCTTCACACCGGACTTCCGGGAAACCAGCCCTTGGCGTTCCTACGCCACCATGCACTTGTGGCGCGCCGCGGCACGGCCTGCCATTCAACCCACCACTCCCGCGAAAGGGATGCCATGAAAGCCCAACTGCTGCAGCTGTCCACCCCGGACGGTCCGTTCACCATCCTCGCCAGGGACGGCATGGTCCTGGCCTCGGGCTGGACAGCCGGCCTGCCGGAATTGATCGGGCAGGTCCATCCCGCGCTGCGCCCCGAGGACGTGGAGGAGGTGGCCGGGCTTGCGGGAATCTCGTCCGCCGTCGAGGCCTTCTATGATGGCGACCCGGCGCCCGCCATGGCTGTCCCGGTCCTGCAGCGGTCCGGGCCGTTCCGTGCGCACGCCTGGGAGGTGCTGCGGGAGGTCAAACCAGGCTTCCCGGTCACGTACAGCGAGTACGCGGCCCTGGCAGGGAACCCCAAGGCAGTGCGGGCAGCGGCCAGTGCGTGCGCCTTCAACGCGGCGGCCCTCTTTGTCCCGTGCCACCGGGTGATCCGCACTGACGGCTCTTTGGGCGGCTTCCGCTGGGGCCTGCGCATCAAGGAGAGCCTGCTGGCCCGCGAGTCCGCGTAGAGCTATTTGGGGTCCGGCATCGCCGAAGGCCAGGGCAGCAGGTCCGGGAGGTCCGTGCCGTCCCCGGCCGCAGTGGCGCGCAGGCTGTCCAGAGATGGCTGCCGGCCTGCGAGCCACGCGGCGATGTCCGTCACCATCCCGCTGACGACGACGGTGCTGCCGCCGGCGCCGAGGCCCAGAGGCGGCAGGGCCACGGGCTGCAGGACCAGCCGGGTTCCCGTGGGAACGCGGGCGGCCAGGAAATCGAAGAGGTGCGAGCAGAAGGCCCCGTTCCAGGTTTCGGGGCCCGTGCCGGCGTCGAGGTCCGAGGTGTGGATGACAAGTTCGCGCCACAACGCCAGGCCGGCGTCGAAAATGACTCCGTCGCGGAAGGCGATGGGCGTCTGCCACTCAGGTTCGTTAAGGGCATCGAAGGCAGCCAGCGCCCGTTGGAGGGCGGCGGTGACGTCGCTGCGGTGTTGACCGAGGCTGTGGCCCGCCGCGAGATTGATGGCACGGTTGCGTCCCTCCACGCCGCCGTCGTAGAGCGCCACCTTGTCGCCGCGGCGGCCGTACTCCACCTGCCGGGCGAGGGCGTCGCAGATGCCGGCGATGTGGGCCAGCAGGTGGCCGCGGCTCCAGCCGGGAAGCGTTGAAGGCGCCTTTTCGCCGCCGTCGGGAAGGCGCTCCAAGGCGGCGGCAAGCGCGTCGGCAGCCTTGTGCAGTTCAGCCTGGAGCGCGGCAGGGGAAGGTGAGGTCATGCGGCCAGCCTAGCGGAGGGCCCGGCGCGCCCGCGCCTATTCCAGCGGGGTTCCGTCCGGTCCAACGCGGTGCCGGACATGCCGGCCGTCGGTGGCTGCCTGCCAGAACTCAATCTCGCCAGGCTGGAGTGCGTAGAGCTGCCAGTTCGGGTTGTCGCTGCCGTCCGCGCGGGGCCGTTCGTGCCAGTCGAGGGTGGAGGCCTCGGCGGAGAGCTCGGCCACCGTCCCGGCGAGCCTGACCTGCCGGCCCAGGCCCGGCCAGTAAAAGTTCATCGCAGCCCTCGGAGCCGCCGCGAGTTCCCTGCCCTTGCGGGAAAGGCGGGATGTGGCGAAGTGCCAGCCGTCGTCGTCGATGTTCTTCAGGATCAGCATCCGGGAAGACGGCTGCGGGGCACCGCCGGACGGGGCATCCACCGTGGCGAGGCTGAACGCGTGCGGCTGCTGCTCCCCCGCGTCCAGGGCCTCGTCCAGCCACTGTTTGAAGAGCAGAGCCGGATCCCGCGGGGCGCTCCCGGGATCGAAAGTGGGCAGGTCGGCCGGGAAATCGGGCAGCGTGCGAAGGAACTTGCGGAACGTTTCGCTCATGGTCCCAGCCTAGCCACATGGGGTTTCGACAGGCTCAACCAACGGCAACCACCCCAACGCCCGCTCACATCCTGCACCTAAAACGCCAACGCCCGCTCACTTCCGTAAAGGAAGCGAGCGGGCGTTGCCCAAAAACCTGCAGGAAGTGAGCGGGCGTTTCAGCCGGCGTACGCCCGCACGCCGGCCAGTTCGCCCTCCAGGGCAACAAGCTGGCGTTCGACGGCGGCCGGCGCCGTGCCGCCCTGGGAGTTGCGGCTGTTGAGTGAGCCCTCGGTGGAGAGAACCGTGCGGACCTCGGGAGTCAGGTGCTCCGAGATGGCGGCGTACTCTTCGTCGGTAAGATCCCACAGCTCCACGCCGCGGGACTCCGCCTGCTTGACGGCGGCGCCGGAAAGCTCGTGGGCTTCACGGAACGGCACGCCCTGCCGGACCAGCCACTCGGCGATATCCGTGGCCAGCGCGAAGCCCTGGGGCGCCAGCGACTCCATCCGCTCGGTGTTGAACTTCAGGGTGGCGATCATGCCGGAGACGGCCGGGAGCAGCAGCTCCAGGGTGTCGGCGGCGTCGAACACCGGTTCCTTGTCCTCCTGGAGGTCGCGGTTGTACGCGAGCGGCAGGCCCTTGAGCGTGGCCAGCAGCCCGGTCAGGTTGCCGATCAGGCGCCCTGCCTTGCCGCGGGCGAGCTCCGCCACATCGGGGTTCTTCTTCTGCGGCATGATCGAAGACCCCGTGGAGTACGAATCATGCAGCGTGACAAAGGAGAACTCCTTGGTGGCCCAGAAGATGATCTCCTCGGAAATGCGGGACAGGTCCACGCCGATCATCGAGCAGACCCAGGCGAACTCGGCGAAGACGTCGCGGGACGCGGTGCCGTCGATCGAGTTGTGCACGGCCGAGTAGAACCCGAGGTCAGCCGCCACCGCTTCGGGGTCCAGGCCCAGCGAGGAGCCGGCCAGCGCGCCGGACCCATACGGTGAGACGCCTGCCCGCTTGTCCCAGTCCTGGAGCCGCTGCACGTCGCGCAGCAGCGCCCAGGCGTGGGCCAGCAGGTGGTGGCTGAGCAGGACCGGCTGGGCGTGCTGCAGGTGGGTGCGGCCGGGCATGGCAACACCGTGGTGTGCCTTGGCCTGTTCCACGAGGGCCTCAACGGTGGCCAGGACGCCGCGGGCGATGATCCGGGCGTGGTCGCGCAGGAACATCCGGCCCAGGGTGGCCACCTGGTCGTTGCGGGACCGGCCGGCGCGGAGCTTGCCGCCCAACTGGGTGCCGGCGCGCTCGATCAGGCCGCGTTCCAGCGAGCCGTGCACGTCCTCATCTGACTCGGCGGGCACATAGGCGCCGGAGGCGACGTCCGCATCCAGCCGGTCCAGGGCGTCCAGCATGCCTTCCAGCTCGTCGGCATCCAGCAGCCCCGCCTTGTGCAGCACTCGGGCGTGCGCCTTCGAGCCGGCAATGTCATAGCGGGCAAGCCGCCAGTCAAAGTGCGTCGACTTGCTCAGCGCCGCGAGGGCGTCCGCGGGGCCGCCGGCGAACCGGCCGCCCCACAGCGCACCTGCGTTGGTGGCTTCGGTTTTTTGGGTTTCGACAGGCTCAACCACCGAAACTTACTTTCCTGCGACGCGGATGTCGCGGCCGGAGGCAACCTTGGCGGACATGCCCCACAGCTCGATGAAGCCCTTGGCCTGGGACTGGTCGAAGGTGTCACCGGTGTCGTAGGTGGCCAGCGAGAAGTCGTACAGCGAGGTGTCGGAGCGGCGTCCGTTGACGATGGCCTGGCCGCCGTGCAGGGTCATGCGGATGTCGCCGGTGACGTACTTCTGGGTGTCCTCGATGAAGGCGTCCAGGGAGCGCTTCAGCGGCGAGAACCACTGGCCGTCGTAGACCAGCTCGGCCCAGCGCTGGCCGACGGTGGCCTTGAAGCGGGCCTGCTCGCGCTCAACGGTGATGTCCTCGAGGTGCTTGTGCGCGGTGATCAGCGCCATGGCGCCGGGGGCCTCGTAGATTTCGCGGGACTTGATGCCCACCAGACGGTCCTCGACGACGTCGATCCGGCCCACGCCCTGGGCGCCGGCGCGGCGGTTCAGTTCCTTGATGGCCTGCAGCGGGGTGACTTTGACGCCGTCGATCGCGACCGGCACGCCGGCCTCGAAGGAGATGGTGACTTCATCCGGTGCCGGCGGGAATTCCGGGGTGGCGGTGTAGTCGTAGATGTCCTTGGTGGGGGCGTTCCAGATGTCCTCGAGGTAGCCGGTTTCCACGGCGCGGCCCCAGACGTTCTGGTCGATCGAGTACGGGTTCTTCTTGGTGGTCTCGATGGGCAGTCCCTTTTCCTCGGCGAAGGCGATGGCCTTGTCGCGGGTCAGGGCGAGGTCGCGGACCGGTGCGATGCACTTCAGGTCCGGGCCGAGGGTCTGGATGCCCACTTCGAAGCGGACCTGGTCGTTGCCCTTGCCGGTGCAGCCGTGCGCGACGGTGGTGGCGCCGAATTCGCGGGCGGCCTTCACCAGGTGCTTGACGATGACCGGGCGGGAGATGGCGGACACCAGCGGGTAGTGGCCCTGGTAGAGGGCGTTGGCCTTCAGCGTGGGCACGCAGTATTCGTTGGCGAACTCGTCCGATGCGTCGGCGACGTAGGCCTCGACGGCGCCGCAGCCCAGGGCGCGCTGGCGGATAGTTTCCAGCGATTCGCCGCCCTGTCCGACGTCGACCGCCACGGCGATGACCTCGGCACCGGTGGCTTCACCGATCCAGCCGATGGCGACGGACGTGTCCAGGCCGCCGGAGTAGGCCAGCACAATGCGTTCAGTCACTTTAGATGCTCCTTGTTGGGGTTGGTTGATGATTTGTCTTCAAGCTTATTGCCCGGCTTCTTCGGCCAGTTGCAGGAACCGGGCGGCGAGGTCCGGACCTCCCAGCGGGTCACGGGACACCAGCAGGACCGTATCGTCCCCGGCGATGGTGCCCAGGATGGATGGCATCACCGAATGGTCGATCGCCAGGGCCAGGAAGTTCGCGGCCCCGGGCGGGGTCCGCAGGACGGCGATGTTGGCGGAGGCTTCCGCCGTGACCAGCAGTTCGCTGCACAGCCGCGCCAGACGCGCGTCCAGGATTTCCTGGCTGACACCGCTTTTCGCGGCCCGTTCACCGCCCTCGCCGGGCACGGCGTACACCAGGACACCTTCCTTGCCGCGGACGCGGACGGCGCCCAATTCCACCAGGTCCCGGGACAGGGTGGCCTGGGTGACCTGCACGCCGTCGTCCGCCAGCAACGCCGCAAGCTCCGCCTGGGAACGCACGGACTGCCCCGTGAGGATGGCGGTTATGCGTGCCTGCCGGGCGGTCTTGGTGGCCGGGCTGCTGCCCGGTGAGGACGGCTGGACGGACACTAGAACGTGCTCTCCCCGGTACCTTCAACGGGCGAAAGGCCGTCAACAAAGGCCAGGCCGGACCGGTGCATCAGCCAGGCCATCAGCGCCTTCTGGGCGTGCAGGCGGTTTTCCGCCTCGTCCCAGACGATCGATTGGGGTCCGTCGATGACGTCCGCGGAGATTTCGTAGCCTCGGTAGGCGGGCAGGCAGTGGAGCACGACGGCGTCTTCCGCGGCGAGTGCCATGGCGCCGGAGTCCACGGAGAACTCCCGGAACAACTGCATCCGGGCTTCCTTCTCGTCTTCCTGGCCCATGGAGACCCAGGTATCGGTGGCCACCACGTCCGCCCCTTGCAGGGCTTCCTTCGCGTCGGTGGTGATCAGCACGGAGCCGCCGGTTTCCGCCGCACGCTCCCGGGCTGCGGCGACGATGTCCTCCGCCGGCAGGTAGCCCGCCGGCCCGGCGATACGGACGTGCATGCCCGCCGTGACGCCCGCCAGCAGGTAGGAGTTGGCCATGTTGTTGGCGGCGTCGCCGAGGTAGCTCATGGTGAGCCCCTTCAGTTTGCCCTTGTGTTCCTTGACGGCGAGAAGGTCGGCCAGGAGCTGGCAGGGGTGGTAGTCATCGCACAGGGCATTGATGACAGGGACTTTGGAGTTGGCGGCCATGGCCACCAGGCCGTCGTGCGCGCCGGTGCGCCACACGATGGTGGAGACCATGCGTTCGAGGACCTTGGCGGTGTCCTCCACGGATTCCTTGTGCCCGATCTGCGCCTCGCCGGGATTGATGATCAGGGCATTGCCGCCCATGTCCGCGATGCCCGTGGCGAAGGAGACCCTGGTCCGGGTGGAGGTCTTGTCGAAGATGACGGCCACGGTCTTGCGGCCGCTGCGCGCGGCGGCGAAAGGCTGGACGCTGTACGGGGCGGCCTTCATCCGGGCTGCGAGGTCCAGGACCTCTGCCTGCTCGGCGGGGCTGAGGTCGGTGTCCTTGAGGAAGTGCCGGGTTGCGTTGGTCACTGGGCGTCCTTAGCTGTCTGGAGGATTGCCGGGAAAGCGGCGAGGAAGGTGTCCGCCTGGGCTGTGGTGAGGATCAGCGGCGGTGCCAGGCGGATGGTGTGCGGGCCGGGGCTGTTGACGATGAAGCCTGCGTCGAGGCCGGCCTGCACGACGGCGGGGGCGACGTCGGCATCGAGGTCGAAGCCGATCAGCAGTCCTTCGCCGCGGACTTCCGTGACGCCGGGGATCCGGGCGAGCCCGGACCGCAGGTGCGCGCCCACCGCGGTGGCGTTCGCCAGGACGTCCTGGCTTTCGAGGGCGTGGAGGGTGGCCAGGGCGGCGGCGGTGGCCACCGGGTTGCCGCCGAACGTGGTGCCGTGTTGGCCCACTGACAGCAACGACGACGTCTGGCCGCCAAAGGTGATGAGGGCACCGATGGGGAAGCCGCCGCCGAGGCCCTTGGCCAGGGTGACGGCGTCGGGGACGATCCCGGCGTCCTCGCTGGCCAGCCACTTGCCGGTGCGCCCGATGCCGGTCTGGACCTCATCGAGGATCAGGAGTGCTCCGGCCTTACTGGTGGCCTCGCGCGCAGCTTTCAGGTAGCCCGGGGGCAGCGGCCGGACGCCGGCTTCGCCCTGGATGGGCTCCAGGAAGACGGCGGCGACGGTTTCGTCCACTGCTGCCTCCAGCGCAGCGACGTCGCCGAACGGAATGTGCACCACGCCACCGGGCAGCGGTTCGAACGGTGCCCGGTAGGCTTCCTTAGCGGTCAGCGCCAGGGCTCCCATGGTCCGGCCGTGGAAGGCGCCTTCGAGGGCGATGATCGTGGTCCGCTTGGTGTCGCCGGTGCCGGTGTTGCGGCGGGCAAGTTTGAAGGCGGCCTCGTTCGCTTCCGTCCCGGAGTTGCTGAAGAACACCTTGGACCCGGCAGGGGCATGGGTCAGTTCCAAAAGTTTCTCGGCCAAGGCCACCTGGGTGGGGCTGGTGAAGAAGTTGGAGACGTGGCCCAGGGTGGCCAACTGGCTGGCGATGACTGACGTCACGAAGGGGTGGGCGTGGCCGAGGGCGTTGACGGCGATGCCGCCGAGCAGGTCCAGGTATTCCTTGCCGTCGGCGTCCCACACCAGGCAGCCGGCGCCGCGGACCAGGACTCGCTGGGGCGTGCCGAACACGTTCATCAGCGAGGTGGAGTAGCGGGAGAGCCACTCGGAGCCCGCGTGGCCCGTGGTTTCCACCAGTGCGGCCACCGGGGTTTCGACAAGCTCAACCTCTGCGGTGTGCTTACTCATGCGTTGTTCTCCTCGTCCGGGACTACCTGGGTGCCGATGCCCGCCGTCGTAAATGTTTCAAGAAGCATGGAGTGGGGCAGGCGCCCGTCAACGATATGCGCCCGCTCCACGCCTTCGTCGATGGCCTTCAGGCACGCGGCCATCTTGGGGATCATGCCCGATTCGAGCCGCGGCAGCATGTCACGCAGCTCAGAGGCCGTCAGGGACGAAATGAGCGAGGACTTGTCCGGCCAGTTGGCATACAGGCCTTCGACGTCGGTCAGGATGACGAGCTTTGAAGCGCCCAGCGCTGAGGCGACCGCGGCGGCCGCCGTGTCAGCGTTGACGTTCAGGACCTGGCCGGTGGGCTGGAAACGTCCGGCACCTGCCACGTTCTCCCCGCCGTCGACAATTTCCGGGGCGACGGTGGAGATCACCGGGATGCGGCCGGCGGCCAGGATGTCCACGATGCCCGCGGGGTCGACGCCGACCACCTCGCCCACCAGCCCAAGGTCGATGTCTTCGCCATCCACCACGGTGCCGGTGCGGACGGCGCGCAGCAGCCCGCCGTCTTCGCCGGACATGCCGACGGCGTAGGGCCCGTGGGAGTTGATCAGGCCCACCAGTTCGCGCCCTACCTGGCCGGTGAGGACCATCCGGACCACGTCCATGGCTTCCGGGGTGGTGACGCGCAGGCCGCCCTTGAACTCGGACTCGATGCCCAGCCGGCCCAGCATGGAGTTGATCTGGGGGCCGCCGCCGTGGACCACCACGGGGTGGATGCCTACGTGGTGGAGGAAGACGATGTCCTCGGCGAAGGCGCGGCGGAGTTCGTCGTTGACCATGGCGTTGCCGCCGTACTTGATCACCATGGTGGTGCCGGCGAACCGCTGGATCCAGGGCAGCGCCTCGATCAGGGTGGCGGCCTTGTCCTGGGCAGCGGACATGCTGGTGGTTTCACGCGTCTGGGTGTTCATGCTGTCACTTTCCGCAGCGGTTCCTGCCGGGAGCGGGTGCCCCTAGCTGGAGTAGGCGCTGTTCTCGTGGACGTAGTCGTGGGTGAGGTCGTTGGTCCAGATGGTCGCTTCTGCGTCGCCTGCCTGCAGGTCGATCTCCACCAGGACCTCGCGCGGTTCCAGGTCCACCAGGGCCCGGTCGTCGCCGATGCTGCCGTTGCGGCAGATCTGGATCCCGTTCATGGCCACGTTGAGCTTGTCCGGCTCGAACGCAGCGTCCGTGGTGCCCACGGCGGAAAGCACGCGGCCCCAGTTCGGGTCCTTGCCAAAGATGGCGGCCTTGAACAGGTTGGAGCGGGCCACGGAGCGGCTGACCGTTTCGGCGTCCGCCTCGCTGGCGGCGTTGAAGGTGCGGATGGCGATGTCGTGGCTGGCGCCTTCGGCATCGGCGATCAGCTTGCGGGCCAGTTCGGCGCAGACCTGGGTGAGGCCGGCACCGAAGTCCGCCGCGGACGGCACGGCCCCGGACGCGCCGGAGGCCAGCAGGACCACGGTGTCGTTGGTGGACATGCAGCCGTCCGAGTCGGCCCGGTCGAAGGTGACGCGGGTGGCGTCCCGCAGGACGACGTCGAGCATGTCCGAATCAACGGCGGCGTCGGTGGTGAGGACCACCAGCATGGTGGCCAGGCCGGGGGCCAGCATGCCGGCGCCCTTGGCGATGCCGCCGATGCTGAACTCCTGGCCGTCGGCGTCGGTGCCGATGAACAGCGCTGACTTGGGCACGCTGTCGGTGGTCATGATCGCGGTGCCCGCCGCCGGACCGCCGTCGGCGCTCAATGCTGCCGCCGCCGCTTCGACGCCCGGCAGGACCTTGTCCATCGGCAGTTGTTCACCGATCAGGCCGGTGGAGCAGACGAAGACGTCGGTGGCCGAGATTCCCAGGACCTCTGCCACTTTCTCCGCCGTGCTGTGGGTGTTCTGGAAGCCGGTGGGGCCGGTGCAGGCATTGGCTCCGCCGGAATTGAGGATCACGGCGTCCACGCGGCCGTCGGAGACCACCTGGCGGGACCAGTGGACGGGGGCGGCTGCCACCCGGTTGCTGGTGAACACGGCGGCTGCGGCCTTGGCCGGGCCGTCGTTGACCACGAGGGCGAGGTCCGGGTTGCCGGAAGCCTTGAGGCCGGCGGTGACGCCGGCGGCCCGGAATCCCTGGGGTGCGGTGATGGTCACGGGGCTACTCCCTGCAGGTTGAGGCCGTCGGTTTCCGGCAGGCCGAGTGCGATGTTCATGGACTGGACGGCGCCGCCGGCGGTGCCCTTGGTGAGGTTGTCGATCACGCAGGTCACGATCACGCGTCCGGTGTGGGGGTCGAAGGCGAGCTGCATGGCGGCGTGGTTGGAGCCCTGGACGGACTTGGTGGCGGGCCATTGGCCTTCCGGCAGGACGTGGACGAAGGGCTCGTCGTCGTACGCGTCCGTCCAGGCCTGGCGCAGCTGCGCCGCGGTGGTGCCGGCCTTGACCTTGGCGGTGGCGGTGGTGAGGATGCCGCGGCTCATCGGCGCCAGCGTGGGGGTGAAGGACACCGTGACCTGCTCCCCCGCCGCGTTGGAGAGTCCCTGCTCGATTTCCGGCGTGTGCCGGTGTCCGCCGCCCACGCCGTAGGGGCTCATGGATCCCATGACTTCGGAGCCGATGAGGTTGACTTTGGCCGCCTTGCCCGCGCCCGAGGTGCCGGACGCGGAAACGATGACGACGTCGTCGGGTTCCAGCAGGTGGGCTGCGAACCCGGGAGTGAGCGCCAGCAGTGCGGACGTGGGGTAGCAGCCGGGGACGGCGATGCGCCTGGCACCCTTGAGGGCCTCGCGCTGGCCGGGCAGCTCCGGAAGTCCGTAGGGCCAGGTGCCGGCGTGGGCTGAACCGTAGAACTCTTCCCATGCCGCAGGGTCCTCGAGCCGGTGGTCGGCGCCGGCGTCGATGACGACCGTGCCTTCCGGCAGCTGGGCGGCGATCTCGGCCGAGGCGCCATGCGGGAGGGCGAGGAAGACGACGTCGTGGCCGGAGAGGTTCTCCACGGTGGTGTCCTCCAGGATCCGGCTTGCGAGTCCGTGCAGGTGGGGCTGCAGTTCGCCCAGCCGCGAACCCGCGTTGCTGTGGGCTGTGATCGCGCCGATGGTCACACCGGGGTGTCCGGCCAGGAGGCGGAGGACCTCTCCCCCGGCGTAGCCGCTGGCTCCCGAAACCGCAACAGAAATAGTCATGCCTCGACTATACAACAATAATTATGCATTGGTACCGATATTTATGCATAGGCAAATCCGGTAACGGTTGTTCCGCATACTTGTCCGTCCGGCACAGGGTGTCCCTAGGATGGAATTCGGCAGCCGGGCCGGACGTACCGGAACCCGGGAAAGGAGCGCCATGACGCACGCAATCGTCGCACGGCAGGCAGGCGGACCGGAAGTCCTTGAGTATGCCGGGGTTGAGCCTCCCACGCCGGGACCAGGCCAGCTGCTGTTCAAGGTGGGCGCGGCCGGCGTGAACTTCATCGACACCTACAAGCGCAGCGGCACCTACAAAGTGCAGTACCCCTTCACCCCGGGATCCGAGGCGGCCGGCACGGTGGAGGCGGTGGGTGAGGGGGTCACCGGATTTGCCGTCGGCGACCGGATTGCCACCGCTGAAGGCATCAACTGCTATGCGGACTACGCACTGGTGGATGAAGACGCCGCGCTGCCGGTACCAAGGGGCCTGGACGTATTTACCGCCGCGGCGCTTCCCTTGCAGGGAATCACCGCCCACTACCTGATGAACTCCACCTTCAAAGTGGAACCCGGCCACAGGGTCCTGCTCCATGCCGGCGCCGGAGGCGTGGGACTGCTGCTGATCCAGCTGCTCAAGGCACGGGGCGCGGAGGTGTTCACCACGGTGTCCACGGACGGGAAGGAAGAATTGGCGCGCGACGCCGGCGCGGACCACGTGCTGCGGTACGAAGGCTTCGCAGAGCGGGTCAGGGACATTACGGGCGGCAACGGCATGGACGTGGTGTACGACGGCGTGGGCAAGGACACCTTCGACGGCTCCCTTGCCGCCTTGCGCATCAGGGGGATGCTGGTGTTGTTCGGTGCCGCCTCCGGCCCCGTCCCGCCGGTCGACCCGCAGCGCCTGAACGCCGGTGGCTCCTTGTTCCTGACCCGGCCCACCATGGGCCACTACCTCCGGGATGCCGCGGAGCGGCGCTGGCGCTCGGACGAGGTGTTTGCCGCGGCGGCCAATGGCAGCCTCAAGGTGCGGGTCGGCGCCCGCTACCCGTTGTCGCAGGCAGCCCTCGCGCACCGCGACCTCGAGGGCAGGAAGACCACCGGAAAAGTGCTGCTGGTTCCGTAGCCATGGGCAACGTGAACACGGGGCAAACCCCCGGACCGCCGCAGACGGCGCGTCCGGGCGCGCCGGACACCTTTTGTTCATCTTCTCCCGCGAAAATGCACGGGTGACCCAGCAGCAGGTCCCCTTCGGGGATGACCACCCCGGTGCAGCGCCGGCCAGCACCGTCCGCCAGCATCCGGCGGCCTCCGCAGCCGCGCCCCCGGCCGACGACCCCGGCCCGGCCTTTGCCACGTACGCGCCCCAGCTGCCCGGGGCCTCGGCGGCGCCCCCGGCCCGGACGCTGATCGATGTCCTGCTGGACACCGCTGCCCGGTTTCCCGACGCGTCGGCCCTGGACGACGGCCGGACATCACTCAGCTACGCCCAACTGCTGGACGCAGTCCGTGCCACCGGCCGCCGCCTGCACCAGGCCGGGTTGGGCGCCGGGGACAGGATTGGCATCCGGATCCCCTCCGGCACCAGCGAACTGTACGTTTCCATCCTCGCCGTGCTCCTGGTGGGAGCCGCGTATGTCCCCGTGGACGCCGACGATCCCGAGGAACGCGCGCGGCTGGTGTTCGGCGAGGCCAACGTGGCAGCCGTCCTGGGGCCCGGCGGCTCGATCGGACAGGGGCCGGCCGGGCTGGGCCGGAAAGGCCCGTTCAAGGGCGCACGGCCGCCGGAACTTGGCGACGACGCCTGGATCATCTTTACCTCCGGCTCCACCGGAACACCCAAGGGCGTGGCGGTCCGGCACCGGTCCGCCGCCGCCTTTGTGGATGCGGAGGCAAGAATCTTCCTCCAGGACGAACCCCTCGGCCCGCAGGACCGGGTCCTGGCCGGGCTATCGGTCGCCTTCGACGCTTCCTGTGAAGAAATGTGGCTCGCCTGGCGGCACGGCTCCTGCCTTGTGCCCGCACCGCGCGCCCTGGTCCGGACCGGCATGGACCTTGGCCCCTGGCTGATCAACCACGGCATCACCGCCGTTTCAACCGTGCCCACCCTCGCCGCGCTCTGGCCCGCAGAATCACTCGAGAACGTCCGGCTCCTGATTTTCGGCGGCGAGGCCTGTCCGCCCGAACTCGCCGAGCGGCTGGCCGTGGAAGGCCGTGAAGTCTGGAATACGTATGGTCCAACGGAGGCAACGGTGGTGGCCTGCGCAGCGCCCCTGGGTGCACCCGGTCCCGTGCGGATCGGGTTGCCGCTGGACGGCTGGGACCTGGCCATCGTGGACGGAAACGCCGTACCGGTAGCAGACGGCGAGGTGGGCGAACTCATCATCGGTGGAGTTGGCCTCGCCCGCTACCTCGATCCTGCCAAGGACGCGGAGAAGTACGCCCCCATGCCCACCCTGGGGTGGGAACGGGCGTACCGTTCGGGTGACCTGGTGCGCTTCGAACAGGCGGGCCTGGTCTTCCAGGGCCGGGCCGACGAACAGGTAAAGCTCGGCGGCCGCAGGATTGAGCTGGGCGAGATCGACGCCGCGCTCCAGTCCCTCCCCGGGGTGGCCGGCGGTGCCGCCGCAGTCCAGACCACAGCCGCCGGAAACCAGGTCCTGGTGGGCTACCTGGCGGCGGCGGCCGGGGTGGCCCTTGACCTTTCGGCTGCCCGGGAGCAGCTGACGGCGAACCTGCCTGCCGCCCTGGTTCCCATGCTCACCGTGGTGGATTCCCTGCCAACAAAGACCAGCGGCAAGGTCAACCGGCACGAACTCCCGTGGCCGCTGGCCGGTGCGGGCGCCGCGGAGGCAAACGCCGCACCCCTGAACATCCCGGATGACGCCGCCTGGATCGTGGAGCAGTGGAGCAACGTGCTGGGCAGCCCGGTCACCTCGCTGGACGCCGATTTCTTCGCGTACGGCGGCGGCTCACTCTCGGCCGCCCAACTGGTCTCCGCCCTGCGGGTCCGCTACCCCACCATCACCGTGGCCGATATCTACGCCACGCCGCGCATCGGTGCGCTGGTGGAAGTGGCACGCCAGTCCCGTCCGGGCGGCTCTCCCGGCCCGGCACCGGAGCGCACCGTCCGGCCGACGGCCAGGAAGTCGCAGGTGTTCCAGACCCTGATGGGTGTGCCGCTGCACATCCTGGTGGGCATGCGGTGGCTGACCTACCTCATGGCCCTGAACAACCTGTTGTCCGGGATTGCCGGCTTTACTGCCGCTCCCACGGTCTCGTGGTGGTGGGTGGCGGCGTCCTGGCTGGTGTTCGTCAGCCCGGCCGGGCGGATGCTGCTGGCCATCGCGGCCGCCCGGTTCCTGCTGCGCGGGGTGGAGCCGGGCATCTATCCGCGGTCAGGGCGCGTCCACCTGCGGTTGTGGCTCGCGGAACAGATCCAGGACCTCGCCGGTGCCATCAGCCTCGCCAGTGCGCCTTGGGTGCCGTATTACGCCCGGGCGCTGGGGGCGAAGATCGGCCGGGACGTCCAGCTGCATTCGCTGCCGCCTGTTACAGGGATGCTGACGCTCGGCAGCGGAGCCAACGTGGAACCGGAAGTGGACCTTTCGGGCTGGTGGATCGACGGCGACGACGTCCACATTGGGGCCATCCGAATTGGCCGCGGCGCCAGCGTGGGCGCACGGAGCACGCTGATGCCCGGGGCCTCGATCGGAGCGGGGGCGCAAGTGGAACCCGGTTCCGCGGTGCTGGGGAAGGTGAAGGCAGGCCAGCTCGCGGCCGGGTCACCGGCGCGCCGGCAGGGCAAGGCCAAGCACAGCGTGCCGGATGCCGCAGCCCAGGGCAGGTTTGCCGCCCGGGCCTGGTTCGCCGGCTTCGCGCTGGCGTCGGCTTGCCTTTCCGTCATCCCGTACCTGTCCGCGGCTGCCGCGCTGTGGGTCGCGTTCGCCTTCATCCAGGGCTGTTCGTCACTCGCGGAAGCCCTCCCCCGGCTGCTGCCGGCCCTTGCCCCGGCGTCGCTGGTGTGGTTCGCCACGAACGCCGTCCTGGTGCTGGCCGCCACGCGCCTGCTGTCCATCGGGATCGCGGAGGGCTACTACCGGATCCGAAGCCGGGTGGGATGGCAGATTTGGGCCACCGAGCGGGTGCTGGACCTGGCGAGGGACCTGCTGTTCCCGATCTATGCCAGCCTGTTCACGCCGGTGTGGCTTCGCCTGCTGGGCGCCAAGGTCGGGAAGAATGTCGAGGCCTCCACCGTGCTGCTGATACCGAAGATGACCACCGTGGGTGAGGGTGCCTTCCTGGCCGATGACACCATGGTGGCCTCCTACGAGCTCGACGGCGGCTGGTTGCGGGTGGCACCGGCCAAGATCGGCAAGCGGTCGTTCCTCGGCAATTCCGGGATGACCGCCGCCGGCCGCAACGTGCCCAAAAACTCGCTGGTGGCCGTCCTGTCCGCGACGCCGGCGAAAGCCAAGGCGGGCACCTCCTGGCTGGGAAGCCCGCCGGTCCGGTTGCGGCGGACCGCGATCGCCTCAGACGGTACCCGCACCTTCCAGCCCCCGGCGCGGCTGAAGGTGGCCCGTACCCTGTGGGAGCTGGGCCGGTTCCTGCCGGTCATGCTCACGGTGGCCATCGCTGCCGGCACCATGCTGGCCTTCGACTGGATCGCAGCGACGTTGGACTACGCCGCCGCGGCCCTGCTCACCGGCGTGGTCATGCTCCTGGCGGGCTTGGTCGCCGCAGCCGCGTCCGTCGTCGCCAAATGGATCCTGGTGGGCCGGATCCGCCCCGGTGAGCACCCGCTCTGGAGCTCGTTCATCTGGCGCAACGAAGTGGTGGACAGCTTCATCGAGCTGGTCTCCGCGCCGTGGTTTGCGCGGGCCGCCTCCGGCACGCCGGCGCTGGTCTGGTGGCTGCGTGCGCTTGGCGCGAAGATCGGCAGCGGCACATGGTGTGAGAGCTACTGGCTGCCCGAGGCGGACCTGGTGACGCTCGGCCGGAACTCCACGGTGAATCGGGGCTGCGTGGTGCAGACCCACCTGTTCCACGACCGGGTGATGAGCATCGACGCTGTTACGCTCGAGGACGGGGCCACCATGGGCCCGCACGGGGTCATCCTTCCCCAGGCCAGCGTCGGTGCCGGCGGAACAGTGGGGCCGGCGTCCCTGGTGATGCGCGGCGAAGCAGTTCCCGCCGCGACGTACTGGATGGGCAACCCCGTCAGCCCGTGGAGCGGCCCCGGATCGCCGTCTGCCAACCGAAGGTCCCCATGAGTTCTTCAGCATCAGCCGCCCGCGGCAGCGTCTACGAGGCCGGCGGGACTGCCCCGGATCCCTACCTGCCCGGCGCGGGGACCAACGCCTTCCAGGTGGAGCGGTACGAACTGGACCTGGACTACCGGGTGGCCAGCAACCGGCTCAGCGGCAGGGCGGTGCTGCACGGCGTCACGAGCGTCCCGGCGTCGGCCATTGTGCTGGACCTTGCCGGGCTGCGCGCCACGAAAGTACTGCTGGACGGCCGGAAGCCGCTGCGGTTCAGCCAGCGGGCAGGACAACTGGTGGTCTCGGCGCAGAGCCCCTTCGAGGCCCGGCAGCCATTCACGCTGGAAGTGCGTTACGAAGGCAATCCGCGCCCACGGCGCGGCCTGTGGGGTGAGGTGGGCTGGGAGGAACTCACCGACGGCGTCCTGGTGGCCGGGCAGCCCAACGGGGCCCCTTCCTGGTTCCCTTGCAACGACCACCTCCAGGACAAAGCCAGCTACCGGTTCACCGTGACCACCGATGCGAACTACCGCGTGGTGTGCAACGGCGTCCTGCAATCGCACACCGCCCGTTCCAGCCGGGAAACCTGGGTCTACGAACAGGCCGACCCCATGCCCGCGTACCTGGCCAGCGTGCAGATCGGCAGGTACGCGCTGCTGGAACTGGACAGCGGACGGCATGGCACCCCCGTTCCGCAGACCGTCGCCGTCTCCCACGCCCTCGCGGACCGGGCACGGGCCGGCCTGGCGCTCCAGCCTGCCATGATGCGCACGTTCAGCAGCTGCTTTGGCCCCTACCCTTTTCCCGGCTACGTCGTGGTGGTCACCGAGGACGAACTGGAAATCCCGCTTGAGGCGCAGGCCATGTCCATCCTTGGCCCCAACCACCTGGGCCTGGACTGGGAGTCCCAGCGCCTGATCGCCCACGAACTCTCCCATCAATGGTTTGGGAATGCCCTGACGGCGGCCAGCTGGCAGGACATCTGGCTGCACGAGGGCTTCGCCTGCTACGCAGAATGGATCTGGTCCGAAGAAGCCGGCGTCATGGCCGTGGCGGACCGGGCCGTGGCTGCCTGGCGACGGCTGGCCGAGGAGGAACAGGACATCCTGGTGGGCGATCCCGGACCCGAGCGGATGTTCGATGACCGCGTCTATAAACGGGGCGCGCTGGCCGTCCATGCCGTCCGGATGGCCGTGGGAGACCTCGCCTTCTTTGCCGTCCTGCAGGAGTGGACCGCCAGCCACCGGCATGGCTCGGTCACGACGCAGGACTTCATCATGGCGGTCAGCCGGACAACAGCCGTGGATGCCGAATCCCTGCTGCACCCCTGGCTTTACGAGGAGCCGCTGCCGCCGCTGCCGGCGTCCTGACCAGGCCCGGAAAGCGCGACGGCGGCGGCCAGGTGGGCGGGCAGCCCGGTTTCTGCGGGGCCAAGGTCGCCCAGGCCGGCACGTTCCAGGACGTCAAGGGAAGACGGCGCCCTCCTGAGTCCCTCGCCGGTCATCTTCAGCCAGGCCTCCTTGCGGGCCCAAAACCTTGCCCTGGCGGCCGGCAGGAGGTCCGCCGTGACGTCACGGAGCGCAAGCCGCTCCGCAGGTGTCAGGGCCAGGCTGTCGAACCCGTCGAAACCGGTGCGCGAAGGATCTTCGATGTCCGTCCCGAGGCGGGTTCCCGGTGCGGCGTCCGCCACGGCCGCGAGCAAGGTCCAGCCGCCGGCCCGGGACAGGCTCAGGGCCAGCGGCAAAGGAGCGCCGCGATAGGTGTACCCCGGCCTGCCATGGCCCAGCTCCGGGCCGCCGCCGCAGCGCGGGCAGTCGTAGGCCGTGGCAAGGTCCGCAGCGGACACGGACATCAGCTCGGCGGCGAAGAGCCGCTGGGCCAGCCGACCGGCCAGGAAGACGGCCCCGGCGGCAGGCGCCATGGCCTGGGCCCGCGCCAGTTCCACGCCGTCCAAGAGGCGTTCGGCGTTGCTCCGCACCGCCCCGGCTTCCCCGGGCAGCGAAAAGGGCGGGATGGCACGTAGGTTGCAGTGTGCCATGACCCGCCCTTCCGGAGGCTGCGAACAGTAACTAGCGCTGGACGGCTCCGAAGCGTTCCGCGGCCAATGCCACGGCGCTTTCGCGCGCGGCCGAGGCTTCGTCCGCGGTCAGGGTGCGGTCCGCGGCGCGGAACCGGAGCCCGAAAGCCAGCGACTTCTTGCCGTCCTCAATGCCCTTGCCTGCGTAGACATCAAACAGGGCAACATCCTCCAGCAGTTCGCCGGCCCCTTCACGCAGGGCGGCAAGGACCTCGTCCGCCGGTACCTCGGCCGGGACCACAAGCGCCACGTCCTGGGTGGCCACCGGGAAGGTGGAGATGTGGCGTGCAACGATCACGTCCGGTGCGGCGTCGAAGAGGGCGTCGGCATTGAGTTCCAGCGCCACCGAACGGGCCGGCATGTCCGAGGCTGCCAGCAGCTTGGGGTGCAGCTCGCCGGCGTAGCCCACCACTTCCCCGGTGCGCAGCGCGAGCCTGGCCGTGCGTCCCGGGTGGAAGGCCTGGTGGCTGCCCTGGCTGACCACCAGGTCGACGCCGAGGACGTCCCCGGCAAGGCGGGCAACATCCAGCGCATCCGCCCAGTCCCATGCCCGCGGGGTATGCGCGGCGGCTGCCGGGGAGTCATGGCCGGTAAGGACCGCAGCAACGTGGAAGGGCTGGTCCGGGACGCCGTCGTAGAGTCCGTCCAGCACCTCGTCGGCAGGCTTGGCCCCCAATGGCGGGATGGAAGCGGTGCCCATAGCGGCGCCAGGAAGGAAGACCAGGCCCGACTCGAACAGGGCGAGGTCGCGGAAGCCGCGGGAATGGTTCCGCTTGGCCACCTCGATCAGGCCGGGAAGGATCGAGGTCCGGAGGTAGCCCTGCTCCTCGCTGATCGGGTTGGCGAGCTTGACGGCGCTCCGGGGGGCACCTTCGTCGGCGGTGCCAAAGGTGTCGTTGGCCGCCTTGGACACGAACGGGTAGGACAGGACCTCGGTGAGTCCGGCGTCCGCCAGGGACTGGATCAGGCGCCGGCGCTGCTGCTGGACCCGGGTGAGGCCGCGGCCGGGAGGGGCCACGGGCAACGTGGCGGGGATCTTGTCGTAACCCACCAGCCGGGCGATTTCCTCTGTGAGGTCTTCCTTGGTTTCCAGGTCGCTGCGCCAGCTGGGCGGCGTCACGGTCCACCCGGCGTCGTGCTTTACGACGACGGCGCCCAGGTCCTCCAGCGAGGTGACGATCTGCGCTTCGGTGAAGTCGATCCCGATGCGGGCTGCGGCGAAGCCGGCCGGCAGTTCGATGGTGATGGTTTCCGGGGGTGTGCCGACGTCTGTTCCCGCTTCATCAGCGGTTCCCCCGGCCAGTTCCACCAGGAGGTCCACCACGCGCTGCGCGGCGATGCCCGCAACCTGCCAGTCGACGCCGCGTTCGAAGCGCTTGGACGCCTCGGACGGCAGCTTGTGCCGGCGCCGGGAACGCCCGATGGACACGTCGTCGAAGTGTGCCGCTTCGACCAGGACGTTCGACGTCGAACCGCTCACTTCGGTGGCCGCGCCGCCCATGACGCCCGCGATGCCGATGGCGCCGGAGTCGTCGGTGATCAGGAGGTCCTCGGCGTCAAGGGAGCGCTCCTTGCCGTCCAGGGTGGTGATCTTCTCCCCTGCCGCAGCCCGGCGCACCACGATGTCGCCGGAGAGCGTGTCGAGGTCGTAGCAGTGCGTGGGCTGGCCCAGCTCGAGCATGACGTAGTTGGAAATGTCCACCGGCAGCGAGATGGAGCGGATGCCGGCAAGCCGGAGCCGGGACACCATCCAGGGCGGGGTGGGCCGGGTGGCGTCAACGCCGCGCACGGTGCGGGCCACGAAGCGGTCGCAGCCGGGTGTGCCGTAGATGGGGGCGTCGTCGTTGAGCTTGACGCCGTAGCCGCCGGACAGTCCTGCCGGGGTGTTGACCTTCGTGGCGGGGTCTGTGAACGCGGTACCGGTGGCGTGCGCGAACTCGCGGGCCACGCCGCGGATCGAGAAGGCGTAGCCGCGGTCAGGGGTGACGTTGATTTCCGCGGCCTGGTCGTAGAGGCCCAGGAGCTCCATGGCGTCGGTGCCGATTTCCGGGTCCAGCCCGATGCGGGAGAGCACCAGGATGCCGTCGTGGTCATCGCCGATGCCCAGTTCGCGGACGGAGGCGATCATGCCGGCGGAGAGGTGGCCGTAGGTCTTGCGGGCGGAGATGTGGAAGTCGCCGGGCAGCACGGCTCCGGGCAGGGTGACCACCACTTTGTCGCCTTCCACGAAGTTGTGGGCACCGCAGATGATGCCCTGCACGCCGGAGGGGTCAATGCCGTCCCCGGTGAGGGTCTGCTCCTGCCCTTCGGGGACAACCCGGACCTGGCACCAGTTGATGGTCTTGCCGTTGGTCTGCGGTTCCTTGACCAGGCTCAGGACCTGGCCCACCACCACGGGCCCGCGCAGGGCATCGGTGGGGCGGTGGACCGCTTCCTCTTCGAAACCGACCTTGACCAGTTCGGCCATGACGTCTTCGGCCGTTGCACCGGCCGGTACGGCCGCGAATTCACGCAGCCAGGAAAGTGGGATACGCACGCTTAGATCTCCATCCCGAATTGCTCGCTGAACCGTACATCGCCTTCGATCATTTCCCGCATGTCTCCTACCTCGTTGCGGAACATCAGGGCACGCTCGATGCCCATGCCGAAGGCAAAACCCGAATAGACGTCCGGGTCGATGCCCGCGGCCCGCAGGACGTTGGGGTTGACCATGCCGCAGCCGCCCCACTCGATCCAGCGCGGGCCGCCCTTGGCGCCGGGGTGGAAGATGTCGAGCTCAGCCGAGGGCTCGGTGAACGGGAAGTAGTTGGGCCGCAACCGGACCTTTGCTTGGTCGCCGAACATCTGCCGGGTGAAGTGCTCCAGGGTGCCCAGCAGGTCGGCCATGGACAGGCCCTTGTCGATGGCGAGTCCCTCGAACTGGTGGAACACCGGGGTGTGGGTGGCATCGAGTTCGTCGGTGCGGAACACCTTGCCGGGGCACAGCACGTAGATGGGTACTTCACGCTCCAGCATGGAGCGGACCTGTACCGGGGACGTGTGCGTGCGCATCAGCAGGTGGGCTTCGGGCGGCTCAACAAAGAAGGTGTCCTGCATTTCGCGGGCCGGGTGGTCCGGCTTGAAGTTCAGGGCATCGAAGTTGAACCACTCCGATTCGACCTCGGGGCCTTCGGCGATTTCCCAGCCCATGCCCACGAAGATGTCCGCCACGCGGTCCTGGAGGGTGGAGAGCGGGTGGCGCGCACCGGCACGGCGACGGCGCGGCGCGGCGGTGACGTCCACGGTTTCCTCAACCAGGATGCGGGCATCGTTCTCGGCTTCCAGGACGGCCGTGCGGTCGGCGAGCGCCTTGTTGACCCGGCCGCGGGAGGCGCCCATCAGCTTTCCGGCGAGCGCCTTCTGGTCCTTGGGCAACCGGCCGATCTCACGGTTGGCAAGGCTCAGCGGGGATTTCTCGCCGCTGTGGGCAAGCCGCACCGCCTTCAGTTCGTCAAGGGTGGCCGCACCGTCGATGGCGGTGATGGCCTGGTCTACAGCGGCGTTGATGGCGGCCTCATCCGTGGGGTTCGGAATGGCGGCGCCCGGCAAAGTTTCAGTCATCTACTGTTCTTAGCTACGAGTCGTGGCTGCCGGCAGGCGGGGCAGCCGTACGCGGTTTCCCGCTCGGCGCGTCCGTCGCTGGCAGGTCATGGATGAATGCGCTGAACGTCAGTTCATTCAATGACCAGGTCAGGGCTCGCCGGCAGGACCGGCGGCCACTGCCCTCCAGTCTAGTTGAACCCTCCGGCTACCATGGCCTCATGACTTTGCGGCAGCGCGCGGGTACCCGGGATGTCCCGACGACGGCCCAGCGGCTCAGGCGGGCAGCGAACCTCCTCAACGGGAGCACCCTGGCGGGCCTCGCCGTCGCCCTCGCCGCGGGTACGCGGGTGAGCCGCGGCCCGCGGGGCATGGTCCTGGCCGCCGGGTACCGTTGGCGGCTTCCGGCCGCCCGCGCCTTCACGGTGGGGAACGTGGTGCTGTACCGCGGTCCGGCCGCCGACCTGTTGTCACGGCCGGCGTTGCTGGGCCATGAGGAGCGGCACTGCAGCCAGTACGCCTGGTGCCTCGGCCTGCCGTTCATTCCCTTGTACCTGGCCGCGGCCGGCTGGTCCGTCCTGCGGAGCGGAAATCCGGGAACAGCGAATATTTTCGAACGCAGGGCCGGCCTAGCCGCCGGCGGTTACCCTGTTCCGGCGGCGGGCGCGGTCCTGTGAACTTCCCGGAGCGGGCCCTCGCGGATGCCGGCACGGTTACCGTTACCGGGAGCGGGTGGGCTGAGGCGGTGCCTGACCTGGTGACGGTTTCCGTGGCGGTGGAGTGCCGCGCACCGTCGGTGGCAGACGCGTATGCGGCAGCGGGCCGGGGCCTTGCCTCCGTGGCCGCGGCCCTCCGCCAGCAAGGTGTTGCCTCTGCCGACCTGCGGACGGGCGGCCTGTCGGTGCGGGCAGACCTCGCGTGGCGGGACGGCGAAGGGCAGAAACTCGTGGGCTACGTTGCGGGCGGCAGCCTTGCTGTCAGGCTGCGGGACGTGGACAACGCACCGGCGGCCATCTCCGCCGCCGTTGAGTCGGGCGGCGACGACGTCCGGCTGGAGAGCCTGCGGCTTGTCCTCTCCGACGACTCCGCCGTCCGTGCACAGGCCCGTGAGGCTGCCTGGCAGGACGCGCTCCGCGCAGCCGCCCAGTTCGCGTCGCTCGCTTCAGCCACCCTGGGCCGCGTACTGTCCGTGACGGACCAGCGGGCAGGTCCGGGCCCGGTACCGGTTGCCGGCTTGCAACGGGCTTCAGCAGTTGAGGCACCGGCCATTGAGTCCGGCAGGAACCGGGTGGAGGCCGGCGTGACGGTCACGTGGGAACTGCTGCACCAGCGGGCGGCGGATGCGGGAAACCATGAGGCAGCGCGCCGCCCTTGACTTCCATTCGAACATGTCTTCGAATGGAGCCCATGAGATGGGAAGCGCAAGCACTGGTTCCGACCCCGGATATTGCCAGGGGGGCCGCTCCGGCATTGCTGCCGCTCGCCGGCCTGGTCCGGTCCGTCACCACTCCCGAGTTCGCCGGCATCACGTTCCACGAGGTCACCGCAAAATCGGTGCTCAACAGGGTCCCGGCGGGGTCCAAGATGCCTTTCGAGTGGACGGTGAACCCCTACCGGGGTTGCAGTCACGCCTGCGTGTACTGCTTTGCCAGGAAGTCCCACACGTACCTGGATTTCGACGCCGGCATGGACTTCGACAACCAGGTGGTGGTCAAGGTCAACGCAGCGGAAGTCCTGCGCAAGGAAGTGAACAAGGCGTCCTGGACGCGCCAGCAGGTGGCGCTTGGCACCAACACCGACCCCTACCAGCGCGCCGAGGGGCGGTATCGCCTCATGCCAGGCATCATTTCCGCACTGGCGGACTCCGGCACTCCCCTGTCCATCCTCACCAAGGGCACGTTGCTGGCGCGGGATATCCCCCTGTTGAAGAGTGCCGCCACGCAGGTGCCGGTGGGCCTGGGAATCTCGCTGGCCATGACCGATGAGGCCCTCTCGGAAGCCATCGAGCCGGGCACACCCGGGCCCAGGGCGCGGTTGAGGCTGGTGTCCCGGTTGCGCGAAGCCGGGCTCCCGTGTGGCGTGATGGCCATGCCCATCCTGCCGTGGCTTTCCGACAGTGACGAAGCCCTGGATGCACTCTTCGGCTCCCTGGCGGCGGCGGGCGCAACGGGAGTCACCGCGGGCGCCCTGTACCTGAAGCCCGGGACCCGGGAGTGGTTCATGAAGTGGATCGCAGCCCATCACCCCGAACTGGCCGGACGCTACCGGCGGCTGTATGGGACAGGGTCCTACGCCTCCAAGGAATACCGCACCTGGCTGGCCGCCAAGGTCCGGTACTTCAAGGCACGTCACGGTTTCTCGCATTCCTCCGGCTTCAGCCACCGGGACCTGGACGATCCCCGTGCCGAGGAAGCGCAGTACCCGGCCGGAAGTATCCCCGCCCCCGCCAAGGAGACCACCACGAAGGTACCCGCCCGGCCCTCGCAGCAGGACGCCCTCTTCTAGCAGGTCCTGCAGTGGCAGTCCTGCTTCAGCGGATCCTGTAGTGGCGGTTGGTTCAGCGGGCCCCGCCCAGCGGCGATGCCACCGAGTCCAGCAAGGCCCGGACGATCGGAAAATCCGCCGGGATCCACGGCAGGCCCAGGACCACGTCCCGGTCCCGAAGGTCTACCCACAGCAGTTCGTCATGGTCTTCAAGGGGCCGTGGTTCGCCGTCGCTGACTTCCGCGAACCAGACACGCATCCTGGCCCGCTCGTTCAGCGGCCAGCCATCGGGAGCCTCCGCCGCCAGTTCGGGACCCAGCCGAACACCGACTCCGAGTTCCTCCGAAAGTTCCCGCACCAGCGCAGCCTCGGGCTCCTCGCCGGGCTCGACCTTGCCGCCCGGGAACTCCCACAGCCCGGCAAGGTGCTCCGGCGCACTACGCCTGGCGACCAGCAGGGCCGCCGGTTCCGCCAGCTTGTCCACGATGGCTCCGCCCACAACCTGTATCAGTCCAGTCACCGGCCCATTCTATGGTCCACAATGGAATGTCCCGGAACAGCATTTCCACCCGAGGGAATAGGTCCTGCCCGCCAGGGGTTTGCGACTCTGTCCGGACGTTCCTGCCCCACTGCCGTGGCACCCGGTCTTTTCCACCCACCTTTGAGAAGCAGGCACATGAGCAGCGTTCTTTCCCAGTCCACGGCAGCACCCGCCAAGACCCCGAACCTTGGGATGGCCATCTTTGCGCTGGCCATGGGCGGAGTGGGCATCGGTGTTACCGAGTTCACGATGATGGGCCTGTTGAAGGAGGTGGAGGAGGGCCTGGCGATCACCACCCCCCAAGCCGGCTACCTGATCTCCGCCTACGCCTTGGGTGTCGTGGTCGGCGCTCCGCTGCTCGCCGTCGTCGGCGCCAAGCTCCCCCGCAAATACTTGGCGCTGGGGCTCCTGCTCTTCTTTACCGTTGCCAACCTGAGTTCCTTCATAGCACCTGACTACGGGTCCATGCTCGTCTCGAGGTTCGCCGCGGGCTTGCCGCACGGGGCGTTCTTCGGGGTGGCCGCCGTGATTGCCGCCTCCCTGGTCCCGCCGACACGGCGCGGCTGGGCCATCTCCATGGTGATGGCCGGCCTCAGCATCTCCAACGTCGTCGGAGTGCCCTTCGCCACTTGGCTGGGCCAGGCCTTTGGCTGGCGGCTGCTGTTCATCCTGGTGGGGTGCATCGGGCTGCTGGCACTGGTGCTGGTCTGGATCTATGTACCGTTCCAGAAGACGCACCCGGACGCGAGCATCCGGCGTGAACTAGGCGCCCTGAAACGGCTCCAGGTTTGGCTTGCGCTCTTGGTGGGAATCGTCGGCTTTGGCGGCTTCTTCGCCACGTATACGTACATCGCCCACACCATGACCAACGTGGCCGGAATCCCGTCGACCCTGATCCCGGTGGTGGTGGCCCTCTACGGACTGGGCATGGTGGCCGGGAACCTCATTGGCGGCAGGCTGGCCGACAAGTCGGTGATGGGTACCCTCTACCGCGTCCTGCCCGCCATAGCAGTTGCCCTGGTGCTCTACGCCGTGGCAGCACACTGGGCATGGAGCGCACTGGTCATGGTGTTCGTAGTGGGGGCCGCCGGTTCCATGCTGATCCCCGCCCTGCAGACCCGGCTGCTGGACGCGTCACCGGATGCGCCTTCACTGGCCTCCTCGCTCAACCACGCCGCGCTCAACGTCGCCAATGCCCTGGGAGCCTTCCTCGGCGGCCTTGTCATCGCCCTCGGCTGGGGCTTCGTGGCTCCGGCGCTGGTGGGCGCCGTGCTCGCCGTCCTCGGCTTCGGCGTCGCACTGCTCAGCGGCCTGCTGGAGCGCAGGCGTCCGCTGGCGGCCTGATCCGCCCGCTGCGTTCAGGGTCCGGGCGCCGGTGCGGCCGGTTCCTGGCCGCCGGCAGCGGCCGGGCGGTGCAGGTCCGGCTCCAGGTAGATTACGCGGGCTATGGGCACTGCTGCCCGGATCCTTGCCTCGCAGTCATCGATGGCCGTGGCGATCTGCTCTCCAGTGGCGGCGCGGCTGACCGCTATCTTGGCTGCCACCAGCAGTTCTTCCGGGCCCAGGTGCATGGTCCTGAGGTGGATGACGCGGCCGCCGTCCGATTCGATGGCAGCCCGGATGCCTTCCACGTCCGCCGTTGTGGCCGATTCACCCAGCAACAACGACTTCGTTTCCAAGGCCAGTACGACGGCGATGGACACCAACAGCAGGCCGATCATTCCTGTGCCGGCAGCGTCCCACGCCCCGTCGCCGGTCAGCAGGGTCAGGCCGACTCCGGCCAGGGCGAACAGCAGGCCCAGGAGGGCACCGAAGTCCTCGAGCAGGATCACCGGCAGTTCGGGCTGCTTGGCACTGCGCACGAAAGTGACCCAGGACTGGTTGCCGCGCGTGTGGTTCGACTCCTTGATGGCAGTCCGAAAGGAATAGGACTCGGCGATGACGGCACCCACCAGGACGGCCAGCGGAACCCACCAGAAGCCGCCTTCGATGCCGTGCGGGTGCTGGAATTTCTGCCAGGCCTCATAGAGGGCAAAAAGGCCGCCGACGCTGAACAGCACGATGGAGACGATGAAGGCGTAGATGTAGCGCTCCCGGCCATAGCCGAAGGGGTGCTCAGGGCTGGCGGCCCGCTGTGACTTCTTGCCGCCGAGGAGCAGCAGCAACTGGTTTCCGGAATCGGCCACGCTGTGGATGGCTTCGGCGAGCATCGATGAGGACAGTGTCAGGAGGTAGGCCAGGAACTTCATGACCGCGATGGCCAGGTTCGCGGCCAGTGCCGCCACTATTGCCTTGGTACCACCATGTGCAGCCATGGGGCTTCACCTCTTCGCCGGTTCTTCGCAGTCGGATGGTGCAGGATCCGGCCGTGGCCACACCCCGTCAATACCGTACCTGGAGCGCCCCTAACGATGCAGCAACGGCGCAGGCCCGACTACTGACTTTGGGGGGTGCTTATGTTAGCTTGAGGCTCATCGGGACTATTAATCCCGGTCACAATAAGGAGGAGACATGGGTTTTCTTGCTTGGATTATTTTGGGCCTGATTGTCGGGGCCATCGTTAAGGCCGTTATGCCCGGACGGGTTGGCGGCGGCTGGGTCACCAGCCTCATCCTTGGTGTTGTTGGTGCCATTGTTGGCGGCTGGATCGGCAGCCTCCTTTTCGCCAAGGGCGATATGGGCTTCTTCGACCTCGGCACGTGGATTCTCGCTATCGTCGGTGGCCTCCTTGTCGCCGGCATCTACGGATTCGTCACCGGACGCGGAAAAGCCACCCGCGCGCCCTGACCACTCTGTCGCCACATAACCACAGGGCCCCGGATCTCCGGGGCCTTTCTTTGTGCCCGGCCGCCCCTTGGTGGGCGGCGCCCCTGCTCCCTAGCCGGCGGGTACCTGTTCCGGAACTGCCCCGTCCCGGCGTTGGGACCTGGCGCTGGCATAGAGGCAGACGGTGGCGGCGGTGCCCAGGTTCAGGCTCTCCGCATCCCCGTAGACAGGGACAGCCACCCGGTGGTCGGCCAGGGCCAGTTCTTCCTCCGACAACCCCTGTGCCTCGTTGCCGAAGAACCACGCGGTTGGCCCGGCCAGGTCGTATGCGGATTCCGGGCCCTGTCCGGTGAGCCTGCGGCGGGCACTCTCGTCCTGGAGAACGTCCAGGTCCAGCTGTCCGTAGCCATCCGCGGCGAGGATGCCGATGCCGCGGGCCTTGCAGGCGGCAGCGAGTTCCGCCGGGTCGGCAGCCAGGACAACGGGCAGGTGGAACAGGGAGCCGGCGGTGGAGCGGACTGCCTTGGGATTGTAGATATCGACGCTGGACGCGGTGAACACCACGGCGTCGGCCCCGGCGGAATCGGCGGCGCGCAGCACCGTTCCGGCGTTACCGGGATCCCGGACCTGGCAGAGCACTGCTACCAGGCGCGGTCCGGCGTCGAGCACGTCGGCCAGGGAGACGTCCACGAAGCGGCAGACGGCCACGATTCCCTGGGGATTGACCGTGTCGGCCATGGCCGCGAGGACTTCATCGGTGGCCAACCTCGCGGTGGTCCCCTCGGCAAGCTCCTCGAACTCGGGAAACCGGTCCAGGCAGCTTTCGCTCGCATAAACGTCCGTAACGATGCCCGGGGCTCCGGCCGCGAGGCGCTGCTGGTGCAGCTTGAGGGCCTCACGCACGGCCTGCGGCCCCTCAGCAAGGAACTGGCCACGCTTTAAACGGGCCGGGCGCCCTGCAAGTTTTGCCACGTCCCTGACCCGATCGGCTCGGGGGTTGGAAAGTGGAAAATCTTGCGGGCGCCCGGTGTCGTTCATACAAGAAACTGTAGTAGCTGCTGCCACCAGTTCCTGAACCGGCCCCTCGGAGAGGAGCACTGCGCGGCCTCTAGGCTGCGGCGACCTTCTTGGCGGAGGTGTCAGCCGGCAGGGAGTCCTTGGCCACCTGGACCAGCGCGGCGAATGCGTTGGCGTCCGAGACGGCGAGCTCGGCCAGCATGCGGCGGTCAACCTCGACCTCAGCGGCCTTCAGGCCCTGGATCAGGCGGTTGTAGGTGAGGCCGTTGGCGCGGGACGCAGCGTTGATGCGCTGGATCCACAGGCGGCGGAAGTCGCCCTTCTTCTTCTTGCGGTCACCGTAGCTGTACACAAACGAGTGCAGCAGCTGCTCTTTGGCCTTGCGGTACAGGCGCGAACGCTGTCCGCGGTAACCCTTTGCCCGTTCAAGGACAACCCGGCGCTTCTTGTGGGCGTTTACCGCCCTCTTCACACGTGCCACGTGCGTACTCCTTCGAAAATCTGATCCCAAGCATCTGTTGCCGGAAATCCGGCGGCCTGAGAAGGCTGTTTGGCAGAAGACGAACCGCCAGGGGGCGGCCCATCAATAAACTTGGAAACTAGATGCCGAGCATCTTCCGGATGACCTTGGCATCGCCCTTGAAGACGATCTTGTCGCCGGCGAGGCGGCGGGTCAGGCGGCTGGACTTGTGCTCCAGGTAGTGGCGGCGGTTGGCCTGCTGGCGGCGCAGCTTGCCGCTGCCGGTCAGCTTGAAGCGCTTCTTAGCACCACTGTGGGTCTTCATCTTCGGCATGGGAACCGATCTCCTTACGTTTCTGCGGGCCCTGGGGCCGGCAGTTCTATCGCGCAGCCGCCCCTGCGGGCAGCATGCTGGTTGCTGACTGCCGGAGGGCGGAACCTCCGGCAGCTGTGAACTAGTTGGTCTTCTTACCCGCCGGCTTGGGCACTGCTTTGGGGGCAGGGCGGGCAGCAGGCTTCGGTGCAGCAGGCCTGGCCACCGGCTTCGGCGGTGCAGGCACGGCAGCGGGCTTCGGCGCCGCTGCCGCCGGCTTGGCGGCAGTCGCGGGCTTCGGCGCTGCGGTGGCAGCCTTCGGAGCCTCCTGCTTCGGAGCCTCCTGCTTCGCAGCAGCAGCCTTGGGGGCCGCAGCCTTAGGTGCTTCCTGGCGGGGAGCCGGGGCAACCTTGGGAGCTTCCTCCTTGGCAGTTTCCTGCTCGGGGGCAGTTTCCTGCTCGGGAGCCGGTGCAGCAGTCGCCTCGACGGCGGCAGTTTCCTCCGGAGCCGTGTCCGGTTCGGTGGAAACGGTAAACCCTTCCGGCAGGAGGTCGGCCAGTGACTGGGTCATGGGCGCCTGGTCCGTGCCGGACGTGTCCACCCGGCCGGAGGCCTTGGCTTCGTTCTGTGCCTTCGCCTCGGCGCGCTGGGTGGCGCGACGGGCTTCAGCCTTGGCTTCGGCCTTGTTCTTCAGCGGACCTACAACCATGACCATGTTCCGGCCATCGATGCGGGGGCTGGACTCCACCACGCCCACTTCGGCGACGTCGTCCGCGAAGCGCTGGAGCAGGCGGATGCCCATTTCCGGACGCTGCTGCTCACGGCCACGGAACTGGATCATGGCCTTGACCTTGTCCCCGGCGCCGAGGAAGCGAAGGGCGTGGCCCCGCTTGGTCTCGTAGTCGTGGGTGTCGATCTTGAGGCGGAAGCGAATTTCCTTCAGAACAGTGTTCGTCTGGTTCTTCCGGGCCTCACGTGCCTTGACCGCGGCCTCGTACTTGTACTTGCCGAAGTCCATCAGCTTGCACACCGGAGGCTTCGCCTGAGGTGCAACTTCAACGAGATCAAGGTCGGACTCGGCAGCCAGGCGCAGGGCATCCTCAATACGGACGATTCCTACCTGTTCACCTGCAGGGCCGACCAGCCGCACCTCGGGGACGCGGATACGCTCATTGATTCTTGGCTCGCTAATGTTAAAGCTCCTGTGTTTGTTGTTGTGTCCGGCAAATAGAGAAGGCCCCCAATTGCCGGAGCAATCGAAGGCCTCAGATAGGTTGGCAAAGCCGCCCCCGAAAACGGGAAGCACGCGCACAGTTCCGGCTTCTACCGGTTCCATGCCCAACCAGGTACCCGGCAACCTTTCGTCCCCCAGCGGTTCGCAAGGAACCAGGGAAACAGCGGCTGACGCGGGTGGGAGAGAACTCCGCTTGCAAACTGCATGCCATTCTACAGAAAAAATTCCCGCCAACGCCGCGAAGCGCTGCTGGGAACCCCATCGTTTGGAACGATCTCTGAAATAACGACATCCAGTCGGTCTGTGTCAAGCTTACCAGTATGAGCACCTCAGACAGTAATTCGTACGTCTTCGAGCCCGCTGACGCAGGCGCGGACGTTTCACAGCAGATCCGCGACATCTCGGAGGTTCCCGCCATCGAGGTCATTACCACGGCCGCCGTGCACCTCATGAGCGCCGCCGCCGTGAAGCTGGGCCTCGCCGCTGAAGACAACGCAGCCGAACTCAAGGACCTGGACGAGGCCCGGAAACTGATCACCGCCCTGGCCGGCCTGGTCACCGCGGCCGCCCCGGAAATCGGCTCCCAGCACGCCGGACCTTTGCGCGATGGCCTCCGGTCCCTCCAGCTCGCCTTCCGTGAGGAGTCCCTGATTCCCGATGCTCCGGGCAAGGGCCCGGGCGAAAAGTACACCGGGGCCGTGAACTAGCGCCGGACTCCCCCACGCACCGCCCGACGGCGGGACGACCATCCGAGGTCGTCCCGCCGTCGTCGTATCCCCGGGATCATGTCCCGCGGCTCGTCCACACGGGTGGCGAGCAGTCGCAGGAAGTGGTTCAGGCGGCGGCTCTGCGCCGGCGCCGCTGCAAGGCCAACCCCACCAGGCACAGCAGCACACCCGCGCCCCCGACCGAGACGAAGCCGCCGGAGGGGCCCATCAGGTCGATGAAGATGCCAGCGAGCGGCGAACCGAGCGCAACCCCGGCCGTCAAGGCCGAGCCGTACCACCCCATCGCCTCTCCGCGCCGCTCCTCCGGGACAAGGTCCGCCACCTTCTCGGAGGCCGCCGAGAGCACCGGAGCACAGAGCAGCCCGGGCAGGACGGAGACGAAAGCCAGCGTCCAGGTGTCGTGGGCGAGGGCCATGGGCAGCGTCAGTGCCGCCATGCCCAGCAGCAGGAGGACGGGCGGGACAGGCCGGTGCATGGCGCCGTAGATGACCCCACCCACCACGGAGGCGGCGCACCAGAAGACGAAGACGATGCCGATTTCGCTCTGGTGTCCACCAATTTCCAGGGCAGCAACAATGCCAACGTCGGTGCCGCTCAAGACCATGCCGGCGCCGGCGGCAACCGCGAAGAGGGCCGCCACGGTGGCGGTGAACCAGGAGAAGCCCGCCAGCCTTCCCTGCGAGCCCTCCTGCGGGGCAGCGGCGCCTGCGGGCGCCAGTTCCGCGGCGGCTTCCTGGACATGGGCCGGGGCGGTGGAGACGACGGCGGCCTCCGCCGCGTGCTGCTCGTCAACGGCGCGTCCTGCTCCCTGGTCCGCACTGCGGGTGGGCGGGTTGAACCACATGAGGAACAATCCGGCCAGCGACGTCGCTATGCCCACCACGGTCAAGCCTGCGGTGGTGAACCCGCTGGTGGCCACGACGGCGCCCGCCGCCGGGCCGATCATGAAAACCATTTCAGTGGTGATGGCGTCCAGGGCAAACGCCGTACGGCGCTGGTCGCCCTCGGCAAGGACGCCCAGTGACTGCCGGACGACGCTGAAGATGGGCAGTGTGAGCAGGCCGCCGACGAAGACGAGCGGCAGGAGCCACTGGTATGACACGTGGGGCACCACGGACCAGATGATGGTCTCCGAGATCACCGACGGAATCAGCGCCGTCCGCAGGCCCACGGTGTCGACGCGCCGGCCACGCCAGGGTGCGCCAAGGGCAATGCCAATGGTCATCACCGCCGCGGCGGCGCCGGCCGCGGCGTAGCCCTGGCCCAGGGTCAGGACGATGTGCAGGGTGAGCAGCACTCCGGCAGCCGAGTGCGGGATCCGGGCAACCATGCCCACCAGCAGCAGCCGCCGGATGGGCCGGACGGCGAGCAACTCCCGGTAGAGAGCGAAATTCACGAAGCGATCCTTCAGGGTCTGCCCCGGCGCGGGCGGGGGTCGCCCATCCGGCCGGCAGCTAGTCGGGAGCGCGCCTGAGCTTGATGTCCAGGGAATCGACGCGCTCCCCAAACAATACATTCCTGGACCACTCCGCCTGCAGGCCGGCCACCAGTTGCTGGACCCCGGCGGCGTCCAGCCCGTCCTCGAGGTAGAGCACCACCTGGAGTTCGGGTCCGGCGCCGCCGCCGGGAACCACGGCGCCGTCGGCAGCAGTGGCGGACACTCCCCTGCCAGGCAGGAGTTCGATGCCGCGGACCGCGGGAAACACGGAGGCGGCACGGCCAAGTTCGCCCGCAAGCTCAGCGTCCTCGTAGGACGGGACCCAGCGGTGCTGCTTGGCCAGGGCCCAGACCGCCGGGCGGCGGGCCACGAAGGTGAAGTCGGCCCCCGGGTCCAGGACCAGGAGTTCGGCGCCCTCAGCGACGGCAGAGAGCGCGGCGCGGGCCGCGTACACGGCAACCGGCCGGGCGGCGGGGTGCCAGGCTGAGAGCGCGGGGGCGGAGGTGAACGCCGGGAGCGCCGTCCGGCCGTCGGCGGCCTTCAGCGTGACCAGGGCCATGTCTGCCTGCTTGTCGGCGTGCAGGCCGTGATCCGTTTCCGCTTCTTCAGCCAACTGCGCCACGATGGGGATGAACACCCGGGCCGTCGCCAGTGCGGAGACCACGCCGGCTTCACTGCCGCTCCCCTGCCGGAGTGCGGCGACGGCGGCGAGGTAGCCGGCGTCGGCCGTGCCGTCGTCGTCCTCGAAGTTGTGGATCTTACCGTCTTCACCGGCGAGGCTGCGCCCGGCCCACGGCCGGCCCGCGGAGTCTGCGGGCCCGCCGGCCCCGGCAAGGGCTGCGGCGATATGTCCGGGCAGTTGGCGGGCTGGGAGATGTCCCGGTTCCTCGGCGTTGGGCATTGGCTGGACCTTCCGGGCGCCTAGCGCCGGCCGGCGACGTCGAGGGCTTCGGGCAGCGTGAAGGCCCCGGCGTACAGGGCCTTGCCCACGATGGCGCCTTCCACGCCCAGCGGCACCAGCGAGCGGAGGACCTTGAGGTCATCGAGGCTGGAGATGCCGCCGGAGGCGACCACGGGTTTGCCGGTCTTCTCCACCATCTGGCGCAGGAGTTCAACGTTGGGTCCCTGCAGGGTGCCATCCTTGGTCACGTCGGTCACCACGTAGCGGGAACACCCGGCCTCCTCAAGGCGGCCCAGCACGTCCCAGAGGTCCCCGCCTTCCTTGGTCCAGCCCCGGCCGGCCAGCGTGGTCCCCCGGACGTCCAGTCCGACGGCGATCTTGTCGCCAAAGCGTTCGATGGCCCGGCGGGTCCACTCCGGATTCTCCAGCGCAGCGGTGCCCAGGTTGACCCGGGCCACGCCCAGGTCCAGGGCTGCTTCGAGGGACTCGTCGTCGCGAAGGCCGCCGGAGAGTTCCACTTTGATGTCCAGCCGGCCCACCACGTCGCGGAGCAGGTCCGCGTTGGAGCCGCGCCCGAACGCCGCATCCAGGTCCACCAGGTGCACCCATTCGGCGCCCTGCTGCTGCCAGTTCAGCGCCGCGTCCAGGGGCGTGCCGTAGCTGGTTTCACTGCCTGCCTCCCCCTGGACCAGCCGGACGGCCTGCCCGTTGACGACGTCGACGGCTGGCAGCAGTTCAAGGACCGGCAGGTCATGTGCGGTGGTCATACTCATCCTCAGTGTTGGTTCTTCGGGACAGGGGCAAGAGCGAAGCAGCCGGCATCAACGGCGCCGGCCGGCGGGGTCAGCTGGCAGGCAGCGTGAGCAGGTAGGCGGCCAGCAGCGACATGGCGGCCAGGACGTAGAACGACACCTGGGTCCAGAGCGGCTTGTGCTGCTGCCGGAACGAGATGCCGCCGCCAATCAGGATGCCGGCGAGGCCCATGAGAAGTACTGACCACATCTAGGCGCCGCTGCCGGCTTCGGCCTGGGAGGTGCCGTGGCTGGTTTCCCCGGCAACGGGTTTGCGGAGGCCTTCCACCCAATTGCGCAGGAGCCGGGCGCCGGCGTCGCCGGACTTCTCGGGGTGGAACTGGGTGGCACAGAGCGGCCCGTTCTCCACGGCGGCAATGAAGGGGCCGCCGTGCTCGGACCAGGTGACCAGGGGTGGCGCCATCCGCGGCTGGATCACTTCAAAATTCCACTCCTGCACGCCGTAGGAGTGCACGAAATAGAACCGTTCGTTTTCGACGCCGGCGAACAGCTTGGAGCCTTCGGGCACCTTGACGGTATTCCAGCCCATGTGCGGGACAACCTCGGCGCGCAGCGCCTCCACCTTCCCGGGCCATTCACCGATGCCCTCGGCTTCGGTGCCGTGTTCCACGCCGGCCTCAAAAAGGACCTGCAAACCCACGCAGATGCCCAGCACGGGGCGTCCGCCGGCCACGCGCCTGCCGATGAGCCGGATGCCGTCCACGGCCTTGAGTTCGCGCATCACGGTCTCGAATGCGCCGACGCCGGGCACCACCAGGCCGTCGGCGTTGAGCACGTCTTCCGGTTTGGCGCTGAGGATCACTTCCGCACCGGCGCGCTCCAGGGCGCGCACGGCCGAGCGGACGTTCCCGGAGCCGTAGTCGAGCACCGTCACAGTCGGCTTGCCCTCGGGCGACGGGAGCTTCTGCGAGGCGGTGGGATCGATGATCGCTCCGTCCTTGAGGACCTGGCCGCTCACAGCGCACCCTTGGTGGACGGGATGCCCTCGACGCGGGGATCGGGTTCGACGGCCGCGCGCAGGGCGCGGGCGAAGGCCTTGAACTGCGCCTCCACAATGTGGTGCGGGTCCCGGCCTGCCAGGACGTTCATGTGCAGGCAGATGCCGGCGTGCAGCGTGATGGCTTCGAAGACGTGGCGGGTCAGGGAGCCGGTGAAGTGGCCCCCGATCAGGTGGTACTCCTGGCCTGCCGGCTCGCCGCCGTGGACCAGGTAGGGACGGCCGGACACGTCCACCACTGCGTTGGCGAGGGCCTCATCAAGGGGCACGGTGGCCTCGCCGAACCTGCGGATCCCGGCCTTGTTACCCAAGGCGGTCCGCAGGACTTCACCGAACGTGATGGCGACGTCCTCCACGGTGTGGTGGACGTCGATGTGGGTGTCACCAGTTGCTTTGACGGTCATATCGATCAGCGAGTGCTTGCACAGCGCGGTCAGCATGTGGTCGTAGAACGGCACCGAGGTGTCGATGTCGGACACACCCGTTCCGTCGAGGTTGATCTCCACGAGGACGGAGGACTCGCTGGTGGCGCGCTCCATGCGGGCGGTCCGGGCCGCAGCCGTGTTCGATCCGGTTGAACTCATGGTGAAGGATCCTTAGTGGGAGAAGGAGTGGTTCAGGGCGTCCAGCGCCGCAGTATCAAGTCTAGGCGGGAAGCGCGGCGTGGCCCGCAAGGATGCGTTCCAGGGACGTGAGGAAAGCCGTGGTTTCGGCCTCAGTGCCTGCTGTGACCCGCAGGTGGCCGGGAATTCCCACGTCCCGGATCAGCACGCCCGCCTCCAGCAGTTCCTGCCAGACCTGGTGCGGGTTCTCCAGGCCGCCGAAGAACACGTAGTTGGAGTCGGACGCCGCAGGCTTCAGGCCCATCCTGGTCAGCTCAGCCACAATGCGGTCGCGCTGCTGCTTGATGTCCTGCACATCGGCCATCAGCGCTTCCCGGTGTTGGAGGGCCGCCAGTGCGGTGGCCTGTGTAATGGCGGACAGGTGGTAGGGCAGGCGCACCAGTCGCAGGGCATCGGTGACCTCCGGTGCCGCGGCCATGTAGCCAAGGCGGGCCCCGGCAAGGGCGAAAGCCTTGCTCATGGTGCGGGAGACGATCAGCCGCTCCCTGCCGGGCAGCAGCGTCAGTGCGCTCGGGGTGCCGTCGTGGGCGAACTCGTGGTACGCCTCGTCCACGATGACGATGGTCTGGCTTGGAACACCGGCCTCGTAGACAGCCTCGACGACATCCAGCCCCAGGCCGGTGCCGGTGGGATTATTTGGTGAACAGAGGAACACGATGTTTGGCTGCAGCTCCCTGACCTGGCGGGCAGCGGATTCTGCGCTGAGGTCGTAGCCTTCCGCCCGGACACCGGTGATGTACTCGGTGTCCGTGCCGCTCGCCAGCAGCGGGTACATGGAGTAAGTGGGCGGGAAGCCCAGGGCGGTGCGGCCCGGGCCGCCGAAAGCCTGGAGGATTTGCTGCAGGACCTCGTTGGAGCCGTTGGCGGCCCACAGGTTGGTTTCGTCAAGGCCGTGGCCAAGGTATTCCGCCAGGGCCTTGCGGAGATCGGTGAACTCCCGGTCCGGGTAGCGGTTGAGGCCCGCGGCCGCCTCCGTCACGGCCGCGCTGATTGCGGCCCGCACGTCCGCGGGGACACCATGCGTGTTCTCGTTGACGTTCAGGAGAATGGGGACGTCCAGTTGGGGCGCCCCGTAGGGAGTCAGCCCGCGAAGGTTGCTGCGGAGGGGTAGCCGGTTCAGGCGTTCTAGCTGGTCGTTCACCTGAACAGTTTAGTTGCCGTGGCAACTACCGGAAAATGTGACACCTTAGGCCCCCTCGGACACGGCCTGGACGAGGAACTGACGGAAGCCTCCGAGGGGCGCCCGGCGGCGG
The DNA here is from genome assembly GCF_042882685.1 of Pseudarthrobacter sp. NPDC058196. NCBI lineage: Bacteria > Bacillati > Actinomycetota > Actinomycetes > Micrococcales > Micrococcaceae > Pseudarthrobacter > Pseudarthrobacter sp. NPDC058196. The sequence continues at coordinate 43,746 of NZ_JBHVVN010000008.1, forward strand.
TCGCCCGGCCGCCGCTCCGCGGCGACCACCCAAGGGCAGCTCAGTGGCTGGGGACGAAGAGCTGCTGCCCGGGCAGGACGGCACCGGCAGACAGGTTGTTGAGCTGGACAATGTCCGCCACGACGTCGCGTGCATCCCGGTTCGGAGCCACGGCACCGGCGATGGACCACAGGGACTGGCCTGGTTGGACGGTGACCGTCACCGTGGGTGTCACGGCGAGGTCCGCGGCGGAGTCGGAGGCCTTGGCCGGGGAGTGGAAGAGTCCCGCCAGTGAGAGCAGCAGAACCGCGAGGAGAATCAGCGGCACTCCCACAAGGACGATCCGGCCCCGCCGGGTCAACCGAAGCGGCGCCGGTGATGGCGCAGGTCCGGCACTGATCCGCCGGTTGACGGACGTGTGGCGCTCCCCGACGAGGTATTTCGGACGGGAAACGTGGGAAAGAGTTAAAGCTGACATGAACTGAGCCCTCCTGGACCTGCCGTGCTGCCCGGGTGTCCGCCGCTGCCGTCCTAACTGCCCTGCCGGAATGTCGATCGTTTCCGGCCAGGTCTTCGAACAGGCCATGCAATGGTTAGAACACATATTCGAACTTTGCTTACTAAGTTTTAGCACCTATCAACGAACAATGTCGAGACTCGCTAGAACAAATGTTTGAAAAAGCAATGTGGCTGGCCTAGCTTGGAAACCAAGAACAACCACCACTGAAGTTGAACAGCAGGGTCTGACAATGACAGCGGTGACCCTTCACGCAGCGCCGGGGAACGGCGCAAGGCGGAAGATCCGGCGGCAAGCGAAAGGCATTGGCGAACATGGCAGCAGCAGCCGCCGGGGGCAGGACGGCCCCGCAACCAAAGAGGACTCCGAAGGGGCTTACCCCGCGGCAGAAGAAGATCCTCGAGACCATCCAGCGGTCCGTCAATGACAACGGCTACCCGCCCTCGATGCGCGAGATCGGCGATACGGTGGGCCTGGCGAGCTTGTCCAGCGTGACCCATCAGCTGTCGCAGCTGGAGAAGCTGGGCTACCTCCGGCGCGACCCGAAGCGGCCGCGGGCCATGGAGGTGCTCATGCCCCTCACGCTCGATAGCGGCGTCGGGAAGCCGATTGCCGCGTCAGCGCCGCAGGCGCCCGGCGCCACCGTAACGGAACTGCCCACGGCGCTGGACACCGCCATGGTTCCGCTCGTTGGCCGGATTGCCGCCGGCGGTCCCATCCTCGCCGAGCAGCTCGTTGAAGATGTCATGCCGCTCCCCCGCCAACTTGTGGGCCAGGGTGAGCTGTTCATGCTCAAGGTGGCCGGAGACTCCATGGTGGACGCCGCCATCTGCGACGGAGACTGGGTAGTGGTGCGCCGCCAGGCGGACGCCGTCAACGGTGACATCGTCGCTGCCCTGCTCGATGACGAAGCAACCGTCAAGACCTTCCGCCAGCGGGACGGCCACACCTGGCTGCTTCCGCAGAACACGCAGTACGAACCCATCCTGGGCGACCACGCGACCATCATGGGCAAAGTGGTTTCGGTGCTGCGGTCCCTCTGACACCGCGTGTCACCCCGGCCGCGGCAGGCCCCTATCCTGAGGCCTCCGCGCCGAGCCTGGTGAGTGCGGCCAGCGCCTTGCTGCGGTCCGTGGTGGACCAGAATGGCGGCAGAGCGGCCCGCAGGAAGCCCGCGTAGCGCTCGGTTGCCAGGCGCGAATCCAGCACCGCCACCACCCCTTTGTCGCCTGTTGACCGGATGAGCCGCCCGGCGCCCTGGGCCAGCCGGATGGCCGCGTGGGTAGCCGAAACGGACATGAATCCGTTGCCGCCGGCCTGGGCCACGGCCCGTGACCGTGCTGTCATGAGGGGATCGTCCGGCCTGGGGAAGGGAATGCGGTCGATCACCACGAGCCGGCAGGACCCGCCTGGAACGTCCACCCCCTGCCACAGGGACATGGTCCCGAAGAGGCAGGTGTCCGGTTCGTCGGCGAACTGCTTGACCAGGGCGGTCATGGTTGACTCGCCCTGGCAGAGCACGGTCATGTCGAGCTTGGGCCGCAGGGCGTCGGCGGCTTCCTCCGCGGCGCGGCGCGAGGAAAAGAGGCAGAGGGCACCGCCACCGGATGCTTTGATGAGCGCCTCAAGCTCCTCAAGAGCTTCCGGCGAAACACCCCGGCCGGGTTTGGGCAAGTGGCCCGCCACGTAGAGGATGCCCTGTCTGGGGTAGTCGAATGGTGAGCCGACGTCCACGCCCGTCCAGCTGGGAGCTCCGTCGCCTATCAGCCCCAGTCCGCCCGCTGCCGGTTCGAACGCGGACCCGATGGCCAGGGTGGCAGAGGTCAGCACAACAGTGTGGCCGGCGAAGAGCCCTTCCCTGAGCCGCCCGGCAACGGACAGCGGGGCGATGTTGACCAGGACCGGCGCATTCTCGTCAGGCTGGGAGTAGCCCTGGCCGGGGTCGAAGGTGCTGGCGCGGGAGAACCAGACCACTTCGCGGTTCTCCCGGGCGGCCAGCAGCCGTTCGCACAGTTCCAGGATCAGCATGAGGCGGGATCGGGCGAGTTGCCGCCCGCCGTCGGCTGTGGTGTTGCTGTCCCCCTTGGAATCGGACAGTGCCGCGCGGCAGGCCTCGCGCAGCTGGTCCACGCAGTCCAGCTGTTCGTCGTTCAGGCCGTTGGGCAGCAGGCCGTTCGGCGCCCCGGTGAGGGCCAGCTCAAGGTTGGCGGCTGCGGCGTTCAGGGCGTCAACGGTGATGGCCGTGTGCTTGCGGGCACCTGATGCGGCGGCGTGCACCATGGCGACGGACAGCTGCCCGGACACCGCGCCCGTGACGCGGTCCTGCAATTCGTGTGCCTCGTCCACCACCACGACGTCATACTCGGGCAGCACGGCGAGCCCCTCGAAGGCGCTGACGGCGAGCATGGCGTGGTTGGTCACCACGACGTCTGCCTCGGCGGCGTCCTGCCGGGCCAGTTCACTGAAGCACTCAGCAGCCATGGGGCATTTTTGGGCTCCCAGGCATTCCATGGAGGTCACGGACACTTGCCGCCATGCACGGTCGGTCACGCCGGGCAGGAGCTCGTCACGGTCGCCGGTGGCCGTTTTTTCGGCCCACTCCCGCAGCCGCACCACTTCCCTGCCCAGCTGGGAGGCAGCACCGCCCACAGAGGCGGCGAAGTGCGGCACGCTGGTGTCCTCGCCCAGGGAGAACAGCTGGCCCTCCGAAGGTTCCTCGGAAGGGAACCCGCCTTCCACCTTGTGGCGGCAGACGTAGTTGGACCGCCCCTTGACCAAGGCCACTTTGACGGGCCGCTCCAAGGCCGGGGTGATGTTCTTCAGGAGCCGGGGCAGGTCCCTGCCCACGATCTGGGTCTGCAGGGCCAGCGTGGCCGTAGACACCAGTGCGGGCTTATTGCTTTCCAGGGCGTGGGCAATGAGCGGTACCAGGTAGGCCAGCGACTTTCCGGTACCGGTGCCGGCCTGGACCAGGAGATGGTTGCCTGTGCTGATGGCCCGGGCCACCTGGCGGGCCATTTCGTGTTGTCCGGTGCGGCTTTGTCCGCCCATGCCGGCGACGGCGCGGTCGAGCAGTTCCAGGACGAACTGCTCGCCGGCCGTCTGCGCAGCTTCCCCGGCCGCGAGGTCAGTCATTGAGGGCAAATGGTTCCAGCTCGGATGCCAGGCCCTCGCGGACCATCACCACGGCCCTGGTACCTTCCTCAACGTGGTCGAGGTTGATGATTTCGGCGTCGGATTCGTGCAGCTTGCTGAGCAGGTCGCCCCGGTCGTACGGGATGAGCAGTTCAAGCTTCACGCTGGGCCTCGGGATGGCGTCACTGATGGCCTTCAGCAGCTCGGCAATACCCTCGCCCGTCCGGGCTGAGACCACCACGTGGCGTGGTTCGCGCTGCTTCAGCCGCTCAATCACGAAGGGATCAGCGGCATCGGCCTTGTTCAGCACGATGATCTCGGGCACCTTGCGGGCGTCAACTTCGCTGAAGACCTTCCGGACCGCGGCGATCTGGCCCTCGGGATCGGGGTGCGAGACGTCCACCACGTGCAGGATCAGGTCCGAATCGGCTACCTCTTCCAAGGTGGAGCGGAAGGCCTCCACCAGCTGGGTGGGCAGCGAGCGGACGAAGCCCACGGTATCGGCCAGCGTGTAGCCCAGGCCGTCAGCGGTTTCCGCCTTGCGGACGGTGGGATCCAGGGTGGCGAACAAGGCGTTTTCCACCAGGACGCCGGCGTCGGTGAGCCGGTTGAGCAGGGAGGACTTCCCGGCGTTGGTATACCCGGCGATAGCCACCGACGGGACCTCGTTACGACGGCGGTTGGCCCGCTTGGTTTCCCGTGCCGGCTTCATCGCGGCGATCTCGCGCCGGAGCTTGGCCATGCGGGTACGGATCCGGCGCCGGTCAAGTTCAATCTTGGTTTCACCGGGGCCGCGCGAGCCCATGCCGGCGGCGGCGCCACCCACCTGGCCACCTGCCTGGCGGGACATTGATTCGCCCCAGCCGCGCAGGCGGGGAAGCAGGTATTCCAGCTGCGCCAGCTCCACTTGGGCCTTGCCCTCGCGGCTCTTGGCGTGCTGGGCGAAGATGTCCAGGATCAGGGCCGTACGGTCGATCACCTTGACCTTGACGATGTCTTCGAGGCCACGACGCTGCGAGGGTGCGAGTTCGGCGTCCACCACCACGGTGTCCGCACCGGTGGACATGACGATGTCCTTCAGTTCGAGCGCCTTGCCCGAGCCCAGGAACGTTCCGGGATCCGGCTTGGCCCTCCGCTGTACCAGCCCGTCGAGCACCTCCGAGCCGGCTGTCTCGGCGAGGGCGGCGAGCTCGCGAAGCGAGTTTTCGGCGTCGGCCAGGGTTCCGTCGGACCAGAGCCCTGCCAGGACCACGCGCTCGAGGCGGAGTTGGCGGTATTCGACCTCGGTGACGTCTTCGAGTTCGGTGGACAACCCTGCCCTGCGGCGCAGGGCCCGCCGCTCCTCGAGGTCCTGCTGGTCGCCGTCGTACGTCGAATGTTCTTCGTCGAGGCGGGATATGGCCTGGGCCTTGCCGAACACGGCTTTTCCAGCTCCGGTGCCGTCGCCGCGGGGGGTGCTGACATTCCGGGCCGGTACGTCCTTGGCGAGGATCCGGTCGATGACAGCCTGGATTTCCTCGGGACTCATGTCCTGGGCGGCTGGATCGGACCCGGTATTTGGCTGGCTGGTCATGGTCTCCTTTGAAGATTCGGCATTTCCAGAATAGTGCCGATTGGCTGGAAGGTGGGAAGTATTCGCGCTGGGCTGACGGCCTGCGGTCATGCAGTACTCCTGATGGTGGGGCCGCCGGCTGCGATGCCGGGGCCGGGATGCCGCGTCGGACTGGGCGGCTGGGCTGGCGGGGCCGGAGAATGGCGCGAAGCGCAGCGGAAGGCTGACGTTCGAGTTTTGTCCGGCGGCCGGGCCTGGACGGAACGGTCCGGTCCGGTGCACAAACGGAAGGCATTGGAAACCTGCGTCGTTGCGGGACGGGCTGCCCCCTGGGGGGGCAGCTGCGGGTACGGTCGGGACCGTACCGGCTACTCGAAGATCAAGAACATGCCCACTAGCCTAACAGAGGGGTGCGTGCACAGTTTCCCATTACGCTGCAGGGGGAACTACTCTGGCCAGTTATGGAGTCCGCTCACTATTTCAGCACGTCCCCCGCCGGGCCCTTTACCCGCAAGCCCCTCACCGTCGAACTGGCCGGCGGAACGCGCAGGCTCCAGACCTCCTCGGGAATTTTCAGCCCGGACGGGATCGACAAGGGCACGGCGGTACTCCTGGCGGAGGTTCCCGCCCCGCACCCTCACGGCAACCTGCTGGACATTGGTTGCGGCTGGGGACCGGTGGCCCTCACCATGGCGCTGCTGGCGCCCCAGTCAAGGGTCTACGCTGTAGATGTCAACGAACGGTGCATCACCCTGACGAACGAGAACGCCGAGGCTCTTGGCCTGTCCAATGTCGTTGCCAGCACGCCGGAGGCCGTGGACGCCGACGTGCGTTTCGACACCATTTGGTCCAATCCGCCCATCAGGATCGGCAAGGACGAACTGCATGCCCTGCTGAAGCTGTGGCTCCCGCGCCTGACTGAGGGCGGGACGGCGTGGCTGGTGGTGCAAAAGAACCTGGGCTCGGACTCCCTGCAGCGCTGGTTGGCGGCCGAGCTGGACAGCTCCTTCACCGTAACGCGCGAATCGACCGCCAAGTCCTTCCGGATCCTGAAGGTCAGGAAAGCGTCCCGCTCGCCACAATGACCGCCGGGCCGCTGAGCTCCACATGCTCGTGGCCGCCGGGTCCGGCGAAGAACTTAACGCCGACAACCCCTCCGGGAACCTGGACGCGCCAGACGTCGGGAGCCTCGGCACCCGCCCAGTGCCGGATGGCGACGGCGGCCGCGCAGGCGCCCGTGCCGCAGGACTGGGTCTCCCCCACACCGCGCTCATGCACCCGCATGGTCACCGATCCGACGCCGTCATGCACGAGGGGTTCCGCCGGAACGACGAACTCCACGTTGGTTCCGTTTGCCGGGACGGGGTCGACTTTCGGCGCTGTGAAAAGGCGGGTGCCGGCAAGTTCGGAGAGCTCGGCGAGGGCCACCACGGTGTGCGGGTTGCCCATGCTCACGGACAAGGCCGGCCGGGGAACTTCCAGCCCGTCGGCGGCGACCAGGGAATCCATGGCCTTGGCACTGGCTTCCCCGGGGAAAATGAACTCCCAGGGGCCCATATCCACCGCGTAGTCGTTCCCGGTGCGGACCACTGTCTTGACCCCGCCCCGCGTCCCGATGGCCAGTGAACCGCCCTCGGGCAGGTCGATCAGCCCCTCGGAGCGCAGGAAGTGGACGAACACACGGACGCCGTTCCCGCACATTTCGGACAGCGAACCGTCCGCGTTGCGGTAATCCATGAACCATTCCGCGGCGGGCGTGTCCACCAGCAAGTCCCGGCCTTCGGGCAGGAAACGGGAGGGCACGGCCCTGATCAGCCCGTCGGCGCCGATTCCTTGGTGCCGGTCGCACAGGGCCGCAGCCTGGTGCGCGTCAAAGGCGTTGGTGCCCTCGGGATCGGCCACCAGGACGAAGTCGTTGCCCGTGCCGTGCCCCTTGGAAAAGCGGAGGCCGCCCATGGCACGAAGGGCGGATCCGGACGTTTCGGCGGGGGTAGCATTCATGGTCCCAAGCGTAGCGGCGGATGCCGCCGCCGCTGAAACCGCGGTTACCTGCAGAGCAGCGCAGCCTTGCCGGCTAGTTCCGGATCCTGCCAGTCCAGCCACTTGATGCGGGGGTCGGCGCGGAACCATGTGAGCTGGCGGCGGGCAAAATGCCGGGTGGCAACAATGGTTTCCTCCGCAGCGTCCGCCACGGTTGAGGCGCCGTCGAGGACCCGCAGGAACTGTGAATAGCCGAGGGCCCGGGAGGCTGTCTTCCCGGTCCGCAGGCCTTGGGCGTCAAGCGTCCCGACTTCTGCCAGCAGCCCGGCGTCCACCATCCGGTGCACCCTGGCTGCCAGGCGCTCCCGCAGGACATCACGGTCCACGTCCAGTCCCACCTGGACGGCCGGCTGGTTGTACTCCCGGCGGGGCATGAAGGAGCTGAAAGGCCGTCCGGTGAGTTCGTGGACTTCCAGGGCGCGGATGATCCGCCGGGCATCAGAGAGCCGCTCCGCGGACACAGGATCCACGGAGCGGAGCCTTGCCAGGAGTTCTGCCGTCCCGCGTTCCGCGTGTTCGGCTTCAAGCCGCGCGCGCAACGATGCGTCCGTGCCGGGAAACTCCAGTACGTCCAGGGCGGCCCGTACGTAGAGCCCCGAGCCGCCGGCGAGGATGGCCCTCTTGCCGCGGGCATGGACAGCCGCTATCACGTTGCGGGCCTGCTCCTGGAACGTGGAGACGCTCGCCTCCTGCGTGACGTCCATGATGTCCAGGAGGTGGTGTGGCACGCCCTTGCGCTCGGCGACGGAGATCTTCGCGGTGCCGATGTCCATGCCCCGATAGAACTGCATGGCGTCGGCATTGATGACCTCGCCGTCCAGTTCCAGGGCAAGGTTGACGGCAAGATCCGATTTGCCGGAGCCGGTGGGACCGACGACGGCGATGACGGGCGGGGCGACCACCGGTCAGCGGGTGCGCAGCGGCAGCGAAGGCATGCCCAGCGAGACACCCTTTTGTCCAGCCCCGCTCCCCGGCACCGGCGCGCCGCAGGAATCCGCCTGCGACCGGTCCCAGGCGTCACCGGCGCGCGACCTGCGCAGGCTGTACTCCTCGGGGGTGGGGTCAGCCACCAGGTGGAAGGCAGCGGCTTCGGTGATGGTGACGGTCACGAGGTCGCCCGGCCTGGGGGCCGGCGCGCCTTCAGGGACCGAGAAATGTACCAGCCTCTGGTCCCTGGACCGGCCGGAGAGCCGGTGCGTCTCCTCGGACTTGCGGCCCGACTGCGCGGTGACCATGACCTCCAGCCGGCGGCCGAGCTGCTTCCGGTTTTCCTCCGCGGCGATCCTGTCCTGCAGCGCGGTGAGCCGTTCGAACCTTTCCTGGACCACGGCCTTGGGCAGTTGGTCCGGCAGGTCCGCGGCAGGTGTCCCTGGACGCTTGGAGTACTGGAAGGTGAAGGCGGTGGCAAAGCGCGACTTCTCGACGACGTCGAGCGTGGCCTGGAAGTCCTCTTCTGTCTCGCCGGGGAAGCCGACGATGATGTCGGTGGAGATGGCGGCGTCCGGGATCCTGTCCCGGACCTTGTCCAGGATGCCGAGGAACTTGGTGGACCGGTAGGACCGCTTCATGGCCTTCAGGATGCTGTCCGAGCCGGACTGCAGCGGCATGTGCAGCTGGGGCATGACATTGGGTGTTTCCGCCATGGCCTCGATGACGTCATCGGTAAATGCCGCCGGATGGGGGCTGGTGAAACGTACCCGTTCCAGTCCTTCGATTTCGCCGCAGGCGCGGAGGAGCTTGGAGAAGGCCTGGCGGTCGCCGAATTCCACCCCGTAGGAGTTGACGTTCTGGCCAAGCAACGTGACTTCGATGGCGCCGTCGTCCACGAGGGCCTGGATTTCAGCGAGGATCTCGCCGGGCCGGCGGTCCTTTTCCTTGCCCCGCAGGGCCGGCACGATGCAGAACGTGCAGGTGTTGTTGCAGCCGACGGAGATGGACACCCAGCCGGAGTACACGGAGTCGCGCTTGGTAGGCAACGTGGACGGGAACACGTCCAAGGACTCCAGGATCTCCAGCTGTGCTTCGTCGTTATGCCGGGCCCGGTCGAGCAGGGCCGGAAGCGCACCAACGTTGTGGGTGCCAAAGACGGCGTCCACCCATGGCGCCTTCTTGAGGATGGTTTCCCGGTCCTTCTGGGCCAGGCATCCGCCCACCGCGATCTGCATCCCGGGGTTCGCCGCCTTGACGGGCGCCAGGATACCGAGGTTTCCGTAGAGCTTGTTGTCAGCGTTCTCGCGCACCGCGCAGGTGTTGAACACCACGACGTCGGCGTGCTCGCCTTCCGCGGGAACGTACCCTGCGTCCTCAAGAAGGCCCGCCATCCGCTCCGAGTCGTGGACGTTCATCTGGCACCCGAACGTCCGAACCTGGTAGGTACGCGGCCGGGCTCCGGGCTGCGGACCCGTCCCGGGTTCAGGGGAAGGGGTGGTGCCGGAATGGGGGGAAGGAATGGTCAAACTCACCAGTTAAGGGTACCGGCTCTGGAGCGGGTCACCGTCGGGATCCTGGACGGAACCGAGCACCTCATTGACGATCCTGAACGCATGCGCGGGCTGGTAGCCCTTTCGCGCCAGCATGGACGCCAGCCGGCGCACTGCTTTATCCCGTTCGGCCGGGTCCGACAGGCTTGTTCCGGGCCGCAACTTGCGCTCCACCAAGGACCTGGCGGCCGCTTCCTCGTCGGCGTCCGTCACTTGCTCCAGGGCCGCGGCGGCGGTGTCGGGGTCGATGCCCTTCTCCGACAGCTCGCGCCGGAGGGCACCCCTGGCGAGCTTGCGGGACTGGGATCGACTCCTGACCCACATGTCGGCAAATTCGGCGTCATCGATCAGGCGGACTTCCTGGAATTTGTCCAGGACTTCCTCTGCCACGTGTTCCGGGATGTTCCGTTCGGCCAGTTTCCGGGCAAGCTGCAGCCGGCTCTTCGGCGAGGCCGTCAGTTGCCTGTACACGATGGCTTTGGCCACCCCGGCAGGATCCGGTTCGGCGTCCTCGGCCATGGGGTCTTCGGGCACGGCAGACCGCTCCGTTGCCCCACTGGCGGGGTTGGCGGAGCGGCGCCGCCGGGAACCGGATTCGGGTGACCGGGCTTCAGGAGGCTTCGCCTCGGGAGACCAGGTCAAGGGCTAAAACCCGTCGACGGCTTTGAGCTTGGGCGTGTCCTTGGACTCGTCCTCCGCCGGCTTCACGCCCACACCGAGTTTCTCCTTGATGAGGCGCTCCAGTTCGGCGGCAAGCTCGGGGTTGTCGCGGAGGAACCGGCGCGAGTTCTCCATGCCCTGGCCCAGCTGGTCGCCGTCGTACGTGAACCAGGAGCCTGACTTCTTGATGATGCCGTGCTCGACGCCCATGTCGATGATGCCGCCTTCGCGGGAGATGCCCTGGCCGTAGATGATGTCGAACTCGGCCACCTTGAAGGGCGGAGCCATCTTGTTCTTCACGATCTTGGCCTTGGTCCGGTTGCCGACCGAATCAGCGCCTTCCTTCAGGGTCTGGATGCGCCGGACGTCGATGCGGACCGACGCGTAGAACTTCAGCGCCTTACCACCGGTGGTGGTTTCGGGGGAACCGAAGAACACACCGATCTTTTCACGGAGCTGGTTGATGAAGATGGCGGTGGTCTTGGTCTGGCTCAGGCGGCCGGTGATTTTACGCAGTGCCTGGCTCATGAGCCGTGCCTGGAGGCCGACGTGGCTGTCGCCCATGTCGCCTTCGATTTCAGCGCGCGGAACCAGTGCGGCCACGGAGTCGATGACGACGATGTCCAGCGAGCCGGAGCCCACCAGCATGTCCATGATTTCCAGGGCCTGTTCACCGGTGTCCGGCTGCGAGACCAGCAGGGCGTCCGTATCCACGCCGAGCTTTGCGGCGTAGTCCGGGTCCAGGGCATGCTCGGCGTCGATGAAGGCCGCGATGCCGCCCAGCCGCTGGGCGTTGGCCACGGCGTGCAGTGCCACGGTGGTCTTACCGGACGATTCCGGCCCGTAGATCTCCACCACACGGCCACGGGGCAGCCCGCCAATGCCGAGGGCGACGTCCAGGGCGATGGACCCGGTGGGAATGACTTCGATGGGGGCACGGACTTCGTCGCCCAGGCGCATCACCGAGCCCTTGCCGAACTGCTTGTCAATCTGGGCAAGTGCTGCTTCCAGCGCTTTTGCACGATCCGGGGCTGCCGCCATGGTTGACACCTCTAATGCTTTCTCGATGGTGGCCTGCGCGGCCGTCTTATTGGTCATCTCTGACGCTAAGGGGACCCACTGACAATCCGGCCTCAGGACATCGGCTATGTGGATAAACCCAATAGAAAAAGCATAGCGTTATCCGAACAGGTATTCGAAGAGGAAGGTCCCGCGGCGTGTCCGGCAACGGTTCCCGGACCGGTCGGTGGGACAGGCCCCGCCAGCCGGCGGACGGGCCAGGCCCGCAGGAATCAGTCGCGGCGGGGGGCTATGTCCCGGCCGAGCCGGCGCTCAGCCGGCACGTCCTGGAGGTCGCAGAGTGCAAGCCATACCTTGCGCGGCTCCACCCCGGCAGCCAGTGCCTGGTCGGCGGTACGCCCGCCAACCCCGGACAGGACCAGGGTACTGCTCAGCACGCGGGAGTAGCCCGCACCGAACTCGTCGTCCATGAGCCGCCAGTAGTCGCTGATTCGCATCGGTAAATCCTCTCATGATCGGGGACCCTAGAATTGTTGCCATGAGCAACTCCCCCGATGGCACGCCGGCTGATGTCGCAACCGAGGCTGCCGCCGACACGGCCCTGCAGAACGTCGAGCACCAGATCAGTCTTTTTTGGCGGCGGGCCCGGGCCATCTCGAACCAGCTTTCACGGGAAGTGCACCCTGACATGGAGCCTGCCGCGTACGGACTGTTGACGGTGATCCGCCGGGAGGGGCCCATCCGGCTGACCGAACTGGCCATGAACATCGGGGTGGGCAAGCCCTCCGTCAGCCGCCAGATCGCGTTCCTCGAAGGCCTGGGGCTGGTTTCCAAGGAAGCCGATCCGCTGGACCGGCGGGCGCAGTCCATTCGACTCACGCCCAAAGGGGAGGAAAAGATGCACCAGGTCCAGGACGCCCGGCGCCAGGTCTTCCAGGAACGGCTGCGGGAATGGCCGGTGGAGGACCTGCAGGAACTGGCCCGCTACATGGCCAAACTGAATTCCACCTACGAGCCCGACGGGTTCCCCAAGGAAGCACCGGGCGCTGCTCCGGCACAGGAGCAATAGCCCCTGGCGCAAGGAAGCCCCCGGCCATGCCGGGGGCTTCCTTGTTCCACGGCCCACCAACGGGTGGGGGCTGCCCCTAACGGGCGCCGGAGAGAAGGCCTGTGGAGAGTTCGTCGTTCAGTTCAGCGTTGAGGTCGCGTTCCAGGTCACGGCCGTAACGCTGGGAGAATTCCTGCGGAACGGTGTCCGGAACTGCAACGCCCTCGGCTACCGCCACCCGGTCGCTGACCTCGCGCAGCATGCTGGACAACGGTACGTCCAGGGCGGAGCAAATTGAGGACAGGAGCTCTGACGAGGCTTCCTTCTGGCCGCGCTCCACTTCGCTGAGGTACCCCAGGGAAACGCGGGCGCTGTGCGAAACTTCACGGAGCGTGCGCCCCTGACGCTGGCGGACATCGCGCAGCACATCACCGATTTCGTGACGAAGTACCACCATCTTGCGCTCCTTCTGTTCGCTCTTAGCCTGTTCGGCGAGGCCCACATCCTTCCAGCGGACAACGCCGTTTACGGATACGGGCTGCTTTACCATCTGTATCGCCTTGCTCCCTCATTGGTCAGGTCCGCCGAAAGGCGGACCGTCTGGTCGTTTCATCCTAGGCGCCTCCGCTCTCCGGAAGCGACACAATGTAATAACTAATCGGTACCGGCTTTTGTTCCCGGCAACTTTACGTGCGGTAACTTAAGCGGGCAAGCGTCAGGCGGAGAGAGCCTCGAGGAGCCTTTCAAGGGCCGCCGCACACGCCTCGGCGCGGATGTCGGGCCTGCTGCCCGTGAAGGAGTATTCAAATGCCTCGGTACCGGAGGCGGTGGCGATCCCCACATAGACCCGCCCGACAGGTTTGCCGTCGTGCGCCTCAGGGCCGGCCACTCCGGTGGTGGAAACCCCGAGGTGCGCGCCGAGGACATCGCGGGCTCCTGCCGCCATGGCGCGTGCGACGTCCGGGTCGACGGAGCCAACGCGGGCCAGGAGCTCGGCAGGGACCTGGAGCACGCCTTCCTTGACCGAGTTCTGGTAGGCCACGACGCCGCCCTGGAGCATGCCGGAGGCGCCGGGCGTATCGGCGAGCACGGCGGAGACCATTCCGGCGGTCAGGGACTCTGCGGTGGCAACGGTCAGTCCGGCGTCCAGTGCCTGCCGCACGGCTTGGCCGGCAAGTTGGTGGAGGTTGCTCACGGTTCCTGTCCTTTCGCCGTTGCTGCCCGCCGTCCCTTCGCGCGGAGGCGCAGGGCTTCGATGACATACTCGACGCCTGTCCACACGGTGATCGCGACCGCCGCCATCATGACGGCGAAAGCCACCCACACCAGCCACGGCGCAAAGGCCCCGAAGGGCAGCAAATACAGGAAGATCGCTGCGGTCTGCACGACGGTCTTGAGCTTGCCGCCGCGGGAAGCGGGAATGACTCCATAGCGGATGACGAAGAAGCGCAGGGCCGTGATCCCCCATTCCCGGACCAGGATCACCAGCGTTGCCCACCACGGCAGTTCACCCAGCAGGGAAAGCATCACCAGGGCGGATCCGATGAGCAGCTTGTCAGCGATGGGGTCGGCGATCTTGCCGAAATCGGTGACAAGGTTCCGGCTCCTGGCGATGTCGCCGTCGAGCTTGTCCGTGTAGATGGCGACGGCGAACGCCGCCACCGCGGCCCAGCGCCACGGTCCCGAGGTGCTGTGCAGGCCGGGGGCATCCGCCACGAGGAACCACACGAAGAACGGGACCAGCGCGATGCGGATCATGGTCAGGACATTGGGAAGGTTCCAGACCCCGGCACGGCGGGGGCCGGCGGCGGTGGCATCGGTGCTAGTCACGTTCCTAGGCTACCTTCCCGGGGCTGCCGCAACGCCGGCCTGGCCCCTACCGTCCGGTGAGCGACCAGGCGTCCTCGGAGCCGTCGTCGTCAGCGCCGTACCCGCCGGGGGCGGAATCGGAGCCGTCGTAGTACTCGACGTTCTGCTTTCTTTTGTCGAGGTCGGCGGCCACCAGGTCCTCAGCGTAGCCGCCCTGGGCGATGTTGGCGTTGGCGTTCTCGCTCAGGGCTGCAGTTTGCGAGTCCGCGACAGCGGGTGCTTCCTGGCCCTTCATCGCTGCCAGCACCGCGGCGAGGTCGTCCGGCTTGACCAGGACGTCGCGGGCCTTGGAGCCTTCGGAGGGGCCCACCACTCCCCTGGATTCGAGGAGGTCCATGAGCCGGCCGGCCTTGGCGAAGCCGACGCGGAGCTTTCGCTGCAGCATCGAGGTGGAGCCGAACTGCGTGGTGACCACCAGTTCCGTGGCCTGCAGCAGCACCTCCAGGTCGTCTCCGATGTCGTCGTCGATCTGCTTCTTTTCCGCCTCTGGGGCAACGTCATCACGGTAGACGGCCTGGAGCTGTCCCTTGACGTGCTCCACCACCTTGTGGATCTCCGACTCGGTGACCCAGGCGCCCTGGACGCGCATCGCTTTGGAAGCGCCCATGGGCAGGAACAGCGCGTCGCCCTGGCCGATCAGTTTTTCGGCGCCCGGTTGGTCCAGGACCACGCGGGAGTCGGTAACGGAGGACGTGGCGAAGGCCATGCGGGAAGGCACGTTGGCCTTGATGAGGCCGGTCACTACGTCCACGGAGGGGCGCTGGGTGGCCAGGACCAGGTGGATGCCGGCGGCACGGGCCAGCTGGGTGATGCGGACAATGGAGTCTTCGACATCGCGCGGGGCCACCATCATGAGGTCCGCGAGCTCGTCCACGATCACCAGCAGGTACGGGTACGGGCGGATGACGCGCTTGGAGTCCACCGGAGGGTGGACCTTGCCGGCGCGGACGGCCTTGTTGAAGTCGTCAATGTGCTTGAAGCCGTAGTTGGCGAGGTCGTCGTAGCGGGCGTCCATCTCGCGGACCACCCACTGCAGAGCCTCGGCGGCCTTCTTCGGATTGGTGATGATCGGCGTGATGAGGTGCGGGACGCCCTCGTAGGCGGTCAGCTCCACGCGCTTCGGGTCCACCATGACCATGCGGACTTCGTCCGGGGTGGCGCGCATCAGGATGGAAGTGATCATTGAGTTCACGAACGAGGACTTACCGGCACCGGTGGCGCCGGCCACGAGCAGGTGCGGCATCTTGGCGAGGTTGGCCACTACGTAGCCGCCCTCGACGTCCTTGCCGACGCCCATGACCATCGGGTGGTCCGTGCGGCGGGCGTTCTGGCTGCGGAGCACATCGCCCAGGGAGACCGTCTCGCGGTCCGTGTTGGGGATCTCGATGCCGATCGCGGACTTGCCCGGGATGGGGCTGAGGATCCGCACGTCGCTGGACGCCACGGCATAGGAGATGTTCTTGGACAGCGCGGTGACGCGTTCCACCTTGGTGCCGGGCGAGAGCTCGATCTCGTACCGGGTGACGGTGGGGCCGCGGCTGAAGCCGGTCACGGTGGCATCGACGTTGAACTGCGTCAGGGTGTCGGTCAGGGCGGCGACGACGGCGTCATTGGCCTCGGTGCGTTCCTTCGGGATGGACCCTGGAGTCAGGTAGTCCGAGGCAGGGAGCGTGTAGGTGACGTCCCCGGCGAGGGAGAGTTGCTCGGTCCGCTGCGGGATGGGCACCGGTGGCGGAGCTGGCGCTACAGGGTTCGAGGGCACCGTGGGTGCGGCGCCCGGTTTCCCGGGAGCCGCGGCGCCGGGAATGACCAGCGGGATGGCTTCGGTGGCATTCTCGGCCGGAGGCGCCGCGCCGGCGCCCAGGCCCTGCGCCGCCTTGATTTTTTCGACGGCGATCTCCGCCTGGGTGGGGCGCCGGACGCCCGGTGCGGGCCGCGCGGGCTCCGGCTCGTCGTCGTCGATGACCGCATGTTCGAAGGCTTCGTCGCCCACGTAGCCTTCCAGGCCGGCGTCGGACTCCTGGTCCTTGCCGAACAGCCTGCGCTTCTTCTTTTTGGGCGCCGCGGGGGCTGTCCGTTCGAGGTAGCTGCGGTCGTGGATGTCGCCAGGTTCCTGGTCCATCAGGTCGATGCCCATGAGGTGCTCGTAGGCGCCTCGGAGCCGCCGCGGGATGGCGGTGAACGGGGTGGCCGTGATGATCAACAGCGAAACGAAAGCCAGCAGCCCGTAGAGCGCCACCGGTACGGCGGGATGGATGGCGGCCAAGGGGGTGGCGGCCAGGAATCCGAGCATGCCGCCGGCTTTGCGGAGGCCGTCGAAGCCATCGGCGACCGTGGGCTGGCCCCCGAGGATATGGGCCAGCCCGCAGCCGGCGAAGGTCATAATGAGGAAGCCGATGCCCACCCGGTTGTTACCCCGGCCGTCCGATGGGCGCCTGAACAGGCGGAACGCGCAGACGAAGAGCATGAGCGGAAGCAGCAGGGAGAGCCAGCCGAAGGTTCCGTTGACCACGGCGTAGACGGCGTCCGGGAACCAGCCCGTCAGGCCCCACCAGGCGAACGTGGCAATGAACACACCCAGGGCCAGGTTGAACAGCGCGGCACCGTCGCGGCGTTCCTCGGCGGGGAGGTCGCTGACGTCATGGCCGATCCGGCGTACTCCCCCGCCCACGAGGTGCCCGACTCCGAGCCACGCCCCGCCCACCACGCGCAGGAGCCAGGGCTGGTGGTGTTCGACGGCGGGAAGCTGGCGGGTGCGTGCGGTGCTGGTTGAGCCGCCGCGCCCGGTTTTGCCGGCGGTGGAGCCGGTTCCGCGGCCTGTGGAGCTGCCGGCTTTGCTGCCGGAAGTGCCCCTGCCGGTACCTTTGGGCGCGGAAGTAGTACGTGTGGCCATAGTAGCCACGGTACCGGAAGCATGCTGTGATTCCGGGGATATCGGGGCTGCCGGGCCGCCCGCCGGGGCTCCCGGACGCACCTGGCAGGACGCGCGAAAAGGCCCGGTCCACCAGGAACCGGGCCTTTTCGGATCTGCAGGAAAGTTGTCCGCGCAGGTCAGTCGCGCAGACGGCTGCGCTGGTGCACTCAGGCTTCGAGGACCACGGGGATGATCATGGGCTTGCGGCGCAGCTTGCGGTTGACCCAGGTGCCCACGACGCGGCGCACCACCTGCTGGAGCTGGTGGCTGGTGTGGTCGGCATTGTTCTGGACTGCTTCCTCCAGGGCCGCGTTGATCTTGGGGATGATGTCGTCAAAGACGGAATCGTCCTCGGCGACGCCGCGGGCGTGGATCTCCGGACCGGATACCACCTTGCCGGTGGCGCGGTGGATGACCGTGATGATGGAGATGAACCCTTCATCACCCAGGATGCGGCGGTCCTTCAGGTCGGCGTCGGTGATCTCGCCCACGCTGGAGCCGTCAACGTAGACGAAGCCCACCTCGACCTGGCCCACGATGTCTGCCTGGTGGTCGCGGAGGTCGATGACCGTCCCGTTGTCGGCAAGGATGACGCTCGCCTCGGGCACGCCGGACTCGATGGCGATCTTGCCGTTGGCAATGAGGTGCCGGGTTTCGCCGTGCACGGGCATGGCGTTCAAGGGCTCAAGGATGTTGTAGCAGTACAGGAGCTCACCTGCGGCTGCGTGGCCGGAGACGTGGACCTTCGCGTTGCCCTTGTGGATGACGTCGGCACCGAGCTTCAGGAGGCCGTTGATGATGCGGAACACGGCATTCTCGTTGCCGGGGATGAGGCTGGAGGCCAGGATGACGGTGTCGCCGTCGCCCACCACCACACGGTGGTCGCCGTTGGCCATCCTGGACAGGGCGGCCATGGGCTCGCCCTGGGAACCGGTGGACATCAGCACCACGCGGTTGTCCGGCAGGTTGTCGATGTTCTTGATGTCGACGATGAGCCCGGCGGGAACGTCCAGGTAGCCAAGCTTTTCCGCGATGGCCATGTTGCGGACCATGGACCGGCCCACGAAGGCCACCTTGCGGTTGTGCTTGGCCGCTGCGTCGAGGACTTGCTGCACGCGGTGGACGTGGGAAGAGAAAGACGCCACGATGATGCGCTTGGTGGCCTGGCCGAAGAGGCGCTCCAGGGTGGGGCCGATTTCCTTCTCGGCCGTGGTGAATCCGGGCACGTCGGCGTTGGTGGAGTCGGACATGAAGAGGTCCACGCCCTCCTCGCCCAGCTTGGCGAAGTGCCGGAGGTCGGTGATCCGGCCGTCCAGCGGCAGCTGGTCCATCTTGAAGTCGCCGGTGTGCAGGACGGTTCCGCCCGCGGTGCGGAGGAAGACGGCCAGGGCGTCCGGGATGGAGTGGTTGACGGCCACGAACTCGCATTCGAAGGGGCCGAACTTCTCCACTTGGCCCTCCTCCACGGTCAGCGTGTAGGGCCGGATGCGGTGCTCCTGCAGCTTGGCCTCGATCAGGGCGAGGGTCAGCTGCGATCCCACCAGGGGGATGTCGTTGCGCAGCCGCAGCAGGTACGGCACAGCGCCGATGTGGTCCTCGTGGCCGTGCGTGAGGATGACGGCCACGACGTCGTCCAGCCGGTCCTCGATGTAGGAGAAGTCAGGCAGGATCAGGTCGACGCCGGGCTGGGTTTCCTCAGGGAAGAGGACACCGCAGTCCACGATCAGCAGCTTGCCGTCGATTTCGAACACGGCCATGTTCCGGCCGATCTCCCCCAGCCCGCCAAGCGGAACGATCCGGAGCGTCCCCTGGGGCAGGCGCGGAGGGGTGACAAGGCCGGTAAGGGCAGTTTGGGTCATAATGCACTACTTTCCAGGCGGAAGGGTGCCGGTCTTAGCCTCAGGAGAAGACCAGCCCCGCTTCCGCCAAATCCCCGCGGATGGTTTCGATCTCGGTTTCGTCCGGCTCCACGAGGGGCAAACGGACAATCGAGTTGGGCAGGACTCCCTGCCATTTAAGAATCTGCTTGGCCGCCACGGCCCCCTGGACGCGGGTCATGGTTGCCCGGACCACCGGCTGGAGCTCGATGTTGATCTTCCGGGCGGTGCCGAGGTCGTTGGCATTGACGGCGTCGATGAGTTCGCGGAAGCGGCGGGTGGCCACGTGCGTGGTGACGCCCACCAGGCCGACGGCGCCCAGCGCCATCCAGGGAAGGATCAGACCGTCGTCGCCGGAGTAGAACAGGAGGTCGGTTTCCGCCATGACGCGGGTTGCCGCAACGAGGTCCGCCTTGGCGTCCTTGACGGCCACAATGTTGGGGTGCTGGGCCAGCCGGATCATGGTGTCGGGCTCGATCGCGATGGAGGACCGGCCCGGAATGTCGTAAAGCATGACGGGAACGTCCACGGCGGAGGCAACGGTTTCGAAGTGGGCCCGGACCCCTGCCTGGCTGGGCTTGTTGTAGTAAGGGGTCACCAGGAGGAGGCCGTCGACGCCGAGGGCTGCCGCCTGCTTGGAAAGGTGGACCGAGTGCGCGGTGTCGTTGGTGCCGGTACCGGCGATGATCGCGGCGCGGCCACCCACGGCGTCCTTCACTGCGCGGAACATGCCGAGGTTCTCTTCGTCCGTCAGGGTGGAGGTCTCACCGGTGGTGCCGGTGACCACCAGCCCGTCACAGCCGTCGTCGACCAGTTTGCTGGCCAGCGCAGCCGCTTGGTCGTAATCCACTGCGCCGTCCTTGGTAAACGGCGTGACCATGGCGGTCAGGAGGGTACCGAGGGCAGGGATGTGCGCGGAAGAATCAGCCATGGAAAAAACGTTACCCTGTCCCCGGCTGGTTAGGACAATGCCACGGGCGTGACGAGCGTCAAACAGCCCGGCTGCCGGGCCGCGGCGCGTCGGTTCCGGCGTGGCAATAACGGCCGACGGCGGCCTGCCGCAAGTCCTCCGCCCAGGCAGCGAGCCGCTGCGCCGCCCGCACGTAATGGAACAGCTCGGTGGGCGTCAGGGCGTCGATATCCGTCTCGGACAGCCGCCGGGCGAGTTCTGCGCCTTCCGGCTGGGCGGCGAGCGTGATGCCCTCCCGCTCCCACTGCAGGTCCTCAGGCGGCCGCCCGGACACCAACTGACGGAACAGATAGTCGACCACGCCAGGGCTCATTGCCCTCAGCGGCAGGTTGACGGAGTGGGCGTGTGCCGGCTGCAGGCTTTCCCGCCGGGCGGGTGATCCGGATGATGGCGTGTCCATACCGCCATGTTATTCGAACATATATTCGAACACAAGGGGTTCGCGGCCCGCCGCCCCGGCACGGCCGTCCGCGGACGGGCGCCCTGCACATCGCTTGAGAACCTCACCGCGCGGGCATGTGAGACGATCGGGTCATGACGTCCCGCACCCCGGCCACCCGGTCGCGAAAGGCCCCCGGGCGGAACCAGCCGGGCCGTCTTCGCGGCATAGATGCAGCCCGGGGGCTCGCACTGTTGGGCATGATGGCCACGCACCTGCTGCCAACGTTCGAGTCGAACGCCAACCTCACCCCCACCTGGATCGGCCTCACCTTCTCCGGAAGGGCCGCGGCCCTTTTCGCCGTACTGGCCGGGGTGGGACTTGCCTTGTCTACCGGAAAGCACCAACCCCTGGCCGGTCCCGATCTCGCGAAGGCCCGCCGCGGCGTGGCGCTCCGCGCCATGGTGATTGCCGCCGTCGGACTTACCCTGGGCGGCCTGGAGTTGAACGTGGCAGTCATTTTGGTCCATTACGCCGTGCTGTTCCTGTGCGTGTTGCCTTTCCTGGGCCTGGGCGTCAAGAGCCTGTGCGCCTGGGCCGCAGGCTGGATCCTGGCATCGCCCGTGCTGGCCTACCTGCTCCGCCCCTGGCTCCTTGCCGCCGAGCCGCCCCTGAGGCTGGGCCACAACCCGCGGTGGGAGGACCTGGGGACGCCGGGCCAGCTGCTGGGTGACCTCTTCCTGACCGGCTACTACCCGGTGGTGCAGTGGCTGGCCTACCTGCTGGTGGGCCTGGCCATCGGCCGCCTGGTCCTTGCCAAGGCACTGGTCCCTGTCCTCCTGCTGGTGGGCGGAACGGTGATGGCCGTCCTCGCCAAGGCCATCGGGGTGGCCGCGATCGAGGATTGGGGTGGCCTGGCCGCCCTGGAGAAAGTCGTCAACGCCCCCGGCTACCCGCTGGGCAGCGTATTGCAGGTAAACCTGGCCGGGCTCCCGCAGGACGGCTCCTGGTGGTGGCTGGCCTCTGCTGCACCGCATTCCGGGACCCCCCTTGACCTGCTCCACACCTCGGCGGTGGCCGCAGCCGTTATCGGCGCATGCCTCCTGCTGGGGCGGCTGGCCGAGTGGGTTGACCTGGACCTGCTGCTGCCCCTGCGCGGCGCAGGGGCCATGACACTGACCCTGTACACGGTCCACGTCTGGGTACTGTCGAACTTCTACCTGAAGCCCCTGCCGGCAGGCTGGACCGAGGATGGCATGTACTTCGTGCACGCCGCCGTTGCCATCACTGTCGGCGTGGTGTTTGCCAGGTTGTCGTGGCGTGGCCCGCTGGAATGGCTGGGCCACGCCGCGGGCCAACTCGGCCGCGGCGTGCTGCCGTGGCCTGCTACTGCGGGGTCAAGGTGAAACTGGACACCTGGTCGCCGTAGTCATTGTTGACCACCACCTTGACGGGGCCCTTCTTGACGTCGAAGGCGATGACGCCCTGGCGCGAATCACCGGCGCCCACCTCTTCGGTCTGCAGGCCACCGACTTCCTGGTCCAGGTAGATCAGCTCACCCTCCTTGCCGTCCCCGTCAAAGACGCTGAAGTTCGACGGAGTAACAAAACTGGTACCCGTCACCGTCTCCCAGGACACCTGCACAGCCAGGAATCCGCCGTTCTTCGGCTTCAGGTAGGACATGCCGGGAATCTCTGCGGCGTAGATGGAATCCAGCACCCCGACCCTCACCGTGTTGCCCTCGGACATGGTGACCACGAAGGAGTTCGCGCCCGTGGACGTGCCCGGTGACGGCGCTGGAGCTGTCTGGGACGCCGGGAGGGGCGCCTGGGCCGGGACGTTGAAGCCGTCAACGGCAGCGGCAACCACTGCGATGGAGGCAATAGCCAGCACGATCCCGGTAATGGCGCCCACAAGCCAGACGACGGCGGTGATGATCCAAGCCTTCTTCTTGTTTTCCGGGTAGCCCTCCAGCGGGCGGCCATGGATGTCCCGGGTGTTCCCGGTCAACGTCATGACCAGGTCCACGATGGCCCAGATGCCCAGGCCGCCGGCCGTCAGCAGCTTGGCCACGGCGGAGCCTACCTTGCCGAGGTAGAAGCGGTCCGCGCCGAAAGTGCCCAGGAGCAGGGACAGGAGCCAGGTGGCCACGAAGGACTTGCGCGGCCCGTCGTCGTAGGGAACCTGGGGGTAGGCGTCCGGCCGGTACTCCTCCTGAGGGCTCAATGGGTACGTCCCGCCAAACGGAGAGGGTGCCGGCGGGACCGGGGGCACGGCCGGTCCGCTGTGGGGCGGCTGGGGGTGCCGGGGATGGGGGTACTGGGGCTGGCTCATTGATCGTCCTTCATGCGGGATGGGTGCGGGCAAGCGGGGTTCAAGGGACGACCGTGGCGGAGAACCCGCCAAACCCATCTCCGCCCCCCAAGCCGGAAAGTGTTGCCACACGAACGTACCGCGGGCGGCATGCAGCTGCGATGGGCAGAAATGCCCATCGCAGGAGGCCAGCGGCGCGCGCCGGCCGCTGGAACGGCCGCTGCTAGGACGCCGCGGTGAACAACCGGACGGCGTCGCGCATGGAGGCCCTGGCCCGCTTGCGGTCCCCGGCGGCGTCGTATGCGCAACTCAACCGGAACCAGGAACGCCAGTCGTCGGGTGCCGATTCGGCTTCGGCACGGTATTTTTCGAACTCGGCATCTGCCGCCGCACGGACGATCCGTCCGCCGGGCGTGCGCGGCAGCTCATCAACCGGCAATCCGCCTTCGGCTTCCAGGACCTTGGCCATCTGCTCGGTGCGGGCACCGAACATCAGCTCGCGGATCAGCGCCCATGCGCCCACGACGGGCAGCACCAGGTACGCCGCGCCAATGGCTTTCGCCGTGAGGTTGCTGTCCGCCAGGAGAAGGAGTGAGCGTTGGAAGGACACCACCAGGTAGAAGACCAGCAGCAGCGTCACCGCTCCCACCCAGATCTTGGTGCGGTTCTTCCGGAAACCGCCAACAAGCCCGTTCATGGTCAGAGCCCCAGGTCCAGATAACCGTCCAGGCCGACCGTCAGGCCGGGATGCGCCGCGACCTTCCGGACACCCAGGAGCACTCCGGGCATGAACGAGGCACGGTCGAAGGAGTCGTGCCGGATGGTCAGCTGCTCGCCGGGGCCCCCCAGCAGGACTTCCTGGTGCGCCACCAGCCCCCGGAGCCGGACGCTGTGGACCCGGACGCCATCCACGTCGCAGCCGCGGGCGCCGGCACGTTCGCTGGTGGTGGCATCAGGGCTGGGCGGCACCTGCGCGGCGCTGCGCCCGGCGGCGATCAGCTGGGCGGTCCGGACGGCGGTGCCCGACGGCGCGTCCACCTTGTCCGGGTGGTGCAGCTCGATGATTTCCACGGACTCGAAGTACTGGCCGGCCTTCGCCGCGAAAGCTGAGGCCAGCACGGATCCCAGGGCAAAGTTCGGCGCGATGAGTACGCCGGTTTCCGGGTGCCCGGCCAGCACGGACTCCAGCGCGGACAGGCGGCCGGCGTCCCAGCCGGTGGTGCCCACCACGGCGTGCATGCCGTGGTCGACGGCGAAGCGGACGTTCGCTTCGGTGCTCTCGGGAACAGTGAGGTCCACGACGTACTGCGCGCCGGAGGACGTCAACTGCTCCAGCGAGTCACCCCGCCCCAGGGCTGCGACGAGCTTCATGTCGGGCGCGGCCTCGACGGCTTTTACGGCCTCGGCGCCCATGCGCCCGTTGGCGCCCAGGACGGCTACCAGCTTGGGGGCGGAGTGTTGTTCGATCATGCCATCCAGCCTACCGGCGGGACCGGTTGCCGCAGGAACCGGTCACTGTGCGTTACCTCGCAACGGAGCGGACAACCACGCCGGCCTGGACGAGCCGGTCCGCGGACGCAGCAAGCATCAGCCGTCCGCGCCGACCCATTCGACGGTGCCGTCGGAAAAGAACTGTTCCTTCCAGATGGGAACCTGTTCCTTGATCCGGTCCACCAGTTCCGAGCAAACGGCAAAAGCCTGGCCACGGTGTGCTGCGGAAACCGCGCACACCAGGGCGGGATCGCCGATTTCCAGCATGCCGATCCGGTGCGCCGCCCAGATCCGGACGGGTTGCCGTACGGCGTCGCCGCCTGCGCCTGGCGCAGCGTCCTGCTCGGCAACCAGGCGGGCCACGACGTCGGCCATCACCTGGTGTGCCGTGGGGTGGGCACTGTAGCTGAGCCGCTCGACTGCCCTGCCGGCGTCGTGGTTGCGTACTACGCCGCTGAAGCTGACCACCGCACCCGCGGTGTCGCTCTCCACCGCGGCAATCGCCTGGTCAACAGAGATGGGGTCCGCGCTGAGGACTGCCCGGACCACCTCGAATGCCGCGTCAGTGCCCATGGCCGCCTTCCAGCTGGTCGCAGAGATGCCCGATCACAGGGTCCAGGACGGAGAGCCCGTCCATGACGCCCTTGGGTGAACCGGGCAGGTTCACAATAAAGGTTGCACCGGCAGCGCCGGCGTGGCCCCTGCTCAAGGCGGCCAGCGGGGTTTTGGCGGCGCCGGCCCGCCTGATGGCTTCCATGATGCCCGGGATCTCCCGGTCCAACAGGGGCAGCGTCACCTCCGGAGTCCGGTCGTCCGGGTTCAGGCCGGTCCCGCCGCTGGTGATCACGACGGCGGGGCGCTGGGTCAGGAGCGCCCTGATGGCAGCTCCTACGGGCTCTCCGTCCGGGACCACCATCGGCGGAAAGACATCGAAGCCGTGTTCGGCCAGCCAATCGCTGATCACCGGGCCGGTCTCGTCGTCGTAGATTCCGGCTGCGGCGCGGGTGGAGGCGATCACCACGCCGGCTTTCCGTCCCTGCACGTCGCCATGCCGGTGCGGCTCGGGGGCGCCAAGGGTGTTGGGGTTGGTCACAGCGCCCAGTCTCCGCTCTTGCCGCCGCTCTTGGCCAGCACCTTGATGTCCGTCAGGACAGCGTGCTTGTCCACGGCCTTGATCATGTCGTAAACACTCAGGGCCGCAACGGACGCAGCCGTCAGGGCCTCCATTTCCACGCCGGTGACGCCCCGGGTCTTCACAGTGGAACTGATGGTGACCGTATCGGGACCGAGGTCAAAATCGACCGTGACCTTGGACAGGGGCAACGGGTGGCAAAGCGGAATGAGGTCGGGCGTCTTCTTGGCGGCCATGATGCCGGCCACCCGGGCCACGGCCAGCGCGTCGCCCTTGGGGAGGCCGCCTGCTCCCAGGAGTTCCATGACCCCGGTGGTGGTCCGGACAGTAGCGGTGGCCGTGGCTTCCCTGGTGGTCTCGGCTTTGGCAGAGACGTCCACCATCTGGGCACTGCCGTCCTGGCGCAGGTGCGTCAGGGCGGGGGTCTGTTCTGCGTTCACAGCATCCATACTTCCACCTCATCGCCGGCGCCGAGTTCCGTGACGCCGGCGGGGACGTGGACCAGGACGTTCGAGCCCGCCAGCGCATGCATCAGGTGGGAACTCTCACCACCCTCAAGCCGCACGGCGCCCCCGGGCTGCAAGCTGCCCCGCCGGACCTGGTGCTTGTGGCCGGGGGACGTGAGCGGGTGGGCCAGGCGTGCCCGCAGCGGCAGCCTGGCCGCCGGTGCGCCCAGGAGCCCCGATAGGGCGGGGCGGAGGAACACTTCGAAGGACACCAGGCAGCTGACCGGATTGCCGGGGAACCCGAGGAAGGGGACGTCGTCGAAGGTTCCCAGGCCCTGGGGCCCGCCGGGCTGCATGGCTACGTGCAGGAAATCGACGGGCTGATCCACCATGGCCTGCCGCACCACTTCATAGGCGCCCTTGCTGACCCCGCCGGTGGTGACGATGAGATCGGCACCCTGGCCCCGGGCGCGCAGCAGCGTCCGCAGTTCGTCCGGATTGTCGGTGGCGATACCGGCCCGCCGGACGGAGAGGCCCGCCTGCGTCATGGCGGCTTCGAGGAGGGTCCCGTTGGAATCGTAGATCTTCCCGGGCGGGAGGGGCCGGCCGGGTTCCACCACTTCGTCCCCGGTGGTGACCAGCAAGACTGTGGGCGCCCGATAGACCGGCACCTCGGCCAGGCCCAAGGCGGCAAGCAGGCCCAGCTGGGCCGCCCCCAGGCAGGTCCCGGCCGCCAAGGCCCGCTCCCCCGCCCCGATGTCGCTGCCGGCGGACCGCACATACGTGCCGGGTCCGGTGGCGGGCAGCCTGACGGTGCCACCCCGGGCGGGTTCCAGGAAGTGGTCCGGCACGGCCCGTTCAATGGGTACGACGGCGTCCGCCCCCGCCGGGATCACGGCACCAGTCATAATGGGCGCCGCAGTCCCGGGTTCGAGCGCGGACGGCGTTGATCCGGCGGCTACCGGGGGCATAATTCGGAGGTCCGCGCCGCCGTCGGGAATATCGCCGGAACGGACGGCGTAACCGTCCATCTGCGAATTGGCGAACGGGGGCAGGCTGACGGGCGCGGCCACATCGGCCGCCAGCCCGCGGCCCAGGGCCTGGCCGAGTGGCAGGGTTTCGACGCGTCCTGCCGCGCGGAGCGGCTGCAGGAGTGCTGCGACGGCGGCCGCATGGTCACCGACGGAGCGGGCGTGCTCCCGCGGGTGCCGGGCGTGGCCTTCGGGCGGGTGGCCGTGCGGGGAGGGGCTGGTCATGGGTACGCCTTAGGTCGCGGACTTCAGGATTTAACGTCCACTCTAACGGTGTGGAATCCGGTGGCCCCGTCAGGTTCGGGCGGCCGCTCCGTTTCCTCCTGGGGTTGGCCCGTCAGGTCCGTGGCGCGGACCTGGACCTCGTACTGCCCGGGGGTGAGGTCCACGGCCAGCTTCCACTGGTACCAGGTGTCCGTTGACAGGCCCGCGGCGAGTTCGGCTGCCCGCCACGGTCCACGGTTGGTCCTCAGTTCAACGCCCCGGATACCGGTGTGCTGGGCCCAGGCGACGCCCGCGAAGACCACGGACCCTGCGCTGACCGGACGTCCGCTGCGCGGCACATCGATACGGGAGGACGTCTTGACCGGGCCGCGCTCGGACCAGCCCCGAGGGGTCCAATACCCGGCGTCCTGGGCGAACGTCGTGACTTTGAGTTCGGTGACCCATTTGGTGGCGGACACGTAGCCGTAGAGTCCCGGGACGATCATCCGGACGGGAAAGCCGTGTTCGAGCGGCAGCGGCTCCCCGTTCATGCCGACGGCAAGCAAGGCGTCCCTGGTGTCGGTGAGGACCCCAAGGGGCGTCCCGGCCGTCCAGCCGTCGGAACTCCTGGAGAGCACCATGTCCGCCCCGGGGTGGGGGCCGGCCTGGGCCAGCAATTCGCGGACCGGCCAGCCCAGCCAGCGGGCGTTCCCGATCAGGTCGCCGCCCACGCCGTTCGAGACGCAGGCGATGGTGATGTGGCGCTCGGTCAGCGGCTTCGCCAGGAGTTCCGCGTAGGACAGCTGGATCTCCCGGTCCACCATGCCGGTGACTTTCAGGGCCCAGGTGTCAGGGTTGACTGCCGGAACGGACAGGGCGGTGTCGATCCGGTAGAACTCCCGGTTGGGCGTGACCAACGGCGTCACTCCGGCCACGCCCAGCTCGGCGGCGGCCGGAACCGGCGGCGCGGGTGACGCCGGGGCCGGCAGGGTGATGCGTGCCCTGGCGTCGCTGACGGCGCTTGTCGCCCCGCGCCATGCGCCGGCCAGGACTCCGGCCGCCGCGGACACGGTCGCTGTGCCGGCAAGGGCCTGGATGAAACTCCGACGGGAACTGCGTGGCCCAGCCGGTTCAGGAGCTCCCGCGTTCCATTCGCGAAGCTTTCCGATCAGGAATCGCAGCAGCACCACGGCCACCACAGCGGTCACGAGCGGAAGCGCCACGGCGATCGGCGTCATTTGGGCCCGGGTGAGGACAGCCGCGGCTCCCACGGCTCCGAAGATGCCCACCACGGCCGCACCCCGGTAGCCTCGGCGGAACTCCACCACACCCGCCAGCGCGGCCAGGACGGCGATGACCAGCGCCATGCCCGCCAGGAGCGCAGCTTTGTCCGCCGTCCCGAAGACCGATACCGCCCAGTCCTTGACGCCCGGCGGGACGGCGTCGATGACCGCACCACCAACTGCCGTCAGCGGCGACACAGAAGGACTGGCAAAGCCTGCGAGCAACTCCCCTACGGCAACGCCGCCGGCAACGGCGACTATTCCTGCGGCGGCGGCCCACCTGCCCATGGCCCGCGTGGCAGCCTTGCGCGGCACAGGACGTTCCGGCTGCTCCCCAACGCGCTCGCCGTCGTCGTCCGCCGCCCTCCGGTGCAGGGAACTCTTCACACCTCCAGCATAGGTTTGCCACCCCCCGCCGGCACTGCCCCCGCACGTGTGACCGGCACCCGGGCAGTCACGGGTGTGATGGGCGGCTCAACGTGGCGTAGCCTGAATCCATGACTGTCCAGCTAGGCATGCCGCAGCCGCGGGAGGAAGCAGCACCGGCGCTGCCCGGCGTTCCCGCACGCCGCCCCGCGGATGCACCGGACGGGTTGGTGGACCGCTACGGCCGCCGCGCCACGGATATGAGGCTGTCCCTGACGGACAAGTGCAACCTCCGCTGCACCTACTGCATGCCGGCGGAAGGCCTGGAATGGCTCGCGAAGCAGGCCGTCATGTCTGCTGAGGAGATCGTCCGGATTGTCCGCGTCGGCGTGGATCAGCTGGGGGTGCGTGAACTGAGGCTGACGGGCGGCGAGCCGCTGGTCCGGCACGACCTCGTGGACATCATCTCGGCGCTGCGGAACAACCATCCGGACCTGCCCATCTCGATGACCACCAACGGTGTCGGCCTGGCCAAGAAGGCGGCCCCGCTCAAAGCGGCCGGGCTGACCCGCATCAATGTCTCACTGGATTCGCTGCATGAGGAAACGTTCGCCAAACTCACCAGGCGGCCGTTCCTGGACCAGGTCCTGGCCGGTGTGGACGCTGCCTGGGCGGCAGGCCTGGGCCCGGTGAAACTGAACGCTGTCCTCATGCGCGGCATCAACGACGCCGAGTCGCCGCAACTGCTTACGTGGGCGTTGGAGCGGGGATATGAACTGCGATTTATCGAACAAATGCCGCTCGACGCCGACCATGGCTGGACCCGGCGCAACATGATCACGGCCGCCGAGATCCGCGCCCTGCTGTCCCGGGACTATGTCCTCAGCCCCGATGCCCGGGCACGTGACGGTGCCCCGGCCGAGCGCTTTGACGTACGACGACGGGCGGCCGGTCCGTTGGAGGCTGACGGTCCGGTGCTGGGAACGGTAGGGATCATCGCCTCCGTCACCGAGCCGTTCTGCGCTGACTGCCGGCGCACCCGGATCACCGCCGAGGGCAAGATCATGAGCTGCCTGTTCTCCCGCGAGGAATTCGACCTGCTGGGCCTGCTGCGCTCTGGCGCGACTGATGATGAGCTGGCGCAGCGGTGGCAGGATGCCATGTGGCTCAAGCCAAAGGCCCACGGCATGGACCACGTGGGACTCGACGCCCCGGACTTCGTCCAGCCGGACCGCAGCATGAGCGCCATCGGGGGCTGACAGGAATGCTTGTACGTTACTTCGCTGCCGCACGCGCTGCCGCCGGCCGGGAGGAAGAAAAGTTCGACCTGCCGGATGGTGCCACCGTTGCCCATCTTTTGGAGGCGGTGCTGGCTGTGCCCCGTGCCGAGCCACCGGCAGGGACCCCTCCGCTCCCCCGGCTCCTGTCCCGCAGCAGCTTCCTGCTCAACGAGGTAGCCGTCCGGGACCACGCAACGGTTCTTGGCCCCGACGACGTGGTTGACGTTCTTCCCCCGTTTGCCGGCGGGTAGTAATCCAAGCACGTCCGGGCGCCTGGGCAGCGGCTGGCCCGCCCTGCCAAAGCTGCGTCCGCTTTGAATGTCAGACCCCTGTTGGATGATGTTGTCATGGGGATAGGCACAAGTGTTGAGGCGGTTATCGAGGATGTTTCTGCCTCTGTTGCCGCCCTCCGCGGGCTGGCTCTGGAAGATGATTCCTTGGCTTCGGGCGCTCATGTTGGTGCTGACGTGGATGTGTTGCGGCGGCGGTACCGGTTATGTCTGGAGAGGCTTGAGGTCGTGGCCCGGTTGGAGGCCCAGCTGGCGGCGGTGAAAGCGCGGGATGTGGCGGACTGCGTCCGGTTCCAGCATGCCCTGCTTCCGCCGGATGCTCCGGTTTATGAGCGCGCGTTTGCGGAGATGTCGGTGGTGGAGGAGATCGCCGGGGTCCTGACAGTCAGTTCGGGGGCGGCGGGGGCGTTGGTGGAGCAGTCGCGGCGGGTATGTTCGCTGCCACTTGTGTTTGAGGCCTTGGCTGCGGGTGCGGTGTCGTGGCAGCACGCCCGGATTGTGGCGGACGAAACCGAAGGCCTCACCCCCGACTCTGCCGCCGGCTTGGTGGCGCACTTCTTCGACCCCGACGCGCCCAACCCGGCCCGGGGCGCCGCGCCCGGTGACCTTGTCCCGTCCAGGTTCCGGGCGAAGGTCCGGGCCTGGCGGGAACGCCACCACCCTGAGTCCTTGGAGAAACGGCATGTGAAGGGGGTGGCGGACCGGCGGATGGACTACGCCCCGGACCGGGACGGCATGGCCTGGGTTTCGCTCTACCTGCCCGGGGATACCGCGTGCGCCATCTGGAACCGGAGCACCGCCACCGCCCGCGGCCTCCAAAGCCCTGCGGAAGAGCGGACCCTGACCCAGCTGCGCGCCGACGTCGCCGCGTCCCTGCTCCTTGGTGCCGGAGCTGCTGAGGGTGAGGATGCCGGAAACACGCGTTGCATTGGGAAAATCCCCACACCGCGGGCCGATGTCCTGGTCACGGTCCCGGTGTTCTCGCTGCTCGGCCTCACCGATGAACCCGCCGTGCTGGACGGGTTCGGGCCGATCCCGGCATCCATGGCACGGGGACTCGTCGCCGGCGGGGCGGAATCGTTCTACCGGGTCTTGGTCGACCCCCGCGACGGGGCGCCCCTGGAGATCGGCCGCACCCGCTACCGGCTCCCGGAGACCATCAAGAAATGGATCCGGCTGCGGGACCGCAAATGCACCTTCCCCGGCTGCACCAACAACACCCCCGACAACGACACCGACCACCTCAACCCCTGGCACCACGGCGGCACCACCGGTGCCCAGAACCTGGCACAGCTCTGTCCCAAACATCACCGCCTCAAACACACCAGCACCTGGGTCCCCGACGCGGCGACCCCGAATGAACCACCCGGCTGGACCTCACCCACCGGCCGACACTACAAACCCGAACACCCAGACCCCCAACCAACCCACTGGCCACCAGGAATCCTGGCGCCGAAGGCCATCGTCTCCGGGAAGTCCGCACCGACAGCGTTGGACGCACCAGAGGTGGGCCCAGCCGGGTTGGGCGCACCGGCGACAGCGGACGAAGTGGGACCAATGGAACCACCATCGGAACTGCCGGTAGAACTGCCGCTATGGCGCCAGTTAGTGACAGACACGCTGGAGTGGCCGGACGAGCCAGCCGAGGAACCGCCTGGCCGCAACCTGCTTGAGCCGGATGAACTCCCGCCGACAGATCCTTTGTGGGACGATTTCTACGCCATGCCGTTCCTCCTGCCGCCAGACCCGGCGGGACATTGGGACGTGCTCCTGTCGTAGTACTTCCCCAGGGGTGTGCGTCAGCGGGTGGGTACAGGGGCCGATGGCCCACCGCTGGACGCGGGCCCCGTTCCCAGTGCCATGGCCAGCAGTGACGCCCGGCTGTGGACTCCGCAAGCCTTGAAGAGTTGCTTGAACTGGTC
This sequence comes from Pseudarthrobacter sp. NPDC058196, assembly GCF_042882685.1. NCBI lineage: Bacteria > Bacillati > Actinomycetota > Actinomycetes > Micrococcales > Micrococcaceae > Pseudarthrobacter > Pseudarthrobacter sp. NPDC058196. Next base: position 75,944 of record NZ_JBHVVN010000008.1, read on the forward strand.
CTGGACCGTGTACGGCGTCACGCCCTGGGCATCCGCCATGGCTGCCGTATCGGCCCCTGTAGCAGTGAGCCACAGCAATTCCCCCTGCCGGGGTGTCAGGCCAAACGCCCGGACAAACATGTCAAGCCGGGCGGCGGACGTGCAGGCCTGAATCGTCACTGCCACCGGTGGAGTGGTGCGGGACACTCCGGACTCCATGCGGTTGGCCCGCAGGGAGGCCCAGCGGCCCGCCCCGACGTAGACCCTGCATTCCGCGGCGTGGGTGTCAACCTGCGCTTCCCTTGCCGCCAGCTGGGCAGCAACGTTCAACACCTCAGCCGGCACATGATCGTGAGGGGCCGGGCCAGGCTGAAGCAGCTGCAGCCAGTCGTCCACGGAAGCCGTTCGGCCAGCTATCGCCAGATCATCGTCCAAGGTGAGGACAGCCTGCTCCGGCAACCCGGGCTGCCCGGCTCCTGCGCCGGTTGCCGGGTCCGGGGCAGCTTCCGGTTCCCGTGGAGTCCAAAACTGCCTGGCCACGGACCTCCGCAGGCCGGCGGTCACTACCTCTGCGAGCTCGCCCAGGTATGCAGTGTCCTCATCCGTGAAGGGGACCGAATCGCCTGTCCGCCACAAATCGAGCCAGGCCCAACACCCATACTTGTCGGCAAACACGGCGGACAGGACATCGCGGACGCTATAGCGTTGCAACACCCCGCTCCACACCGGGCTGCGGGAGGGCTCTCCCTGTGTTGCCTTCAGGAGGGATGCCGCCGGCTCCTGCGAATGCATCAACTCGGTCCAGCGGCCGGCCTCCGAGAGGTACTTAAGGCGGATAAGTGTGGGCAATTCCTGGGGGCAGGGAATCCTGGCCCTCGGCGCCATCCCCACCGTCGTGACGGGATCACACAACGGCCAAACGAATGCATCGAAAGGCACCATTGTGGCCACTTCTGCCACAACCGCTGTGCGCAGTGCTTGGTGATCGAGGTACGAGCCTGCCAGGAGCCGGATGCGCTCCTGGCTCCGGTTTCCAGCCCAGCCCTTGGTCATGTTCCAAGTATGCCCTCCGACCGTCCCGGGCAACCGGGAAGCGCTGCCGCCCAGAATTCTGGGATATCCGGCGCAGCCTGGACCGCCTAGCTTTAGCAGGGTGGAGGGCCCCCAACCTGGCGGGACGAGTAAGGAGACTGGGATGTTCACCCTGCAGATCGAACACAGCATCACCGATTTCAGCACCTGGAAGGCAGCCTTCGACCGGGATCCGGTGGGCCGGTCCGCGTCGGGGGTTCTCGCGCACCGGATAGGTCGGCCCGTGGGCGAACCGCAATACATTGTTGTAGAACTCGACTTCGCGGACCTGGCCCAGGCAGAACAGCTGCTGACGAACCTTCGAACAGAGGTATGGCGTTCGCCCGCCAACGCCCCTGCCCTCGCCGGTGCGCCGAAAACGCGCATCATCGAGGCGGCGCCCTAGCCCATGCCTCAGGCGCGGTGGAACTCCGAGCGCATGAATGGCCTGTACGGCGATTCATTGCCGTCGGTTCCGGCCTCCGGGGCGTCGCCGCCGTCGTCCTGCCCGACAGAACGTAGTTCGGTGACGTGCGTCAGGACATCGTCCGCCACCTCGATGGAGTGGCGTGTCCAGCTTCCGGCGGTGCGGCGTTCAACACGGAGGACACCGTCGCGCCAAGTGCAGCGGGTGGCGCTGCCGGGCGGAACGCCGGCGCTGTCCACGTAGTACCACAGCACATCGTTGTGGACCGGATCGATCGTGAAGATGCCGTGGCCTTCGAAATGGCTGCCGTCGGGTTCAACGTGCCGGTAGCTCTGCACCACACCAAGACCGCCGGCAACCAGAGTGTAGGACACCTCGGCGTTCACGCGGTGTTCCGGCCCCCAGGGACCGGCCGTTACCCGGGTGCTGCCCCTCCAGTGACCCAGCAGGCCCGATAACGCCGGATGTCCGCGCTCAAGTCCTGGCCCCTGCTCTCTCACGCCACCTCCTCGGAACGGACGACCTCATGGCCATCTGCCAGTGGCATCCTGTAACTCAGGATGGTCCTTTCGGCGCCATGCCACCAGTGCCGCTCCTGCCGGATCACCGCCAGGTTGCTACAGCCCGAACGTCTCGGTCTCGTCAAACGGGCCCACCACGGTGACCGTGCGCGGCGCGGCGGCGAGTTCGGCGGCCAGTTCCTGGACCTGCTCCGCGGTGACGGCCTTGATCTGGCGCAGGGTTTCGTCGATGTCCTGGTATTCGCCGGATACCAATTCGGCGCGGCCCAACCGGGACATTCGGGACCCGGTGTCTTCCAGCGCCAGGACGATCCCGCCGCCGAGTTGTCCCACGGCCTTGCGCAGTTCATCGTCTGAAATGCCGCGCTCCGCGAGTTTGTCGAGCTCCACGGCCAGCAGGTCCAGCACCTGGCGGACCTTGGACGGCGTGCAGCCCGCGTACATCCCGAAGTAACCGGCGTCGGCGTAGGACGAGGCAAAGGAGTAGGTGGAGTACACCAGGCCGCGCTTCTCGCGGATTTCCTGGAACAGCCGGGAGGACATGCCGCCGCCCAGGACGGCGTTCAGGACGCTCATCACGTAGCGGCGCTCATCCGTGGCAACAATGGTGGGGCACCCCATGATGATGTTGGCCTGTTCCACTGCACGCTTGACCACGTGCAGGCCAGCCGTTCCGGTGATCAGGGCGCGTTCGGTGGGGCGCCGGCTGACCGGGGCCGCGTCCGGTTCGAGCGACCATCCGGCGGATTCAAGGGCGTCCACCACCAGTCCGCAGACAACCTCGTGGTCCAGGCCGCCCGCGGCGGTGATGACCAGTTCCTCGGGCTTGTAGTACTTGCGGTAGTGGTCCCAGACGGAGTCGCGGGCCACGGCCTTGATCGCTGCAGGGGTCCCGCCGATCGGCCGTCCCAGTGGGTGGCTGCCCAGGACTGCGGCAACAAAGTGTTCGTGCGCAACGTCGGTGGGGTCATCGCTGTCCATGGCGATTTCTTCGAGGATGACGTCGCGTTCCTGCTCCATTTCGTCCGGATCCAGGACCGCGCCGGTGATCATGTCCGCAATAACGTCGATTGCCATGGGCAGGTCCGAATCCAGGACACGGGCAAAGTAGCACGTGCTTTCCTTGGCGGTGGCGGCGTTCGATTCGCCGCCCACCTCGTCAAATGCCGACGCGATCTCCAGGGCGGTGCGCCGGCGGGTGCCTTTGAACAGCAGGTGTTCAAGGAAGTGCGTGGAGCCATGCTGGCCGGGCGCCTCGTCACGGGACCCGACACCTACCCAGAATCCGATCGTGGCCGACCGTTGGCCCGGCATCGCTTCCGTCAGTACCCGCACTCCCCCCGGCAGCACGGAACGGCGGACCTCGGACCCGCCGTCGGAGCCATGGACCAGGGTGTCGCCGGCGTGGTTCTGCTCAAGCGGCAGGGGTACAACAGTCATTGAAGCCTTTCAGGACGGGCAGCCGGATCTGGCTGCCATCGTAACAGCGGCGGGACCGGTGGATCATCCACCGGTCCCGCCGTTTCATGCTGGTGCCAAGCCCGGGCTGTTAGACGTCGGCGCCTTCAGCAGGCTCCGTGGTGTGGGCGCGCTCGGTGTCGGCCGAAGCCTCTTCCTCAGCTACCACGGGGGAAAGCGACAGCTTGCCACGGTCATCGATCTTGGTGATTTCCACCTGGATCTTCTGGCCGACGGACACCACATCATCAACGTTGTCCACGCGCTTGCCGTTGGCCAGCTTGCGCAGCTCGGAGATGTGCAGGAGGCCGTCCTTGCCCGGGGTCAGGGAAATGAAGGCACCGAAGGTGGTGGTCTTGACGACCGTGCCCAGGTAACGCTCGCCGATTTCCGGAACCTGCGGGTTGGCAATGGCGTTGATGGCGGAGCGTGCTGCGTCTGCAGACGGACCGTTGGTGGCGCCAATGTAGACCGTGCCGTCATCCTCGATGGAGATGTCAGCGCCGGTGTCTTCCTGGATCTGGTTGATCATCTTGCCCTTGGGCCCAATGACCTCGCCGATCTTGTCCACGGGGATCTTGACGGCGATGACGCGCGGTGCGAACTCGGAGAGCTCGTCCGGGGTGTCGATGGCCGAGTTGATGACCTCGAGGATGTGAAGGCGTGCTTCGCGGGCCTGCTTCAGTGCTGCTGCCAGAACCGAAGCGGGGATGCCGTCGAGCTTGGTGTCCAGCTGGATGGCCGTGACGAACTCGGCGGTACCGGCCACCTTGAAGTCCATGTCACCGAAAGCGTCTTCGGCGCCGAGGATGTCGGTCAGGGCTGCGTAGCGGGTCTGGCCGTCGACCTGGTCGGAGACCAGGCCCATGGCGATACCGGCGACGGCGGCCTTCAGGGGCACACCGGCGTTCAGCAGGGACAGGGTGGAGGCGCAGACGGAACCCATCGACGTCGAACCGTTGGAGCTGAGGGCTTCAGACACCTGGCGAATGGCGTAAGGGAATTCCTCGCGGGACGGCAGCACCGGCACGATGGCGCGCTCTGCCAGGGCGCCGTGGCCGATCTCGCGGCGCTTGGGCGAGCCCACGCGGCCGGTTTCACCGGTGGAGTACGGCGGGAAGTTGTAGTTGTGCATGTAGCGCTTGCGCGTGACCGGCGACAGCGAGTCGATCTGCTGTTCCATCTTGAGCATGTTCAGCGTGGTGACACCCATGATCTGGGTCTCGCCGCGCTCGAAGATGGCCGAGCCGTGGACGCGGGGCAGGACCTCAACCTCGGCGGTGAGCTGGCGGATGTCCGTCAGGCCGCGGCCGTCGATGCGGATCTGGTCCTTGAGGATGCGCTGGCGCACTACCTGCTTGGTGACGGAGCGGAAGGCTGCGGAGAGTTCCTTCTCGCGGCCTTCGAACTGGCCGGCCAGGGAGGAGGTGACCTCGTCCTTGAGCGCGTCGGACGCGTTGTCGCGTTCCTGCTTGTCGGCGATCTGGAAGACAGCGGCAAGTTTGTCGGCCGCAGCGGATTCGACGGCGGCGTAAGCGTCATCCTCGTAGTCCAGGAAGACCGGGAACTCGACGGTGGGCTTTGCGGCGCGGGCGGCGAGATCGGCCTGGGCGTCGCAGAGAGCCTTGATGAACGGCTTGGCGGCCTCGAGGCCCTCGGCCACGACCTCTTCGGTGGGGGCGGTGGCGCCCTGTTCCTTGATGAGGTTCCAGGAGTTGTCGGTGGCTTCGGCTTCAACCATCATGATGGCGACATCGTCACCGGCAACGCGGCCGGCAACCACCATGTTGAAGACCGAGTTCTCAAGCTGGGAGTGCTTGGGGAACGCAACCCACTGCGAACCGTGCTCGTCGGCGACGAGGGCAACGCGGACGCCGCCGATCGGGCCGGAGAACGGCAGGCCGGACAGCTGGGTGGACATCGAGGAAGCGTTGATGGCCACGACGTCATACAGCTCGTCAGGGTTGATGGCCAGGACGGTCACCACGATCTGGACCTCGTTGCGCAGGCCCTTGATGAAGGCCGGGCGCAGCGGGCGGTCCATCAGGCGGCAGGCCAGGATGGCTTCGGTGGAGGGGCGGCCTTCGCGGCGGAAGAACGAGCCCGGGATGCGGCCGGCAGCGTACATGCGCTCTTCGACGTCGACCGTCAGCGGGAAGAAGTCGAAGCCTTCACGCGGGTGCTTGCCTGCGGTGGTTGCGGACAGCAGCGCGGTGTCGTCGTCGATGTACACCATGGCTGCGCCGGCGGCCTGCTTGGCGAGGCGGCCGGTTTCGAAGCGGATTACACGCTTGCCGAAGCGGCCATTGTCAATGACAGCCTCTGAGAACTGGATTTCGGGACCCTCCAAGAGAGTCACCTCCGTTTCTGTTTCACGGAAGTCCAGCCGCATCAACCCAGCCCAGCATCTGTCTACTGGCCCTTGCACCCGGTCATCGATCGAGACCCACGGGCCGCCGGCTTCAGTCAACGAAGCCGTTCCCGGGGATCACTACCGAGGACCGCGAATGCGTGATGCGGTTGATCCTCCTGTTTAGTTTTTCATTTGAAGAAGGCGGCCCGATCCATGTGGATTGGGCCGCCCCAAAGCCAGACTAGCGGCGCAGGCCGAGGCGCTCGATGAGCGAACGGTAGCGGGCGATGTCAGTCTTCTTGAGGTAGCCAAGCATGCGCTTGCGGCGACCAACCATGCCCAGCAGACCGCGCTGGGTGTGGTAATCGTGCTTGTGCTCCTTCATGTGCTCAGTCAGATCCTTGATCCGCTGGGTCAGGACAGCAACCTGGACCTCGGGTGAACCGGTGTCGCCTTCGGCGGTTGCGTATTCCTTGATGATGGACTGCTTTACAGCGGCGTCAAGTGCCACAATAACTCCTTGGGATGTGCCGTGAGGGCCCAGGTCAGTAACTCACTGCCGGGTCTGCCGCGTACGTCCCGGTCCGGAAAACCCGGGCAGGCCGCCAACGACCGGACCCAGCCGCCACGGACTGCAGCCGGATCCATCGTCCAGTTTACCGGGCCGGGCCTAACGTTGTCGAAACAGTGCAGGCGGAGCAGCGGCCCGGTCCGCCACCGGGCGTCAGCCGAGCAATCTGTCCCGGATGGCGGCCATGCCGCTGAGCACCTCGTCGAAGCTGGTGCTCAGCGGCGACAAACCCACCCGGATGCCGTGCGGTGAGCGGAAGTCCGGGATGACGTCGCCTTCCCAGAGTGCTTCCACGGTGGCTTTGCTGAAGTCCGGGTGGTCCACGGTGATGTGGCCGCCCCGCTCCCCCGCGTCCCTGGGCGAAGCCAGTTCGGCACCCAGCGGGGCGAGCCAGGCGTCGAAGACTTCAATGGCGAAGGCGGTCAGTTCCACGGACTTCTCCCGGATGGCAGCCATCGAGGCCTCCTCGATGAGGTCCAGGGTGCCTTGCATGGCGATCATGCCGAAGATGGCGGGGGTGCCGCTGAGGAAGCCGCGGATGCCTGCGGCCGGTTCATAGCCGGCGGCCATCTCGAACGCGTCCTTGCGGCCCATCCAACCCCAGATGGGCTGGTTGAGCGCCGGCAGGTGCCGGGCGTTGACGTACGCGAAGGCGGGTGAGCCGGGGCCGCCGTTGAGGTACTTGTACGTGCAGCCGGCGGCGAAGTCCACGGCCGCGCCGTCCAGGCCGATCTCCACCGAGCCCGCGGAATGGCAAAGGTCCCACACCACAAGCGCGCCGGCGTCGTGCACTGCCGCAGTAATTCCCGGCAGGTCCGCCAGGTGCCCTGAACGGTAGGCGATCTGGCTCAGGAGCACGACGGCGGTCCGCGGCCCGGTGGCCTGGCGCACCTGGTCGAGGGTCACCCCGGCGGCGGGATCGGGATCGATCCAGCGGAGGGTCAGCCCCTCCTCCAGGGCGATGCCCTCCACCAGGTAGCGGTCCGTGGGAAAGTTCCCGGTATCCAGCACGAGCTCGTTGCGGTCCGGGTCCTGCACGGCAGCCAGTGCGGCGCGGATCAGCTTGTAGAGCACAACGGTGGTGGAATCGGCGATGATCGTTTGTCCCGGGTCCGCGCCCAGCACGGCCCGGCCCAGCTGGTCCCCGATGGCCTGCGGCATGGCGAGCCACTGCTCATCCCAGCCGCGGATGAGCCGGCCGCCCCATTCGTTCCGGACGAAGGCGGCGACGTCGTCGGCCGTCCGCTTCAACGGCCGGCCCAGGGAATTGCCGTCAAGGTAGGACAGCGGGGTGTCCGTGCCGATGAAGTGGTCCCGGTAGGCCGCCAGCGGGTCCTGGCCGTCCAGTTCCGCGGCCCGGCGGTGGAGCGCTTCGGTGGTCAGGCCGGTGGGGTTGTGGTGGTGGATGCTCATTGTCCGATCTCCGTCCTGACGGCGAATAGTTCCGGGAAGAATGTCAGTTCCAGGGCCTTCTGCAGGAAGGTTACGCCGCTGGAACCGCCGGTGCCTGTCTTCATGCCGATGGTCCGCTGGACGGTGCGCAGGTGCCTGAAACGCCAGAGCTGGAAGTTGTCTTCCAAGTCCACCAGTTCCTCGCAGGCTTCATAGGCAGCCCAGTTCTCTGCCGCGTTTTCATAGATGTGCTTGAAGAGCGGGACCAGGTCCGGGGTGAACTCATGGGCCCGGGTCACGTCCCGGTTCAGGACGGCGGCGGGCACCTCGAATCCGTGCCGGGACAGATAGGCCAGGAATTCGTCGTAGATGCTGGGGGCCGCGAGCAGTTCCGCCAGCATGGCGTGGGCCTCGGGATCCGATTCGAAGACCGGAAGCATTTTGCGGTTCTTGTTTCCCAGCACGAACTCGACCGCCCGGTACTGGGCGGACTGGAAGCCGGAGGAATTCCCCAGGAATCCGCGGAACTGCGAATACTCGGTGGGTGTGAGGGTGGCCAGCACGGACCATTGTTCGGTGAGCGTCTTCTGGATGTGCTTGACCCGGGCAATGCCCTTCAGCGCCGACCCGAGGTCGTCGGCCCGGAGCCAAGCGGCGGCGCTGCGGAGCTCGTGCAGGACCAGCTTCAGCCACAGCTCCGTGGTCTGGTGCTGGATGATGAACAGCAGCTCGTCGTGGTGTTCGGGCTCGCTGACCGGCTTTTGGGCACTGAGCAGCGTGGGCAACTGCAGGTAGGAGGCGTAGCTCATCCGTGAACTGAAGTCGCGGACAATCCCGTCATCGAGCTTGCGGGTGTTCTTTTGGACGGACACGCACTGCCTTTCGTTGTTGTGGCCCGGGCAATGCTGTCAGCGGGCGCCCAGGAGCTGATGGGCCTGGGCCACATCCAGCCGCATCTGTTCCACCAGAGCCTCAGGGCCACGATAGGCCACCATGCCCCGCAGCCGTTCCACGAATTCCACGATCACTGTCTGGCCGTACAGATCGAAGTCCTCCACGGCTTCCTTGGGCCTGTCGATGACATGCGCCTCTACTTGCCGGCTGACGCCGTCGAACGTGGGATTGGACCCCACCGAAATCGCCGCCGGCCAGCGCGTTCCGGCCTGGTCCACCAGCCAGCCTGCGTAGATGCCGTCCGCCGGGATAAGTCCCGAAGCATTGGAGGCGAGGTTTGCAGTGGGAAAACCGAGCGCCCTGCCACGGGCGGCACCGTGGACCACTTCGCCGCGCATCCGGTGGGCCCTGCCCAGCACGGCGGCCGCCGTGGCGACGTCGCCCTCCTGCAGCGCCTCGCGCACCCAAGTGGACGAGCAGCGCCGGTCGGTGGCTTCATCACCGTGCAGCGGGTAGCCCTCGGAGCCGAACTCGCTGATCACCTGGACGTCGAAGCCGAACTTTTCGCCCAGCGCCTTCATGGTGTCCAGGTCACCGGAATTGCCCCGGCCGAAGCGGGCGTCGTGGCCGATGACCACGTGGCTGGCGTGCAGGCAGTCCACCAGGTACTGCTCCACGAATTCCTCTGCAGTCAGGCTGGCGAGGTCCAGCGAGTACTTGACCACCAGGACGGCGTCCAGGCCGAGCTCGCCCAGGGCCTCCAGCTTGTCCTCCAGGCCCATGATCAGTTCCGGCGCAGCCTCCGGGCGGTGGATCAGCGCGGGGTGGGGGTCGAAGGTGACAGCCACGGCCTTGGCGTGCGCGAGGCGGGCCGAGCGGATCAGCTGGGACAGCACCTGCTGGTGGCCGCGGTGAACGCCATCGAAGTTGCCGAAAGTGACAACGGATGGGCCGAAGTCCGCCGGGACATCGGACGGATCGTTCCAGATGTAGACCATCACCCTCGCCTTAAGCTGCCTGCAAAATCGGTGTTCCGGAGCCACGCCGGCCGCGGAACTCTTCAAGGTTACCCGGATTCACGGCGCCGCTTTGGCCTGCGAGGGGCGGCGGCGGTACAGCCACACCAGCCCGAGGATGGGCAGCAGCAGCGGAATGAAGCCGTAGCCGCGGCCGAACAAGGACCAGACCGTCTCGTGCGGGAACTGCACGGAGTCCAGGACGCTCAGCGTCCCCACCACCAGGACACCCGCCAGTTCCACCAGAACCGCCGCCACGGAGACCTTGAACCAGGTGCTGCCTGCTTTGGCCAGGGAGACCGTGGCCACCACGTACACCAGGGCGGCGAAGGCCGACAGCAGGTAGGCCAGCGGGGCCTCGGAGAATTTGGTGAGGATCTGGTAGCCGGCGCGGGCCGTGGCGGAGATCGCGAAAACCCCGTAGACCGCAATCAGCAACCTGCCGGGCCCGGTGTTGCGGGTGTTGCGGGCGGGTGCGTCGGCGGCCGGACGGGCCTGCTGGTCTTTCATTGTGCTGCCTCTTCCACTTCAGTACCAGATCTGGTTCATCCGCGCGGCCATCACCAATGCGGTGACGCCGACGGCGGCCAGGACAAAGTTGCTCCACCGGGTCCGTTCCAGGATGGACCAGTACGCCGCTGCCGGGGGCAGGAGCATGGCGGTGGCCATGTAGCCCCAGAATTCCCAGGCCTCGCCCGCGATGTGTTCGCCGGCGATGACCCGCACGATGGATCCCACCAGGTAGACCACCAGGGCCACTTCAACGGCGGCGACGGAGAGGATGGTGACGTCGTTGGGCGCCTTCTTGAGGATTCCCGCACCGAGGCAGAGCGCCGTGGACACCAGGCCGACCACCAGGATGATCCAAAAATATGCATCCACGCTTATGCCTCCGCGGCGGTCGCGGCCGGGCCGGTCCCTGGGGCAAAGACCAGCACAGGTTTGGCGTAGCTGCCCGCATCGGCGAGAAGGGCCACCAGGGTGCCGTCGGGGGCGAAGGCTGCGGCCGGGTGGTCCGCCGTGGCGGTGCCCGGGGTGCCGGGGGCGGCCCCGGCAGCGATCCGCCGGCCGAAAGAGATTTCCGTGGTTTCCTCCGCAGTCAGCTCGCGGTTGGGCATCAGCGTCCGGGCGGCCTGCGACATTTCCAGGATGGTGAGTTCTTCGGCGAGTTCTTCGAGGGTTCGCGCCTGGTCCAGCGAGTAGGGGCCCACCTGGGTCCTGCGGAGGGCGGTGAGGTGGCCGCCGGTGCCGAGGGCGTTGCCGAGGTCCCGGGCGAGGGCACGGATGTATGTGCCGGAGGAGCATTCAACGGTGACATCGAGGTCGATCACATCCGCATCCGGATCCCGCCGGACGGCATGGACCTCGAACCGGTGGATGGTGACGGGGCGCGCGGCGAGCTTGACGTCCTCGCCGGAGCGCACCCGTGCGTAGGCGCGTTCGCCGTTGACCTTGATCGCGCTGACGCTGCTGGGCACCTGCTCAATCCCGCCGGTGAGGGCTGCGACGCCGTCGTAAATTGCCTGCTCGCCCACGCCGGAAGTGCCGGCCGTGGCGGTGACCTCCCCCTCGGCGTCGTCCGTGACGGTGGACTGGCCCAGCCGGATGGTGGCCGTGTAGGTCTTGGAAGTGCCAACGATGTAGGTCAGCAGGCGGGTGGCCTTGTTGATGCCGAGGACCAGCACGCCGGTGGCCATGGGATCGAGGGTTCCTGCGTGCCCCACTTTCCGGGTACCTGCGAGGCGCCGCATCCGGCCAACCACATCATGGCTGGTCCATCCCTGCGGCTTGTCCACTATCACCAGTCCAGAAAGCACGCCTCCCAGTATATCGGCGCAGGTTGGGGCGCCCGCACGCCAAGCCGATGCCGGACCGGTAGGGCTAGGATGGCTGGCATGCCCGAGCTTGCCGCCCATGTCCGCGACGTGCCCGTCAACCAGATCCGCGAGATCACCGAGGCCGCCTGGCGCACCCCCGGCGCCTTGGTGCTGAGCATCGGCGAGCCCGGCTTCCCGCTCCCCCGCCACGTCCTGGATGCCGGCATTGCCTGCCTGGACCGCGATGAAACCAACTACACACCGAACGCCGGGATCCCGGCGCTGCGCGAGGCGTTCGCGGCCAGGTTCCGCCAGGACCAGGGCGTCGACGTCGGCGCCGACCAGGTCTACGTAGTGTCCGGCGCGCAGCAGGGCCTGCACTTCGCCATGAGCCTGCTGCTCGCCCCGGGCGACGAGATCCTGATCCCCAACCCGGGCTATCCCACCTTTGCCATGACCAGCCGGCTGCTCAATGCCGTGCCCGTGGAGTACCCGCTGCACCCGGACCACAACTTCCAGCCCCGGGTGGCCGACGTCGAAGCCCTCATCACCAGCCGCACCAGGGTGCTGGTGCTCAACTCTCCGTCGAACCCGCTGGGCGCCGTCCTGGGCGAAGACCTGGTCCGCGACCTGATGGACCTGGCCCGCCGGCACGATCTCTGGGTCATCTCCGACGAGTGCTACGAGGCGTTCACCTACGATGTGCCGCACGTGAGCCCGGCACGGTTCGACGCCGGCACCCCGGAAGGGGCCCGCGTGTTCACCTCCCTGACGCTGTCGAAAACGTACGGCCTCACCGGACTGAGGATTGGCGCGCTCATCTGCCCGCCGGGCCTCAAACAGAAGATGGACAACGTTATGGAGTCGATCGTGTCGTGTGTGGCGTCTGCCCCGCAGTATGCGGCGCTCGCCGCCCTGACCGGACCGCAGGACTACGTCCGGCACGCGCATCAGCATTACCGGGAAAACCGGGATGCCGCCTCGACGGTCCTGGCCGCCAAGGGGATCCGTTTCCTCCCGGCGCAGGGTGCGTTCTACCTGTGGGCCGATATGTCCCATGTGACGGGCGGCGACGTGCGAGCCTGGGTGCGGCGTTTCCTGGCGGGATCCGGTGTTGCGCTGGCGCCGGGGACCGCGTTCGGCTCCATCGGCGAGGGCTGGGTGCGGATCGCGTTGTGCGGCCGGAAGCAGGACCTCGTCGAGGGCGTGTCGCGGCTTCCCGCAGCCTCCCGGTAGCTGCGCGCGCGGGACCTGGCGGCCGTCCTCGGGTTCGGCGCCGGCGTCAGGTTCGGGCGCCGGCGAGGGCCCGGTCCAGCCAGGAACGCAGGACGTCCGCCGGTGCCGCGCCCGCCTGGCGGGCCACCACCTTGCCGTCGACGATCACCATCAGCGTCGGAATGGCCTGGACATCGAAACGCCGCGACAAACCGGGAGAGGTGTCCACATCCACCTTCACCAGTTTGATCTTTCCGGGCCGCTCCCGGGCCAGCTTGTCCAGGACCGGGCTGACCATCCGGCAGGGCCCGCACCATGCGGCCCAGAAGTCCACCAGCACCGGCAGTGGCGATTGCTCGGCGACGGCGGCGAAGTCTGCGTCGCCTGCGGACACGATCCACGGAAGGTCCGCCTTGCAGTTGCCGCAGCGCGGATGCCCGGACGCCCGGGCGGGGACCCGGTTGGTCTTTCCGCAGGCAGTGCAGCCGATGAGCGCTGTTTCCATGGCTAGTAGTCCGTCCTGTCGGCGAAGGCGCCCCATGCCTGGAAGGGGAGGTCCGACGTCGGGATGTCACCCCGGGTGACCGGCATCAGGTCCGGCCGGGCGCCGTTGAAGTAGTCGTAGAAGAGGGCGTCGTCGAAGCCCGCGGCCGCGGCCCCGTGCCGGTCTGCGGCAAAGTACACGTGGCCGATCCTGGCCCACAAGGCCGAGGCCAGGCACATGGGGCACGGCTCGCAGCTTGCGTAGAGCACCGAACCGGTGAGGTCGAAGTTTGCCGTCGCGGCCGCCGCTGCCCGGATGGCCACGACCTCCGCGTGGGCGGTTGGATCGTTGTCCCGGGTGACGCGGTTGACACCGGCGTGGACCTGCCCGTCGGGGGTCACCACCACAGCGGCGAACGGTCCCCCGCCCAGGCCGACGTTCCGCGTTGCCAGGTCCACTGCCTGTTCGAGGTACGCAGAGGGGGTGCCGTGCTCTTCGGAGGTCATAGCACGATCCTAGCCACGTGTGCCCTGTTGGGGGATGGAAAGGGGGCCAGGAAGGGGGGCTAACCCCAACGACTACCCGCTGGTAGGAGCCTACGCTTGCGCGCGGGGGAACATTTTGCCTCTACAAGGCTTCATATCCAGCCCGAAAGGGCCCCGCACCCGGAGAACCCAATGAAGAAAAGACTCGCACTCTTAGCCTGTATCGCGGCCACCGCCGCCGCCATGGCGTCCGCTGGCCCCGCGTCCGCATCCACCCGCACACACGACTACGATGTCCTTGCAGATGGACTCGTCTCTCCCCTGCACGTCACGGCAGGTGCCGGAAAATCGGTCCTGGTGTCCCAGGACTTTGCCGGGAAACTCACCCGTATCAGCAAGGACGGCTCCGCGAAGGACCTGGCGACGGGGACGCCCCAGGGATGGGAGGTGGCCGGCTCGGACTCCCGCGGCAGCACCACGTATTACCTTGAAAGTGTTGGCGCCGGCCAGGGAGACCCCGCCGCGCTGCATGGGTACCTCAAGTCGATCGACGCCAAGGGCGATGTGGACACCATCGCCAACTTCGCCGACTACGAACGGCGGCACAACCCGGACGGATCCCAGCACTACGGGTTTGGCCGGGACGTCAGCGATCAGTGCCTTGCCGGTTGGCCCGCGTTCCCGCCGGCCAAGTACACGGGCATGGTGGACTCCCACCCTTATGCCTTGGCGGTCAAGGATGACACAGCATACGTAGCCGACGCCGGCATGAACGCCATACTCAAGGTGAACCTGGAGAACGGTGACATCGACACGGTCGCTGTCCTGCCGCCACGACCGGCCACCGTTCCGGCAGGTTTGAAGATCCCGGTGGACATGCAGGGGAACACCATGACGGTTCCGGACTGTGTGGTGGGGCATAAGTACGCGTTCGAGCCTGTGCCTACCGATGTGGTGATCGGCCCGGACGGGATGCTGTATGTGACGTCCCTGCCGGGCGGACCGGAAGGACCGGAACTCGGCGCCCGCGGGGCGATTTTCAAGATCAACCCGTGGAACGGTGACACCGACCTCTGGGCGGACCACATTCTCAGCCCCACGGGCCTGGCGGTGTCCGGCAATGGTGACGTGTATGTGGCGTCGCTGTTCGGCGGTGAGATCCTGAAGTTCACGTGTGAGGGCAGCCGTTCCCAATTCCTGGCTGTTAACATGCCCGCGGACGTCGACATCAGCGGTAACACGCTCTACGCCACGGCTGACGCGCTCGGGGATCCCTCGCAGCCGCCGTCCGGGAAGGTCATCAAGGCTGACCTGCACTAGGGGTGCGGCACTGATGGGTTAAAAGCAGCAGGGCCCGGGATCAGCTCCCGGGCCCTGCGTACGCATTCTATTTGTTGCTGTCCTCGTCGATGTCGCCGTCGCTGCTGAGGTCGGTATCCTCTTCGTCGAAGTCGTCTTCGTCGATGTCGACGTCGTCTGACACGTCGGCCTTGTAGGGGTCGGCGTCGCCGGCGTGCTGCGCGTTGGCAGCCAGCGCGGCCACTTCGGCGTCACGCTTGCGGGCTTCCCGCAGCAGTTCCTCGAGGTTGGACGCGTTAACCGGGATCTGGTCTGCCACGAACTCGAGGGTGGGGGTCAGCCGGACGGTGATGTTCCGGCCGACTTCCTGCCGAAGCACACCCTTGGCCTTTTCAAGCCCCTTGGCGGCGTCGGCCTGGACAGTCTCGTCGCCGAAGACCGTGTAGTAGACAGTGGCGTGCTGCAGATCATTGGTCACCCGGGCGTCGGTAACAGTAATGCCCTCAAGCCGGGGGTCCTTGGCCTTCCGGCCCAGAGCCTCAGCAACAACAACCTTAATCCGCTGCGCCAACTTAGCAGCACGTGCCGGATCAGCCATGAACAACTCCTAAAAGAAGAAAGATTTGGGACGTACGACGGCGCAAAACGACGAACGCACAGACTCGGGTTTGTTTGCCACGCGCCTAAGGCAAGCCTACGACGGACTCCCATTGGGTTTTTTCCGGCGGCCTGGGAGTGGCATCGGGCCTATCGGAGCCGGACGGTTTGCGATCGAAGATCGAAAACCGTCCGGCGAAGGGGCGGGGCCGCCGGAAAAAATCCAACGGCCCCGCACCAGTAACGCTAGGACACCCTAGACGCGCGGCTTCTCGCGCATCTCGAAGGTCTCGATGATGTCGCCCTCGGTGATGTCGTTGTACGAGCCAAGACCGATACCACACTCGAAGTCCGTGCGGACCTCGGTGGCGTCGTCCTTGAAGCGCTTGAGCGTCTCAACGGTGAGGTTGTCGCCGATGATCTTGCCGTCGCGGCTGATGCGGGCCTTGGCGTTGCGCCGGATGATTCCGGAGCGGACGATCGAGCCTGCAATGTTGCCGAACTTGGAGGAACGGAACACTTCGCGGACCTCGGCAGTGCCAAGCTGGACCTCTTCGTACTCCGGCTTGAGCATGCCCTTGAGGGCTGCTTCGATGTCATCGATTGCTGCGTAGATGACGGAGTAGAAGCGCATGTCCACGCCTTCGCGGTCTGCCAGTTCGGCAACCCGCTCGGCGGGCTTGACGTTGAAGCCGATGATGACGGCGGAGTCGACCGTTGCCAGGTTGACGTCGTTCTGGGTGATGGCACCCACACCGCGGTGGATGACGCGCAGCTGCACGCCTTCGCCGACGTCGATCTTGAGCAGTGCGTCTTCGAGGGCTTCCACGGCACCGGACACGTCACCCTTGAGGATGAGGTTGAGGGTGTCGATCTTTCCTTCGGCGACGGCCTGGTCGAAGTCTTCCAGGCTGATGCGCTTGCGGCGCTTGGCCAGGGCGGCGTTGCGGTCGGCTGCTTCACGCTTCTCGGCAATCTGGCGGGCGGTGCGCTCGTCAGCGGTCACAAAGAAGGTGTCGCCGGCGCGCGGCACGTTGGACAAGCCCAGCACCTGCACGGGGCGGGACGGGCCGGCCTCGGTCAGGGCGCTGCCGTCGTCGTCGAACATCGCACGGACGCGGCCGTGGGCCGTGCCTGCCACGATGGTGTCGCCGACGCGGAGGGTACCGGACTGGACCAGGACGGTGGCAACTGCACCGCGGCCCTTGTCCAGGTTGGCTTCGATCGCGATACCGCGGGCGTCCTTGTTCGGGTTGGCGCGCATGTCCAGGGCAGCGTCCGCGGTGAGCAGGACGGCCTCGAGCAGCTCGTCGATGTTGAGGTTCTGACGGGCAGAGACCTCCACGAACATGGTGTCGCCACCGTACTCTTCCGGAACCAGGCCGTACTCGGTCAGCTGGCCGCGGACCTTGTCCGGGTTGGCGCCTTCCTTGTCGATCTTGTTCACGGCCACGACGATCGGCACGTTGGCCGCCTGGGCGTGGTTGAGCGCTTCGATGGTCTGCGGCATTACGCCGTCGTCCGCTGCTACAACCAGGATGGCGATGTCGGTGACCTTCGCACCACGGGCACGCATGGCGGTGAACGCCTCGTGGCCCGGGGTATCGATGAAGGTGATCTTGCGATCATTGCCTTCGTGGTTGTGGGTGACCTGGTAAGCACCGATGTGCTGGGTGATGCCGCCGTGCTCGCCCGCCATAACGTCAGACTTGCGGATGGCATCGAGCAGGCGGGTCTTACCGTGGTCGACGTGACCCATGACGGTGACTACCGGAGGACGGGCCTCGAGGTCGTCGTCGCCTTCGGCTTCCAGCTCAGCGTCGAAGTCGATATCGAAGCCGGAGAGCAGCTCGCGCTCTTCGTCCTCGGGAGAGACCACCTGGAGCTTGTAGCCAAGCTCTTCGCCGAGCAGGGCGAAGGTTTCCTCGTCCAGCGACTGCGTGGCCGTAGCCATTTCACCGAGGTGGAACAGCACGGTGACCAGCGCGGCGGGGTTTGCCTCGATCTTGTCGGCGAAGTCCGTGATGGACGAACCGCGGCGGAGCCGGATCACAGTGTTGCCGTCGCCGCGGGGTACGCTCACGCCACCCAGCGACGGGGCACTCATCTGCTCAAGTTCCTGGCGCTTTGCACGCTTCGACTTGCGCTGCTTGCCACGGCCTGCGCCGCCCTTGCCGAACGCACCCTGGGTGCCGCCGCGGCCGCGGCCGCCCTTGCCGAAGCCACCGCCGGCCGGAGCACCGCCGCCGCCACCGGGACCACCGGTGCCGGGAGCGCCGCCCGGGCGTCCGGGTCCGCGGCCGCCGCCGGGACGGCCGGCACCTGCGGGTGCGGGACGCTCGGTGCGGTTGGGCATCATGCCGGGAGTAGGACGGGGACCGCCCGGGCGCGGGGCGCCGGGGCGAGGTCCGCCTGCGCCTGCCGCGGGACGGGGGCCACCGGCACCGGCTGCGGGACGGGGTCCACCGGGACGGGGGCCACCGGCACCGGCTGCGGGACGGGGACCGCCGGGACGGTCGCCGTCGCGGCCGCCGCCGGGACGGGGCATGCCCTGTGAGGTGGCGAACGGGTTGTTGCCCGGACGCGGAGCGCGTTCACCGTCTCCGCCGCGGCCACGGGGCATGCCCTGTGAGGTGGCGAAGGGGTTGTTGCCCGGACGGGGACCGCCGGGACGGGGGCCGGAGGCACCCGGCGTGGATCCACCCGGACGGGCGGAGGGTGCCGGGGTCTCTGCCTTGGGGGCAGGGCGGGCGCCGGGCTTGGCACCCGTGGACGGAGCCGCGGGGGCGGCCGGCGCGGGGGTTGCAGCTGCGGAAGCTGCCGGAGCAGCCTGGGCAGGCGCGGCCGGTGCTTGCGCCGCGGGGGCCGGAGCCTTGGGCGCGGCAGGGCCGGGGGCCGGTGCTGAGGGACGTGATCCTGCTGCGGGTGCGGGCGCCTTGGGGGCGGCCGCGGGCGTCGCGGCAGGGCCGGCCGACTTGGCAGCGGCGTCGGGGAAGGCGTTGCGCAGTTTCCGCACAACGGGGGCCTCAATGGTGGATGAGGCGGAGCGAACGAATTCGCCCAGTTCCTGCAGTTTTGTCACTGCATCTTTGGAAGTTATACCGAGCTCTTTGGCGAGCTCGTGTACGCGGACCTTGGCCACATTTCTCCTGTCTCGGTCCGCACCGAGCCAGGCACGAACCGTCTACTTCTTACTGCGGACCCCAGCCGCCGATACTGCGGAAGGGCCCATTGCAGAGCGCAACAAAGTTGTCATCGTTACGCACTCATCGCTGGGAACTCATCGGGTTTCCATCAGATTTCTGACCCGCTTTCAGGTTGGACGGTTGGTGTTGCAGCCGCCGCGGCGACTTCAACGGCCGGGCCTGACGTGATCCGGTGTTCAACGGCGGCGGTCCCGGTCGCGCCCGGAAGGGCACGTCCGAATGCTCGCCTCTTGATCGCCAGAGCCAGGCACGATTCGTTGGGGTGCAGCCAAGCACCCCGGCCAGCCATCCGGCGTCGTTCATCCACCAGGACAGCGGATGACCCGCTGCCTTCGGCGACGAGCCGGAGCAACTGCGACCGCTGGCCTTTCTTCCGGCATCCGATGCAGGTACGTTCGGGCTGACTCCCGGTGGAAAGCACTTCTGCCACGGTCATCGTCCTGACGTTCATTCTGCTGGCCTGCTACACCGGCCTCCGGAGTTCCGAAAACTGGCATGCACAGGGCACACGGCTGCCGGCCGTTAGGCGCGGTCTTATCTATTCTAGCCCCTTTGGGCCGTTCTGCCCGAAACCGGGTGGCTGCCGGAGTTCGGCAACCACCGGCCCCGGAACGTTATTTGTCGCGTGGCGCCGCGGCGTCGGAGACAATGTCGATCCGCCAGCCGGTCAGCTTTGCCGCCAGGCGGGCATTCTGGCCTTCCTTGCCGATGGCCAGGGACAGCTGGTAGTCCGGGACCACCACCCGGGCGGACCGGGTTGCTTCGTCCGTGATGGTGACGGAATTCACGCGCGACGGCGAGAGGGCGCTGGCAATGAAGGTCGCCGGGTTCTCGCTGAAATCGACGATGTCGATCTTTTCGTCGTTGAGTTCAGTCATGACGGCGCGGACCCGCGAGCCCATTTCCCCGATGCAGGCGCCCTTGGCGTTGATCCCGGGAGTGTTCGCTTTCACGGCGATCTTGGTGCGGTGTCCGGCCTCGCGTGCCAGGGCGACGATTTCCACGGAGTGGTCGGCAATTTCGGGCACTTCGAGTTCGAAGAGCTTCCGGACCAGGCCCGGGTGCGAGCGGGACAGCGTGACCGACGGACCCTTGGTGCCGCGGTGGACGTCGATAACCAGGGCGCGCAGGCGGTTGCCATGGATGTACTTTTCCCCGGGGACCTGCTCGGGCGGCGGCAGCAGCGCCTCCAACGATCCGAGGTTGACCTGGACCATGTGCGGGTTGTTGCCCTGCTGGATGGTGCCGGACACCAGTTCGCCCTCGCGGCCCTTGAATTCGCCCAGGACGTTGTCATCCTCGACGTCGCGGAGCCGCTGCAGGATGATCTGGCGCGCGGTGCTGGCAGCGATCCGGCCGAATCCCTCGGGGGTGTGCTCGAATTCGCCGATCGGAGCCCCGTCGTCGTCAATCTCGACAGCCCAGATGGTCACGTGGCCGCTCTTGCGGTCCAGCTCGGCACGCGCTTTTTCGAAGGCGCCGGGCGACTTGTGGTATGCCACCAGGAGCGCCTGCTCGATGGTGGGGATCAGGAGGTCCAGCGGGATTTCACGCTCACGCTCCAAAAGTCTCAGTGCGCTCATGTCAATATCCATCAGGCCTCCTCGGAAGGTCCATTGTGTTCAGGTTCCAGACCATCCTCGGAGAGGTGGCTGAATTCGATCTCGACTTTTCCGTTGCGGATCCTGTCGAAAGGAAGCTTTACGGGTTCGCCCTGCCGGGGCTTCATGCCCTTCTTGACGGCGACCTCGGGAACCAGGGTCACGCCGTCGTCGCCCACCGACTGGATGCGCCCGGTGACGTTCTCACCCTGGACCACGTTGACCTTGACCATCCGGCCGCGGGCGCGGTGCCAGTGGCGTGGTTCGGTCAGGGGACGCCCGACGCCTGGCGAGGACACCTCGAGGTCGTAGGGGCGCGTGTCTGCGCTGGGGTCGCTGTCCAGGACGTCGGAGAGCACCTTGGAGATGTCGGCAATGACGTCCAGGCTGACGCCGCCTGTTTCCTCCTGCGGCAGGTCCACCACGACGTTGACCACCCGGTGCGAGCCGGCGATGTTGATGGCCACGTCCTCAAGGTAGAGCCGGTTGGCCTGGACGGCGGGCTCCAAAAGAGCCCGGAGCCGGGCGGCTTCGGGGTTGTGGGCCGGTGCGGATCCGCTTCCCGTACCGGTGTGGTCTGGTGAAGCCGTGGCTTCTGCATTGCTCACGATGCCGGCCGCCCTCCCTATAGATGATGTGGTGTTTACTAGCGTAGCTATTTTACCGGCCCAGTGGTGCACCAGGGTGCCCCCGCAGCGTGACACCATGGTTTGTTGTGAAAGACCGCCGCCACGACAGCCGCCCGCGCTTGCGCCCGCTCCGCTTCGCCGCCGTCGCCTTGGCGGCGCTGGTTGTCCTGAGCCTCGGTTTCGCCCTGGTTCCCGCGGAAACGCCCGCCCCGGCCGGGCCTGGCTTTTCGGAGCGGGCCAGGGCGGCGGCGCTCGGCGACGCCCTGGAGCTGCGGGCTGCAGGACAGGGCCTGGCCTCCAGCGGCGCCGTGGATTCCACCATGGCGGACGGCGTTGTGACGTTGCTGACCATCCAGGCCAGGGCACTCCAGTCCCCCTCCCCCGACGTTGGCGCGCGGGGGTCAGCGTCCCCGTCGCCGGTACCGGCCACACCCGCCATGGGGACGGCAGAGCTGGTCCAGGCACTCGCTGCCAGCGGCGCCACCCGCGTCAAGGACGCACAAGAGGCCGACGGCGGCCTGGCCCGCCTCCTGGCCGGCACCGGCACCGCCCAGCTGCTCGCCGCCGGGAGGCTCGCTGCGGCGGCCGGAGTGCCGGCGCCGCAGGGCACGGCACTAGGACCGGACGCGGGCGCCTCCGGGGGTGCCTCCAGCGAGTCACCTTGCGTGGCGCCGCCGGCCGCGGCGGAGTCCCCCGGGCCCGGCGGACCTGCGGACGCGCGCCAGGCCTTGGCGGCCGTAACCGCCGCCGAGCAGCAGGCCATCTATGCCTACCAGGCGGCCCTCCCCCGCCTCGGGCCGGCGGAGGCGGGCCCGGCGTCGGAATTCCTGGGTCAGCACAAAGGCCTCGCGGTGTCAGCGGAAGCGCGGCTCCGGCGTGCCTGCGGAGCATCCGTGCCGCAGCAGCCGGGCTACATTCTCGATGGCGGCTTCCTGGCCGCACCTGCGGCGGGGTTGGGCCGGATCGAAGCAGCGACCCTGGCGGCCTACGGCGATGCTGTGGCATTGTCCCAGGGGCAGGACCGGGCCTGGGCGTTGGGTGCGCTGCAGTCCACTGCAGTCCGGGCCGCGCGGTGGGGCGCGGACCCGGGTCCGGTTCCAGGCCTCATCCTGGACGTTGGGCAACTGCCTGCGCTTCGTGCCGGCGATCCCGCCACGGCTTCCCCCGCAGCATCCTGAACGCAATCTGCGCCCCGTTGAATCCCAGGGCACCCGCTTGCAGGGCGATCACGCCGGAAGGGTGGCACCCGGGCGTCCGGGATGGTTTGCTGAAGGCATGAATGCGGACGAACCGGCCGATGCCCGGGGCACCAATCCGGAGACCCCGGCGCTGAGCCGCCACCGTGAGACAGAACCCCACGGCGACGATATAGCCCACCGGCTGAATTGGCTGCGTGCCGGCGTGCTGGGGGCCAACGACGGCATCGTCTCCGTGGCGGCGATCGTGGTGGGCGTGGCTGGCGCCACCGCGGCACCTGGCCCCATCCTTACGGCGGGTGTCGCCGGAGTGGTGGGCGGTGCGGTCTCAATGGCGTTGGGCGAGTACGTTTCCGTCAGCAGCCAAAGCGACAGCCAGCGCGCCCTCATCGAGAAGGAACGCCGGGAACTGGCGGAAGAACCGGACGAGGAACTGGCCGAGTTGACCGCCATCTACCAGGCCAAGGGATTGAAACCTGAGACGGCAGCCAAGGTGGCCCAAGAACTCACGGCCCATGATGTCCTGGCCGCACACTTGGCCGCAGAACTGAACATCGACGAAGCGGATATCGTCAGTCCCTGGCACGCGGCGTTCGCCTCGGCGCTCGCCTTTACGATTGGTGCCATCCTGCCCATGCTGGCGATCCTCCTTCCTCCGCCGGAGCTCCGGATCCCGTTGACGTTCGTATCGGTTTTGGTGGCCTTGGCGTTGACGGGAGCCCTGGGGGCATGGATTGGCGGCGGTTCCAGAACCAAGGCGGCCGTCCGGGTGGTGGTGGGCGGGGCCCTGGCGCTGGCGGCGACGTTCCTCATCGGCAACTTGCTCGGCGCCTCGGGCGTTGTCTGACCCGGTGACCCGGGGGCGGGCAGTCTCCATCCCTCCGGACCTGGAGTCCCGGTACGCGCGTACCAGCGCGGGCCGGGCTTGGATCGCCGCGTTGCCCGGGCTGCTGGAGGACCGCCTGGCGCAGTGGCGCCTTAAGGTCGACCTGGCACCCGGCAGCCTCCCATGGAGCGGGCACGGCGGCATGGTGGTCCCCGGTCCGGCAGGACGACGGCTCCCCCGCGGCCCTGAAGATCGCCTTTCCCCACGACGAGGCCAAGGTGGAGCGCCATGCGCTGGCACTGTGGAACGGGCAGGGGGCGGTGGCCCTGCTCGCCTCGGACCCCGGCTCATGCGCCATGCTCCTGGAACGCCTTGACGCCGGCCGGTCGTTGGCCGGCCTGGCAATGGAGGAGTCCGTCCGGGTGTGGGGCGGCCTGGTCCAGCAGTTGGGGCTGGTCCCGGACCAGCGCCCGCAGTGGCTGGAGTTCGGCCACATCGCAGCGCGAGCGGAGCAGTGGAGCGACGACTTTCCCGCGGACTGGGAGCAGCTGGGGCGGCCTTTCCCCCGCTGGCTGCTGGAGGCGGCCCTGGAGGTGTGCCAGACCCGCGGCGCAGTGGGGCGGAGGACTGCCCGGGACCTGCTGGTCCACACGGACCTGCATTTCCTGAATGTCCTGGCCCGTCCGGGGGCGGCGGCGGCGCCGGACGGGCCACACCGGCGGGACGGTTACGCGGCCATTGACCCGCAGCCAATGATCGGCGAGCCGGAATTCGCCGTCGCGCCCCTGCTGTGGAACCGCCTGCCGGACCTGCCGGTAAAGGAAGCCGGCCGAAGCCTGCTGCGGCGGTGCCACGATTTCAGCACGGCCGCCGGCCTCGACCCGGACGTGGCCCGGCAGTGGGGCATCGCCAGGGAGGTGGACAACGCGCTGTGGTACGCCGCGCAGGGGCACCACGGTGACCTGGCCCGGTCGCTGTGGGTGGCCAGCACGCTGGCCGGGAGGACGCTGGAGGGCCTGCCGCATCCGCATACCCTGCCGGAACCGGGCCAGGGCGGATAGGAGCGGGCAGGCGGCCGGCACGCCGGGCCCCCGGGAATGGTCACGAATTCCGCACGGCGGCCAGGGCTGAGCGGACAGCCTCCACGGCGGTCGCGACGTCCTCACCGGCGGTATGCCAGTTGCTCACGGAGACCCGGAGGATGTCGCGGTCCTGCCAGCGCGAACCGGACATCCATACTTTCCCGTCCTCGATGACGCGGGCGGTCACCGCACGGGTGGTCTCGTCGTCGCCGAACGCGATGCAAACCTGGGTGTAGCCGACGTCGTTGAGGACCTCCACGCCGTCCAGCGCTGCCAAACCGTCGGCGATCGCGGCGGCGGCAGCCGCGAGCCCGGCCACCTGGGCTGCGACTCCCTCGCGGCCCAGGCTTTTCAGGGCTGCCCAGACCGGCACTCCGCGGGCGCGCCGCGACAGCTCGGGGACCTTCTCGAACGGGTCCCCCGGGCCTTCGGCATCCTGCACGAGGTAGCTGGCGTGCAGGCCCATGGCGGCGCGGAGCGCCGCGGCGTCCCGGACAATCGCAATGCCGCAGTCGTAGGGCACGTTCAGGGTCTTGTGGGCGTCGGTCCCCCACGAGTCTGCTTCCTCGAAGCCTGCGGTGAGGTGCCGCAGTTCCGGCGCGGCGGCCGCCCACAAACCGAATGCACCGTCGATGTGCACCCAGGCCCCGTGCTTGCGCGCGACGGCGATGGCGTCGGTAAAAGGGTCAAAGGCGCCGGAGTGCAGGTTGCCTGCTTGAAGGCACACCAGGGCGGGTCCGGTGCCGGCGGCGAGGGCGGCATCCAGCGCTGCGGGGACCAGGCGCCCCTGCCCGTCGACGTCAACCGTCGTCGGCTGTCCCAGCCCCAGGTACCGCAGGCCGAGGTCCACGGTGTCGTGCCGCTCTTTGCCCACGAAGCAGCGGATCCGGGGCGCGCCGGACAGCCCGTCGCGGTCCAGGTCCCAGCCTGTGCCGGCAAGCAACCGCCAGCGGGCGGCAGCCATTCCGGTGAAATTGGCCATGGTGGCGCCGGTGACGAACCCGACGTCCGCGGCGGCCGGCAACCCCAACAGGTCCAGCAGCCAGGCACCGGCGGCTTCCTCAATGGCGGCCGTGGCCGGGGTGGCGTACCGCAGGCCGGCATTCTGGTCCCAGGCGCTGACCAGCCAGTCAGAGGCAAGGGCAGCGGGAAGGGTGCCGCCGATCACCCAGCCGAAGAACCGGCCGGCGGGCATCGCCATAAGTCCAGGTTCGGCCTCGGCGGCAAGCAGGTCGATGACCTCTGCGGCCGGCATGCCCACGTCCGGGAGCGGGCCGCCAAACGCTGCGGCAAGCTCGGAGGCGTGCAGGCTGGGCCCCACGGGCCGGCTGGGAAGGCTGGCCAGCCAGGCCTGGGTATGCCTCGCAGCGGCCGCGAGTGCCGGTGCATACTCGTCGTCGCCGGGTGCCATACCTGCATGCTACGCCCGGCCGGCCCCGGCGACGAGGACAGCTTTCCGGGGAGGGATCAGGCGAAGTTGTCCTGCCAGACGTCGTAGCCGAGCTTGACGATCAGCGCGGCGACAACCACGAGGAAGACCACCCGGACGAACTTGCTGCCCTGGTTCACGGCGGTGCGGGCGCCAAGGTAGCCGCCAGCCATGTTGGCTGCCCCAAGCAGCAGGCCGATGCCCCACAGGATGGACCCGTGCGGGGCAAAAAACAGCAGTGCCCCGGCGTTGGTGGCCATGTTGACGATTTTTGCCTTGGCACTCGCCTCCAGGAAGGCGTATCCCATAGCGGACACCAGGGCGATGACCAGGAAGGATCCCGTCCCGGGCCCAATGAGTCCGTCGTAGAAGCCGATCACGGCACCGATGAGGCAGGCAACGACGTAGTGCTTGTGGCCGTCGTGCCGCAGCGCCGTCAGCTCGCCCACGTTGGGCTTCAGTGCGGTGAAGAGCGCGACGGCGACCAGCGCCACCACGATAATCGGCTTGAACACCCCGGCGGGCAGGGAAGCGGCCAGGCTGGCCCCGCCGAAACTGCCTGCCAGGGCTATGGCTGCCATGGGGACGGCGGTCCGAAGGTCCGGCCCCACCCGCCGGTAGTACGTGGCGGCACTGGTGGCGGTTCCGAAGATGGAGCCCATCTTGTTGGTGGCGAGGGCCTGCACGGGAGCAATGCCGGGAACCAGGAGCAGGGCGGGAAGCTGGATGAGGCCTCCCCCGCCCACCACCGCGTCAACCCAGCCGGCTGCGAACCCAGCCACCACGATCAGGATGATCGTGGTGAGCTGGATCGTCTCGAAGCCGGAGATCACTGGTTGCGGACGGCGTTGACCACGTAGTCGACGGCCTTGTCCACTGCAACGTTCTCGGCGTCGCCGCTGCGGCGATCCTTGATCTCCACCACGCCGTCCACCAGTCCGCGGCCCACGGCCAGGATGGTGGGCACGCCCACGAGCTCGGCGTCGCCAAACTTCACGCCGGGCGAGACCTTGGGGCGGTCGTCGTAGATAACCGAGAGGCCGGCCTCTTCGAGTTCTGCGGAGAGCTTTTCCGCGGCCTGGAAGATATCTTCCCCGCGGCCCACAGCCACCACATGGACGTCGGCCGGAGCCACCGTCCGGGGCCAGACCAGGCCGCGGTCATCGTGGTTGGCTTCGGCCAGCGCGGCAACGGCGCGGGTGACGCCGACACCGTAGGAGCCCATGGTGACCACCACCTGCTTGCCGTTCTGGTCCAGGACCTTGAGGTCAAGGGCTTCGGCATACTTGCGGCCCAGCTGGAAGATGTGTCCCATCTCGATGCCGCGGGCGGTCTCCAGGGGGCCGGAACCGTCAGGTGAGGGGTCACCGGCGCGGACTTCGGTGCACTCGATGACGCCGTCCCAGGTGAAGTCGCGGCCCGCCACCAGGCCGAAGACGTGCTTGCCCGCCTGGTTCGCGCCAGTGATCCATGCCGTTCCGTTGACCACCCTCGGGTCAACCAGGTAGAGCAGCTTGGTGGCGCTCTCCGAGCCCAGGAGCGGCTGGTCCAGGGCCAGGCCGGGGCCCAGGTAGCCCTTGACGATCAGGGGCTGCTTCTTGAGGTCTTCCTCGCTGGCCTGCTCGAGGCCGATCTCGCCCGCGACGGGCAGGAACGCGCCGATGTTGGCTTCGACGCGCTTGAGGTCCACGGCGCGGTCGCCGGGAACACCGATGACCACCAACTGCCGCTCGCCGGTGGGCAACGTAACGGCGAGGACCACGTTCTTGAGCGTGTCAGCGGCGCTCCAGGCACCGCCGTCGGCCTCTGCCCGCGGGGCAATCTGGTTCGAGGCAGCCACCAGGGTCTCGATGGTGGGTGTATCCGGGGTATCCAGGACTTCCGCGGCCGGGGCGTTGCTGAAGTCGATCTCGGCAGGAACCACGGTGGTGACGGCCTCGACGTTCGCTGCGTACCCGCCGGCGGAGCGGACGAAAGTGTCCTCGCCGATCTCGGTGGGGAACAGGAATTCCTCGCTTCTGGACCCGCCCATGGCACCGGCGGTGGCTGCCACCGGAACCACCTCGAGGCCGAGGCGTTCGAAGATCTTCAGGTAGGCGCTCCGGTGGGCCGCGTAGCTGGCATCCAGGCCGGCGTCGTCCACGTCGAAGGAGTAGGAGTCCTTCATGATGAACTCCCGGCCGCGCAGGAGGCCGGCACGCGGGCGTGCTTCATCCCGGTACTTGTTCTGGATCTGGTACAGACTCAGCGGAAGGTCCTTGTAGGAGGAATACAGGTCCTTGACCAGGAGCGTGAACATTTCCTCATGCGTGGGAGCCAGCAGGTAGTCTGCGCCTTTGCGGTCCTGGAGCCGGAACAGGCCCTCACCGTACTCGGTCCACCGGTTGGTGGCCTCGTACGGCTCGCGCGGGAGGAGTGCCGGGAAGTGCACTTCCTGGGCGCCGATGGCAGCCATTTCCTGGCGGATGATCTCCTCGACCTTGCGCAGCACGCTCAGCCCCAGCGGAAGCCACGTATAGATTCCGGGAGCGGCGCGTCGGATGTAGCCGGCGCGGACCAACAGTTTGTGGCTGGCAACCTCGGCGTCGACGGGGTCTTCGCGCAGCGTGCGCATGAATAGCTGGGAGAGTCGTAGGACCACGGGTGGTATCCGTTTCTGGGGAAGTGCTGGGTCAGCAGTGCCGGACAATTCGTCTGGGTACTAATCTACCGGCACACACCCTGCGGCACTGACTGGCCGGGCAGCCCGCCCGGGCCCGGAAGGCCGCCACGCCGGAAACAGTAGGGCCACGCCCGGAAAATACAAAGCCCCTGGCCCCCCAGTGAGGCTGGTCATCGCATCCGGGCGTGGCCCAACGCCGTTATCGCCTAAGTACTGGTGAGGACTGGTGAGACCGCCCACCCCACTTCCAGCGCAGCTAGATTGAACCTATGTGATGGTGAACACGTTTGACAAGTGTTTTTGCTCAGCAGGATTCCCTTGTCCCTTCGTCCGCCCGGGCCTACATTTAATTCACCAGGTGATGAATTCCCCGGGCAGGTCCGTCCGGGTAAGGCCTGAGGCAGCGACGGAGGCGGCATGTCCCACCCGGAAGCACCCCTGGCTGCGGCCCGCAGACAGGACACCGCGGCCGTCGCAGCGTCGGCACTGACCGTGAAACTGCGCCGGCGTCCCGTGCTGCTTGGCGTGGACTTCAGCATTCCCGCCGGACGCATCACTGGCCTGCTGGGACCCTCCGGAAGCGGCAAGACCACCCTGATGCGCACCATCGTGGGCGCGCAACGCATCACCGGCGGCACCGTCGAGGTCCTGGGCCAGCCGGCCGGCAGTGCCGCCCTTCGGCGGCAGGTTGGCTACGTCACCCAGTCCCCCAGCGTCTACCCGGACCTCACTGTCGAAGCGAACGTCCGCTATTTCGGTGCCATGCACCGAAAAGGCAAAGCCGACGTGGCCGAGGCGATTGCCGCCGTCGGCCTCGAAGCACTGGCACGCCGCAAGACCGCCGACCTCTCCGGCGGCCAGGTCAACCGCGTCTCCCTGGCCTGCGCCCTGGTGGCGCACCCCCGCCTGTTGGTGCTGGACGAACCCACCGTCGGCCTGGACCCTGTCCTCCGGGCGGACCTGTGGGACCGGTTTCGGGCCATGGCACGGGCCGGGACGACCCTACTGGTCTCCAGCCACGTCATGGAGGAGGCCAGCCGCTGCGACACGCTGCTGCTGTTGCGGGAAGGCCGGCTCCTCGCGCAGCTCACGCCGGACGAGCTCAGCAGGCGCGGGCACAGCAGCAGCCTGGAGCAGGCCTTCCTGACCATCATCCGGAACGCGGACCACACCGGGACAGGCGATGAACCGGAAACCGTGGCATCGTCCCGTCCGGACGGGACGGTGCACTGATGGACTTCCTGATGATGTTCGCCACCACCCGCCGGGTGCTCAGCCAGCTCCGCCACGACCACCGCAGCATCGCCCTGATCCTGGTGGTGCCGGCGCTGCTGCTCACGGCGGTGTACTTCCTCTATGAGAATGAGGTGCTGCCGCCGGGTGCTCCCCGGACATTCGACCGGGTCGGCCTGATGATGCTGGCCATCTTTCCGTTCGTGGTGATGTTCCTGGTCACCTCCATCACCATGCTGCGGGAACGCACGTCCGGGACCTTGGAGCGGCTGCTCACCACCCCGGTGCACAAGGCCGACCTGCTGTTTGGCTACGGGGTGGCCTTCTCCCTGATGGCCGCACTCCAGTCGCTGGTGGCCACAGCGGTGGCCTACTGGATTTTCGGCCTGGACATCGCCGGCGCCCCGGGCTACGTGGTGCTGATCGCCGTGATCAACGCCGTCCTGGGCGTCGCGCTGGGACTGTTCTGTTCGGCCTTCGCCAGGACCGAATTCCAGGCAGTCCAGTTCATGCCGGTGGTGGTGGTGCCGCAGATCCTGCTGTGCGGCCTGTTCGTTGCCCGCGACCGGATGAATGACGTCCTGGAAGCCATCTCCAACGTGCTCCCCCTGACGTACTCCGTGGACGCCCTCCAAGAGGTCGCCGCCCATACGGAAGCAACCAGCCGGTTGTGGCAGGACGCGGCGGCCATGGCCGGCATCGCGCTGGGCGTGCTGGTGCTCGCCGCATTGACCCTCCGCCGGCGGACGGCGTGACCCTCCCCGGACCAGGGAATCCGGCGGGCCGCCCGGCGGGTTCCGCCGGTCGCCGCGGACGCCGTGGGGGTGCCACCGCCTCCCGGGACCACATCCTCGACGCCGCCCGGAGGCTTTTCGCCGAGCACGGCTTCGACGGGACCAGCCTGCGCCAGGTGGCCCGCGCTGCGGGCGTGGATCCGGCCATGATCCACCACTTCTTCAACGGCAAGGACGAACTGTTTGCCCTCAGCGTGGAACTGCCCGCCGACCCGGAGCAGGTCCTGGCGGGCATGGCGGAATCGGACCCCGACCAGCGGGCCGAGTTGATGGTCCGCACGGTCCTCCGGCTCTGGGAAAGCCCCGCCCAGGCTGGCCTCCTGGCCTTCCTGCGCGGAACCATCGGGTCCACAGCCAAGACGTCGCTGCTGCGGGAGGCGGTGGCACGCCGGGTGATCAGCAGGATCACGGCTTCGGTTCCCGGGCCGCCGCAGGAGGTGGCGCTGCGCGGAAGCCTCGTGGCAACCCAGATCGTGGGTTTGATGATGGTCCGCTACGTGGTGCGGCTGGAACCGCTCGCATCAGCACCCGCGGAGGATGTGGTGCGCCTGGTGGCGCCAACAGTCCAGCGCTACCTGACCGGCCCTATTTGACCAGTGCGGCAGCCGAGTCGAGGAGCTTGCCCGCCCGCTGGACGGCGTCGGCCTCGCTCGCGCCCCCGGACGCGACGGAGGTGAGAACCAAGCCCTGCTGCACCGCCTGCGCCGTGACCGTGGACTGCGTGCGGCCGTCCGGCAACGTACTGTCCGTACGGTAGGCAACGGCGCCGGGAACCGAGCTGACGCCCGGCACGGCTTTGACGGTGACCGCAATCTCCATTCCCGAGGCAGTCATGGTCATGGACGAACACTTCGCCAGCTGCTCGGACGAGTCCGCGACCTTGGCGAGGAAGCCCCGGTCGAGGCCCGCTATCAGCGACAATGCCGTGACCGCCCCGGTGCCGGTATCGGTGCTCATGCCAACCGCCAAGGTGGCGCCGTCCACGGACGGGACGGTGCTGGCGGCAGCGAGTTCCTTGCACTCAGCAGGCTTGACGTCGATGGAGGCGAGCATGGTTTTGGTCTGCTCCAGCGTGGTGGCGATGTCGCCGGTCGGCAGGACGGTAAGCCTACGGTCCGCAGCATCCCTTACCTGCCCCACGATGGCAGCTAGCTGCTCGGACGTATAGGCCTTGGCCGTCGGCGTGGGCGTTGCCGTGGGGGTTGGGGAGGCCGTCGTCTGCGACGGCGCGGGCGCTGCCGCCGAGGAATCTGCTGCCTGCGGGGCTGCCTGTCCCGCGCAGCCGGATACGGCCAAGGCCAGGAGGGCAGAAGCCCCGAATGTTCCCAGCACGGTCTTCTTCATTTTTCCCCCAATTTTCAGTTCTCCTCCGGCGGACGCCGCTAGAAAAGAACTGTAGCGAACGTACCCACCTGCCGGAAGCCGACACGTTCGTAGGTGGACCGGGCCTTGGTGTTGAAACCGTTGACGTACAGGCTCGTAACGGGCGCGATCTTCTGGGCTTTTTCCACCACAGCGGACATGTAGCCGGAGCTCAGGCCCTGGCCGCGGTAGCGGGGATTCATCCACACACCCTGGACCTGGGTGACGTCGGCGGTGACGGCCCCCAGTTCGGCCTTGAAAACCACTTCATGCGCTTCGTTCAGGTGGACCAGGGAGTGGCCCTGCCGGATGAGGCCTTCCACCCGGCGGCTGTAGAACTCCCTGCCACCCAGGTAGGGCGAGTACCCCACCTCTTCCTCAAACATGGCCGCGCAGGCGGGAAGGATGCGGTCAAAGTCGGCGAGGTTGCCCTCGGCCAAACCGGGATGGGGTTGGACGCGGGGCGGCTCCTCAATGACCATCAGCGGCTGGTCCGCCCGCACTTCATGGGCACGGTGGCCCAGTTGGGCGAGTTCCGCGTTAAGGGCCAGGACTGCCTCGGCGGGACCAAATGCGGACGCGTACCGGCGGCCGGAGCTGTTCGCTGCCTCGGCGACCAAGGGCGCCAGAGCGGGATCCAGCTGGACCGGCACCAGGTTGGCCCCGGCCCAGCAGGCGCCGGCAAGGACGCCGTTGTCGAACACTCCAATAACGCCGGCACCTCCGGCGGTGGGTGCCGCGGTGCCCGTGGCGCGCAAATGCGCCAGGATGAAGACGTTGGTGACGGGATCCTGCTGCGCCAAACTGCTCAGCGCCGCAGTGTCCTGGCCGTCAAGCGTTCGGACGGAAATACCCGCAGGGTGGAGATCGTCCCTACGAGACGCTAACCACGGGGCTACCCTTGACAGCATCTTCGCCATCGGCCTCCCCCATCTCTTCCGCGATACGCATGGCCTCTTCGATCAGTGTCTCAACAATTTGGCTCTCAGGGACAGTCTTGATGACCTCGCCCTTCACAAAGATCTGGCCCTTGCCGTTTCCGGAAGCAACGCCGAGGTCGGCCTCGCGGGCCTCGCCCGGACCGTTCACGACGCAGCCCATGACGGCGACGCGCAGGGGGATCTCCATCCCTTCCAGCCCGGCGGTGACCTGTTCGGCCAAGGTGTAGACGTCCACCTGGGCCCGTCCGCAGGAGGGGCAGGAGACGATTTCCAGCTTGCGGGGGCGAAGGTTGAGGGACTGGAGGATCTGGTTGCCCACCTTGATTTCCTCCACCGGAGGGGCGGACAGGGAGACGCGGATGGTGTCACCGATTCCCCTGGACAAGAGCGCTCCGAACGCAGTGGCGGACTTGATGGTTCCTTGGAATGCGGGGCCGGCCTCGGTGACGCCGAGGTGCAGCGGCCAGTCGCCCTTTTCGGCGAGCATTTCGTAGGCGGCCACCATGACCACGGGATCGTTGTGCTTGACCGAGATCTTGAAGTCGTGGAAGCCGTGCTCCTCGAAGAGGGACGCTTCCCAGACAGCCGACTCGACGAGCGCTTCGGGGGTGGCCTTGCCGTACTTCTTGAGGATGCCCGGTTCCAGGGAGCCGGCATTGACGCCGATCCGGATCGAGGTGCCGTGGTCCTTCGCAGCAGCCGCGATTTCCTTGACCTGGTCGTCGAACTTCCGGATGTTGCCGGGGTTCACGCGCACTGCTGCGCAGCCGGCCTCAATGGCGGCGAAGACGTACTTGGGCTGGAAGTGGATGTCCGCGATCACCGGGATCTGGGATTTGCGGGCGATGATGGGCAGCGCCTCGGCATCGTCTGCGGACGGGCACGCGACGCGCACGATGTCGCAGCCGGACGCCGTCAGCTCAGCAATCTGCTGGAGGGTGGCGTTGATGTCCGTAGTGGGCGTGGTGGTCATGGACTGCACGCTGATGGGGAAATCTGATCCCACGCCTACCGAGCCGACTTTGATCTGGCGCGTCTTGCGGCGGGGCGCCAGGACGGGCGGCGGTGCTGACGGCATTCCCAGGCTGACCGAGGTCACGTGGACTCCTTGAGTTGAAAGGGTAGGGATGCGGCTACGCGGTGAGCCCGGCAAGCATGCCGGTGACCGGTGACCATTCAGTGATGCGGGTTCCGGCGATGACGCCGGCCGCGGCAAACGGGTCCTGCTTGAGGATTGAGTTCAAGGCAGCTTCGTCTGTTGCCGTGAAGATCAGGAGGGCGCCGGCGCCGTCGCCGTAGGGGCCGCTGGCCACGATGACGCCGTCCTGCGCCAGGCCGGCTGTCCATTCGCGATGTGCGGGCCGGACCTCGTTGCGGGTTTCGGTGGAGTTGGCGGCGTAAACGTACTCAACGGCAAAAACTGTCATACGGCTACCCTATCGCCATGCCTGCCTTCGCACCCATCCGGGCCGTCCCGGCGCGGGGGCGCGGGGCACGGTCTACTGCAGGAAGAGGATCTTGACGGCGGCCGCGGTTCCGGCCGCCCAGAGCATGGAGGTGAGGGTTCCGATGATGAACCGCTCCGCGGCCACCGGGGTCTCCTTGAGTTCGGCGAATCTGCCGAGCCCCTTGATGGCAACGATGTAGGCGATCGCGACCGGCTGGCCGGCAAGGATGGCAAGGCACACACCGAGCCGTTCCAGCACGCCGATGATGGCGCCCCCGCGCAGGATGCGCTGGCCGGGGGTGGACGCTGCGGCGTCCGTTCCGTCTGCCGTTGGCTCGGGTTGCACCGTCAGCTCACCGTCCACCGTGTCGTCGGCAGACGGGTCCTGGGCAACGGAGCCGCCTTCCCTTGCCGTCGTGGCGGCATCGGCTTTGTCGTCAATGGTCCTGGCGAGCCTGAACACCAAGGCGGTGACCGGCCATCCCATGAAGCCTGCCACCGCCAAGGCCACGGCCACCCACACTGCGGTCACTTCTCTCCTCCATTGCCGGCTCCGGTTTCCTCCACGGCCGGGACCACCTGCGCCCGGGCGAGGTCAAGCAGCAACGATGCGGCCGGCCGTGCTGCCCATTCTTCCTGCCAACCGGAGCGAAGCACGGTGCGGCTCACGGACTGCTCCGTAATTCCCAGTTTCCTGGCCACCTGCTTTTGGCTGCCGTGCCGGGACGGACCGGGCCGGCCGGCTCCCTGCGGGCCGGCATACAGCTGCCGCAGCGCGTCAACCACCCGCCACTGGGCTTCCGTCCGCTCCTGGACCAGGCGGCCCAGGAGCCTGAGTACCGCTTCCGCTTTGGCGCATGTCCGCTCCCCTTCCCCGGCCGGGGCACTCCCGCCTGCCTCCCCCGCCATGATGCCGGCCACCACTGACACTGGCACCTGGGAAGCGGCGGCCTTGGCGCGTTCGACGGCCTTGCGGGCCGCCACGAACGCTGTTCCGGTGCCTTCCCGCGGGCTGGCGCCCGCCGGCAGCACGACGGTTCCAACGCCGATGCCGACGTACCAGCGCCCTTCGCGCAGCGCGTGAAGTGCGATGTCCACTACGGCATCAGCGTCCCGCACCACCCCCTGGACTTCGTCGCCGACCGACCGCTCGAAAACCGGCCTGCCCGCCCCCGAAGGTTCGAGGCGCGCGATCCGCTCAAGGAAACCCGGGACCCGGTCCAGGTCACCGGTGCTGCCGCGCTGGTCGATGGTCATCACGAACATATCTCAACCATAGGCGGGTGATTCATAATAATCAATCAAATCCGACTGATTTAGTAAAGTCAGCCTAATTCGGCTGAAATCAGAACAGGTTGACGGGCTTGACGATGTCCGCGTAAATCAACAGGGCGCTCATGCCCATCAACAAAGCCGCCACCACGTAGGTCACGGGCAGCAGTTTCGCGATGTCGAACGCTCCCGGGTCCGGCCGGCCGCGCAGCCTGGCTACGGTGCGGCGCGCGCCTTCGTACAGGGCTCCGGCCACGTGGCCGCCGTCAAGGGGCAGCAGCGGGATGAGGTTGAATACCGCCAGGGCGAAGTTCAGGCCTGCCAGCAGGCCCACAAGGGTGGCGACCCGGGACTGCAGCGGGACGGCTTCCATGGCGGCAACCTCGCCGGCCACCCGGCCCACGCCCACCACGCTGATGGGGCCGTTGGGGTCCCGGGGTTCCTCGCTGAAGGCGGCCTTGGCTACGCCCACCACACGGGCGGGGAGGTTGAACACCACGCCGGCCACCTGCCGGATGTTCTCTCCGGCCATGGGCAGGACGGACGACGCCGGCTGGGACACCAGCGCCGTCTGCGCGCCGATGCCAAGGAAACCGACGTCCTGGTACTGGAGGGTGCCGGCGGCATCGGTGGCTTGCCGCCCGTCGGCTCCCATCACCGGCCGGGATGACAGGACCGGGGTGACCGTGGTGGACACGGCAGTGCCGTCCCGCTGGACCGTGATGGGCACTTCCTTGCCGGCAGAGGCGCGGATCCACTCCGTCAGCTGGTCCCAGCTGGTGACGGACTTGCCGTCGAAGGAGGTGATGGTGTCATTGGGTTTCAGCCCGGCGGCCGCGGCCGGGGTCAGCCGGCAGTCGGCAGAGTCGGGATCGACGGTTTGCCCCGCGGCCACCTGGCATTTGGAGACATCGGAGATGGTGGTGGTGGCGGTGGCAACGCCAAATCCCATCAGCAGCAGGGCTGTGAGCAGTACGCCGAGGATCATGTTCATGGCCGGCCCGCCCAGCATCACGACCACTTTTTTCCAGACCGGCAGCCGGTAGAAGACGCGGTTGTGATCGCCGGGTCCTACCTCTTCGTGGGCCATGGACCGGGCCTCTGTGGCCAGCGTCTGGAACATGCCGGTGCTGGAAGGCCGGACCGAGCCGTCCTCCTTGTTGGGAGGGTACATGCCGATCATCGAGACGTAGCCGCCCAGCGGGACGGCTTTCACGCCGTATTCGGTTTCACCCTTGCGGCGTGACCAGAGGGTGGGGCCGAAGCCGATCATGTACTTGGTGACGCGCACTTTGAAGAGCTTGGCCGGCACCAGGTGGCCCACCTCGTGGAGGGCGATGGACACGGCGATTCCGACGGCCACGAAGACGACACCGAGGATGAAAAGTAGGACAGGGGTCATGGAGGTAATGCTGCTTCCTAGAGACTGCTGACTGCTAAACGTTCGTGGGCGCGGGCACGTGCCCAGCCTTCAGCATCCAGCACCGACTCCACCGTCAGCCCGGAGGAGCCTGAATGTTCGCTGAGCACCCTGTCCACGGTATCGACGATGTCGGTGAACCGGATCCGCCCCGCGTGGAACGCAATGACCGCCTCTTCGTTGGCCGCGTTGAAGACGGCAGGGAAGGTGCTGCCCTGCTTGGCGGCGTCCTTGGCAAGGTCCACGGCCGGGAAGGCCACCGTATCGAGGGGTTCAAAGGTCCAGGTGGCGGCCTGCGTCCAGTCACAGGCCGGAGCGGCTTTGGGTACCCGGGCCGGCCAGCCAAGGCCGAGGGCGATGGGAAGCCGCATGTCCGGCGGGGAGGCCTGGGCGATAGTGGAGCCGTCAACGAACTGGACCATCGAGTGGACGATGGACTGCGGGTGCACCACCACGTCGATCCGGTCCAGCGGGATATCGAACAGCAGGTGGGCCTCGATGACTTCCAGGCCCTTGTTGACCAGCGTGGCCGAATTGGTGGTGACCATGACCCCCATGTCCCAGGTGGGGTGCGCCAGCGCCTCGCGGGGCGTGACGGCGTGCAGCTGCTCCCGGCTCTTGCCGCGGAACGGCCCCCCGGAGGCGGTCAGGATCAGCCGGTCCACCTCGGCTGCCGTACCTGAGCGCAGGCACTGAGCGATCGCCGAGTGTTCCGAGTCAACGGGCACAATCTGGCCTTCCCTGGCTGCCGCCTTGACCAGGCTGCCGCCAACGATCAGCGATTCCTTGTTGGCCAGGGCCAGAATGGCCCCGGAGCGGAGTGCGGCAAGCGTTGGCGCCAAGCCAATGGACCCGGTGATGCCGTTCAGCACCACGTCCGCCTCCACCGCGGCGATCCGGGCCGAGGCGTCAGGTCCGGCCACGATCTCCGGCCGGTACCCGGTGCGCCCCGCCGCGGCGGCTGCTTCCCGGATGAGCGATGCCAGCCGGCCGGGGTCCCCGGCGGCGATGCCCACCGCGGCGGCGCCGGTGTGGACCGCCTGGCGGGCCAGCAGTTCAAGGTTGCCGCCGCCGGCACTCAGTGCCACCACCTCGAACAGGTGCGGGGCGCCGTCGACGACGTCGATCGCCTGCGTGCCGATGGAACCGGTGGATCCGAGGAGGACGATTCTGCGTGGCTGCATCCGTTAAGTATCCCGCACGCGGCCGGGCCTGCTGTGCCTTGACCGCCGGGCGGCCGGGCGTAACGTGGAATCCGTGGACTGGCTCTCCTGGTTCGATGCGCCGGAGTACGAATTTGCCCGGCAGGTGCTGCAGCGGGGCGTCGCAGCGTTGTATTTCGTTGCGTTCCTGTCCACGCTGAACCAGTTTCCGGCGTTGCTCGGCGAGCGCGGCCTCCTTCCGGTGCCGGATTTCCTGGCCGCGTTTTCCCGGTTGTCCCGGCCCACGCTGTTCCGTTGGCGGTACTCGGACCGCCTGCTGCGCGGTGTATGCACCGTAGGCTTGGCGGTCTCGGCGCTCCTCGTGGCCGGGCTCCCCCAGGCCGGGCCGCCCTGGGTTCCGTTGCTGGCGTTCCTTGCCCTGTGGCTTTTGTACATGTCCATCGTGAACGTGGGGCAGACCTTCTACGGGTTCGGCTGGGAGATGCTGCTGCTGGAGGCCGGTTTCACCGTGGCCTTCCTGGGATCTGACCAGACGCAGCCTCCGCGCCCCATCCTCATCCTGGTTGTATGGCTGGTGTTCCGCCTTGAGTTCGGGGCCGGGATGATCAAGATCCGCGGCGGCCGGGAGTGGCGGGACCTGACAGCGTTGTACTACCACCATGAGACCCAGCCCATGCCGGGGCCCCTTAGCCGGCAGGCCCACCTGCTGCCGAAGCCGCTGCACCGGATCGAAGTGGTGGGCAACCACATCGCCCAGCTGGTGGTGCCGTTCCTGCTGTTCGCGCCGCAGCCAGTGGCAGGCGTGGCGGCGGCCGTCGTTGTCGCCACCCAGCTGTGGCTGGTGGCGAGCGGCAACTTTGCGTGGCTGAACTGGATGGCGATCGTCCTGGCGTTTGCCGCGGTCAGCGACCCCGTGGCCCACGCCGTGATCCCGGCCATCCCGGCGCACTGGCACGCCGGCGCCGCACCGGCAACGCCCCTGTGGTGGCTGGCCATAACGCTGGCGGCGTCCCTCCTGCTGCTGGTCCTAAGCTACTGGCCGTTGCGGAACCTCTTCTCCCGCCGGCAGCTGATGAATGCCAGTTTCAACCGGTGGCAGCTGGTCAATGCCTATGGTGCATTCGGCACGGTGACCAGGCAGCGCATCGAGATCGTGGTGGAAGGCACCCTGGACGGAAACCCCGGGGACGCTTCGGACTGGCGCGAGTACG
This sequence comes from Pseudarthrobacter sp. NPDC058196, assembly GCF_042882685.1. Lineage (NCBI taxonomy): Bacteria > Bacillati > Actinomycetota > Actinomycetes > Micrococcales > Micrococcaceae > Pseudarthrobacter > Pseudarthrobacter sp. NPDC058196. The sequence goes on from NZ_JBHVVN010000008.1 coordinate 114,997, forward strand.
GCTTCAAGGGCAAACCCGGCGATGTCCGGCGCATTCCGCGGCAGTGGGCTCCGTACCACCTGCGGCTGGACTGGCTGATGTGGTTCCTGCCGCTGCGGAGCGTGCACGAAGAATGGTTCTACGCCTTCCTGGGCAAGCTGCTCTTGGCGGACCCGCAGGTTTTGCGGCTGCTTAGGCATGACCCCTTCGACGGCGCCGCGCCGCGCCTGGTACGCGTGCGCAGTTTCCATTACCGCTTCGCCACCCGGAAGGAGCTCCGGGAGACCGGGAACCGCTGGGTACGGACGCTGCTGTACGAGCCCATTCCGCCCACGTCACTTCGCCGCCCGAAGGGACCGAAAGGCAGCTAGGCGTCCCTGCCCGCGCGGCGCAGGATGCCTTGGGCGTGCTTGATGATTGGCCCGTCGATCATCTTTCCGTGGTGCTGGAAGACCCCGCTGCCGGCCGCCGTGGCGGCGTCCAGCAGCTCATGGGCCGCGGCCACTTCCTCCTGGGAGGGTGCGTAGGCTTGGCGGACGACGGCGGCCTGGCCGGGGTGGATGCACGCCTTGGAGCCGAATCCTGAGGCCACGGCGTCGGCGGTTTCATCCGCCAGCCCGTCGAGGTCGGGGATGTTGGTGTAGACGGCGTCGATGGCTTCCTTTCCGAAGGCCCTGGCGGCCAGCAGCACCGAGGAGCGGGCGTGCAGCGCCACGGCCCGGTAACCGCCGTCGTCCTTCCTGCTGGACGTGCCGCCCAGCGTGGCCAGGAGGTCCTCGGCTCCCCACATCAGGGCCACCACGTTGGGGGCGGCCGCAATGGCGGGAGCGTTCAGCACGCCCAGGGCTGTTTCGCACAGCGCAATGACCTGGTACCCCTCCAGCGCTTTGAGCTGTTCAGCCGATTCCGCCTTGGCGAGCATGACGGTCCGGTACGGCGTGTGCGCCAGGCAGTGCAGGTCCTTCGCGAAGTCTTCCGTGCCGACCGGGTTGACCCGGACGATGGTCCGGCTGGGGTCAAGTTCGGGGTCGTCCCCGGCAGCGCCCGCCTGGGCAAGGATTGCACCGCGCGCCCGCTGCTTGTCCGGTGGCGCCACGGCGTCCTCGAGGTCCAGGATCACGGCGTCCGCCCGCGCTGCGGCTTTCAGGTAGCGCTCGGGGCGGTCGGCGGGGCAAAAGAGCAGGGCAGGGCCCATCACAAATGTCATACGGGCATTCTCCCCTGTGCGCCGGGCTGGTCCTGGTGGGCGGCCCGGGTCCACATCAGGCAGCTTCTCGTGGCCCGTGCCACCTCTGCTCCGTCCTGGTTGCGTCCGGTGTGCTCCATGGTGACGATGCCTTGGCCCGGCCGCGAGGCCGAAAGCCGTTTGCCGGTGATCATGGTCTCGGTGTAGAGCGTGTCCCCGTGGTAGAGCGGGTGCGGGAAGGAGACATCCGTCAGGCCGAGCTGGGCGATGATGGTCCCCTGGGTCAACTGGGTAACGGACTGCCCCACCATGGTGGCGAGGGTGAACATGGAGTTCATCAGCCGCTGGCCAAAGGGCTGCCCAGCGCTCCAGGCCGCATCCAGGTGCAGCGCCTGCGTATTCATGGTGAGCGTGGTGAAGAGGACGTTGTCCGTTTCCGTCACGGTGCGTCCGGGCCGGTGGGCATACAGCACACCCTCCTCCAGCTCGTCGAAGTAGAGCCCGCGCTGCTCGATGACGCGCCTGCCGCCCCCGCCAGCCGATGAGCCTGCCGGGACCGTATCAGTGGGGTTATCGCCGGTCATACGGTGAGTTCCTGGTCTTCCTCGTACAATTCCGCGCCGGTGGCGGCCACCACGTCCTCGACGGAAACGTTGGGGCCCAGTTCGCGCAGGACCAGCCGGGACGGGCCGCCGTCCCGGACGACGTCGATCACGGCGAGGTCGGTGATGATCCGGTCCACGCAGCCTTTGCCGGTCAACGGGAGCGAGCACTCCCGGACGATCTTGGGATTGCCCTTGCGGTCCACATGCTCCATCATCACGATCACGCGCTTGGCGCCGAACACCAGGTCCATGGCGCCGCCCATTCCCTTGACCATCTTTCCCGGGACCATCCAGTTGGCGAGGTCTCCGTTGGCGGCGACCTCCATGGCGCCCAGGACCGCGAGGTCCACGTGGCCGCCGCGGATCATGCCGAAGGACGTTGCCGAATCGAAGAACGCCGCACCCCTGTTGACAGTCACGGTTTCCTTGCCGGCGTTGATCATGTCCGGGTCCACCGCGTCCTCTGCCGGGTAGGGGCCAACGCCCAATATCCCGTTCTCCGAGTGCAGGACCACTTCCACGCCGGCCGGGATGTAGTTGGGAATCAGGGTGGGCATGCCGATGCCCAGGTTGACGTACTGGCCGTTGCGGAGTTCCCGGGCGACCCTGGCGGCCAGTTCGTTCCGCGTCCAGCCTTTGCTGCCTGCGGCGGCCGCGCCGCCGGGCCCGGGCTGATGCTCGCCGGCACGCCGGTATTCCGGCCGGACGGTTTCCGGTCGCGGCGCCTCAGGGCTGTTGGGATCCATGGTCATGCTCCTGCCTGCTGGTCGCTGCCGGTGGTGCTTCCGGCCGGCGCCGCCAGGGCAACCGTCCGCTTTTCGATGCGCTTTTCCCCGCCGGCCGCCAGGACCACCCGCTGGACGAAAATTCCGGGCGTGTGGATGTGTTCGGGGTCCAGTTCGCCGGGTTCGACGAGTTCTTCCACCTCGGCGATGGTGACGCGTCCGGCCATGGCGCAGAGCGGGTTGAAGTTCATGGCCGTGGCATGGAAGACCAGGTTGCCGTGCCGGTCGCCCTTCCAGGCGTGCACCAGCCCGAAGTCCGGAGTGAGGGATTCTTCCAGGACATAGTCCACTCCCCCGAAGGAGCGCACTTCCTTGGCCGCCGAGGCGATGGCGATGCCGCCGTCAGCGTCGTACTTCTGCGGCAGGCCGCCGTCGGACACCTGCGTCCCCACGCCCGCCTTGGTAAAGAACGCGGGAATGCCGGCACCGCCGGCGCGCAGCTTCTCGGCCAGCGTGCCCTGCGGGGTCAGCACCACCTCGAGCTCACCGGCAAGGTATTGGCGGGCGAACTCCTTGTTTTCCCCCACGTAGGAGCTGATGGTGCGGCGGATGCGGCCGTCGCGGAGCAGGATGCCCAGGCCCCAGTCATCCACGCCGCAGTTATTGCTGACCGTTTCCAGGCCGGAGGTGCCGGCGCGGTGGAGGGCGTCGATCAGGGCCACCGGGATTCCGCAGAGCCCGAACCCGCCAACCGCCAGCGAAGCCCCGTCTGGGATGTCTGCCACGGCGGCATCGGCGCTGGCTACAACCTTGTCAATCATCAGTGATCCTTTCAGGCGGGCTGCGATCCGTACTGCTGGCGCAGGCGCTTACAGTCCCAGTTCACGGGCGATCAGCATCAGCTGGACTTCCGTGGTGCCCTCCCCCACTTCAAGGATCTTGGAGTCGCGGTAGTGGCGCGCCACGGTGAACTCGTTGATGAAGCCATAGCCGCCGAATACCTGGGTGGCATCCCGCGCGTTGTCCATGGCCGCCTCGCCTGCGACCATCTTAGCGATGGCCGCCTGGGTCTTGAACGGCTTGCCGGCCAGCATCCTGGCGGCCGCATCGTAGTAGGCCAGGCGGGCCGTGTGGGCCCGGGCTTCCATCCGTGCGATCTTGAAGGAGATGGCCTGGTACTTGCCGATTTCCTGGCCAAATGCCCGGCGTTCCCTGGCGTACTTGACCGACAGGTCCACGCAGCCCTGGGCGGCACCGGTGGCGAGCGCGGCGATGGCGATCCGGCCTTCGTCCAGGATGGACAGGAAATTCGCGTACCCGCGTCCTTCCTCGCCCAGGAGGTTTTCCTCCGGTACGCGGACATCCTTGAGGGTCAGCGGGTGGGTGTCGGAGGCATTCCAGCCCACCTTGTTGTACGGCTTCTCCGCTTTGAAGCCTGGTGTATCCGTGGGCACCAGGATGGTGGAGATCTCCTTCCGCACGCTGCCGTCGGCGGCTTCCTTCCGGCCGGTGACGGCGGTGACGGTGACCAGCCGGGTGATGTCAGTTCCCGAGTTGGTGATGAACTCCTTGTTGCCGTTGATCACCCACGTGCCGTCCTCGCGGCGGGCGCTGGTCTTGGTGCCGCCCGCGTCCGAACCTGCCTCGGGTTCGGTGAGCCCGAAGCCTGCGAGCGCCTGCCCTGATGCCAGGAGCGGCAGCCATTCCTGCTTCTGGGCGTCGGTTCCGAAGCGGTACACCGGCATGGCGCCCAGGGAAACGCCGGCTTCCAGCGTGATGGCCACCGACTGGTCCACGCGGCCGAGCTGTTCCAAGGCCAGGGCGAGCGCGAAGTAGTCCCCGCCCATGCCGCCGAATTCCTCCGGGAACGGCAACCCGAACAGGCCCATCTCCGCCATCTGTTTCACCACGTCATACGGGAAGCTGTGTTCCTCATCGTGTTTGGCGGAGACCGGGGCCACCACGTTGTCCGCGAAGTCGCGGACGGTGTCGCTGAGGTCCTGGTATTCCTCGCTGAGTTCGAATCCGGTCATGGTCAGGCTCCTTCGCCTTGGATGGTGTCTGTGGCTGTGTCTGCGGGCGCTGGTTCTGCGTCCGCGGGGTAGGGGTGCACGGTGGCAAGGACCTGGTCTGCCTTCACCAGGTCCCCGGTGCGGGCGCTGAGGTGCACGGTGCCGGCCAGCGGGGCAACGAGGTGGTGCTCCATCTTCATGGCCTCCACGGACACCAGGACCTGCCCGGCCTGGACCGCGTCGCCGTCGGTGACCGGGACGGCCACCACGGTTCCCGGCATTGGTGAGCGCACCTCGGGGTCCGCTGAGCCTTCTTCGCGTTGAATGGCGGCCAGCACCCGGTCCAGCCTTGCCTCGCGGGTGAGGACCTCAAGCCGGCAGGACCAGCCAGCACTGCCCAGGAAGATCCGGGTGGGCCCGGCAGGCAAAGGGTTGTCCCACGCTGGAGCGGCGGCCTCCGGATAGTCGGGCGCCAGCCGGTAGGCATGACGTTGGCCTTCAAGGTCAAGTTCGATGCTTTGCCGGCTGGACCATTGCAGTGACGCCGGCATCGCGGTGCCGTCGTTGACGGCAACCATGGCGGTGCCTCCCCCGTTGGGGGTGCCGGTGACCCGGACCGTGGCCACACCGCCGTCGGGGGTTCCCAGGCTGACGCGGCGGGGCGACGTCTTTCCAAGGCGCCAGCCGCTGCGGGCCCGCCACGGGCCGCTCCCCGGGGCAGGGTTGTTTTGATCCTCCAGGGAGAGCGTATACAGGGCGGCAGCCACGAGTTCCGGATCGCCCACCCGCCGGAAGTCCAGTGCGGGCAGCTTCCGCTCGATCAGGCCCGTGTCAAGGTGCCCCGCCTGGACGTCGGGGTCGCTGAGCAGGAGCCTCAGGTATTCCACATTGGTGTCGATGCCCAGCGCCGTGTAGCCGGAGAGCGCGACGTCGAGGGTTGCCAGCGCGGCGCCGCGGTCTTCGCCCCAGGCGATGACCTTGGAGACCATGGGGTCGTAGTGGGCCGAGAGTTCCAACCCTTCCATGAGGGAGGAGTCCACCCGGACCCGGGCGCCGGCCCGGTCCGCTTCCACCCGGACAGGAGCGCCGGGCCGCTGCTTCGGCCCAGGCAGTTCGTCCAGCACCAGCACGGTGCCGGTGGAGGGGAGGAAGTTCTTCTCCGGGACCTCGGCGTAGACGCGCGCCTCCACGGCATGGCCGGAGAGTTCGACGTCGGCCTGCCGGAGCGTCAGTTCGGCACCGGCGGCGATCCTTACCTGCCACTCCACCAGGTCGGCGCCGGTGACCATCTCGGTGACCGGGTGCTCCACCTGCAGCCTGGTGTTCATCTCCATGAAGAAGAACTCGTCCGGCGCGTCGTCGGATACCAGGAATTCCACGGTTCCGGCGCCCTGGTAGTTCACGCTGCGCGCGGCATTGCAGGCCGCCTCGCCAATCCGTGCGCGGATGGCCGGCCCGTCCGGGAGGCCCTCCAGCAGCGGTGAAGGCGCTTCCTCGATGACTTTCTGGTGCCGCCGCTGCAGCGAGCATTCGCGCTCGCCGAGGTGGATGACGTTGCCATGGCTGTCCGCCAGCACCTGCACTTCGATGTGCCGCGGCGTGGTTACCAGGCGTTCCAGGAACAGCGTGTCGTCTCCGAACGCGGCGGCGGCCACGCGCCGGGCCGTTGCCAGCGCGGCGGGCAGGTCCTCCGGTTTTTCGACGGCGTGCATCCCTTTGCCGCCGCCGCCGGCGGAGGGCTTGATCAGGAGCGGAAAGCCGACCCCGCCGGCGGCCTCCACCAGTTCGCCGTCGGTCATGCCGGGCTTGGCGATGCCGGGGACCACGGGCACGCCGTAGCCGGCCACGTGGTTCTTGGCCCGGATTTTGTCCCCCATGACGTTCAGGGCCTCCACGCCGGGGCCGATGAAAGTGATGCCGGCTTTCTCCAGGGCGCGGACAAAGTCCACGTTCTCACTCAGGAAGCCGTACCCCGGGTGGACGGCTTCGGCGCCGGATTGCCGGCACGCCTCAATGAGCGCGTCCGCGCTCAGGTAGCTTTCGACGGCGGCTGCCGGGCCGATCCGCACGGCCGCGTCAGCTTCGCGGACGTGGCGGGCACCGGCGTCGGCATCGCTGTAGACGGCTACCGACCGGATGCCGAGGTGGCGCAGGGTGCGGATGACCCGGCAGGCGATTTCACCGCGGTTTGCCACCAGGACCGTGCCGAACAGGCGGGGGTTGGAGGTGCCGCCGGGGGCTGGATCTGTTCGGGTTTGCATGGTCATTGCTGGCTCACATCCGGAAGAGGCCGAAGGAGGTCTCCGGCAAGGGGGTGCGGGAGACGACGTCGAGCGCCAGTCCCAGGACGGTGCGGGTGTCTGCGGGGTCGATTACGGCGTCGTCCCAGAGCCGGGCCGTGGAGTAGTAGGGGCTGCCCTGGTCCTCGTACTGGCGGCGGATGGGTGCTTTGAAGGCCTCTTCGTCGCCGGCCGGCCATTCTTCTCCGGCCGCCTCGTACTGGTCGCGCTTCACGGTGGCCAGGACGCTGGCGGCCTGGTTGCCGCCCATGACGGAGATCCGGGCGGCGGGCCACATCCAGAGGAACCGCGGCGAGTAGGCCCGGCCGCACATCGAGTAGTTTCCGGCGCCGAAGGAGCCGCCGATCACCACCGTCAGCTTGGGAACGCGGGCAGTGGCCACGGCTGTCACCATCTTGGCGCCGTTCTTGGCGATGCCGCCCTGTTCGGCGTCCTTGCCCACCATGAAGCCGGAGATGTTCTGCAGGAACAGCAGGGGGATGCCGCGCTGGTCGCAGAGTTCGATGAAATGGGCGCCCTTGAGCGACGATTCGCTGAAGAGCACGCCGTTGTTGGCCACGATTCCTACGGGGTGTCCGCAGATCCGGGCGAATCCCGTGACGAGGGTGGTGCCGTACTCCTTCTTGAACTCGTGGAACCTGCTGCCGTCGACCAGCCGGGCGATCACCTCGTGGACGTCGTACGGGGCGTTGACGTCCGTGGGCACGGCACCGTAGATTCCGTCCGGCTCCGCGGCAGGTTCGACGACGGGGTCCACTTGCCAGGCGGGCGCGGCGGGCGGCGGGAGGGTGGCGACAATGTCCCTGATGATCTGCAGGGCATGCTCATCGTTTTCGGCCAGGTGGTCGGTCACCCCCGAAATCCGGGCGTGCACGTCTCCGCCGCCGAGTTCCTCCGCGGTCACGATCTCGCCGATGGCGGCCTTCACCAGAGGGGGGCCGCCCAGGAAGATGGTGCCCTGGTTCCGGACGATGACTGTCTCGTCGCTCATGGCGGGGACGTAGGCACCGCCGGCGGTGCACGACCCCATGACGGCAGCGATTTGCGGTATTTTCGCGGCGGAGAGCCGGGCCTGGTTGTAGAAGATGCGGCCGAAGTGGTCCTTGTCCGGAAAGACCTCGTCCTGCTTGGGCAGGAACGCCCCGCCCGAATCCACGAGGTAGATGCAGGGCAGCCCGTTTTCGAGGGCTATCTCCTGGGCACGCAGGTGCTTCTTCACCGTCATGGGGTAGTAGGTGCCGCCCTTGACGGTGGCATCGTTGGAGATCACCAGCACCTGCCGCCCGTGCACCAGTCCGATCCCGGCGATGACGCCGGCCCCCGGAGCGTCGTCGCCGTACATCCCGTTCGCAGCCAGCGGGGCGATCTCCAGGAACGGGCTGCCGTCATCCAGCAACTGGTCGATCCGGTCGCGCGGCAGGAGCTTCCCGCGGGCCACATGCCGCTCCCGCGATTTCTGCGGTCCGCCCAGCGCCGCGTCCGCCAGCCTCTTCCGAAGGTCGCCGGCGAGAGCCAGTTGAGCGTCCCGGTTGGCGCGGAAGGACTCGCTTGCGGGGTCGAGCCGGCTGGCAAGGGTCTCCATTGACGATCCGTTCCTGTCTGGACCGGGCCGGCCCCAGGCCAACTCGGTTAGTGACTAATAACTGAAATTCAGGTTAGTCTCGATTAACTGTGATGTCCAACACATGGCGGTCTTGGTAGAATCTGCGTCGGTCCGAGGAGGAAAAGTGCCCAGCACGGGAACACAACCCAGTAATGCAACGCAGCCAGCCACCACGCCGCAACCTGCTCCCACCACGCAGCGCGGCAAGGCGAAGGAGAACCGGCGGCAGGCCCTGCTCACAGCGGCGGCTGCACTGTTCGCACTCAACGGGTTCAACCGGGTGTCGCTCGAAGACCTTGGTGCAGCAGCAGGCGTGAGCGGCCCGGCGGTGTACCGCCATTTCCCGGGCAAGCAGGCAGTCCTCGCTGACCTCCTGGTGACCGTGAGCCAGGAACTGCTGGACGGCGGACGCCAGGTGGTGGAAAGCAATGCCGACCCGGCGGCCGCCCTGCGCCGGCTGGTGGAATTCCAGGTGGACTTTGCGCTCGGCAAGCCCGACGTGATCCGCGTCCAGGACCGGGACCTCAGCAACCTTTCCGAGCAGGACCAGTCCGCAGTGCGCTCCCTCCAGCGCAGCTACGTGGAGTTATGGGTGGACGTCCTCGCCAGGGTCCACCCCGGCACGGACGCCGCCGAACTCCGCATGCGCGCGCACGCGACGTTCGGCCTCATCAACTCCACGCCGCACTCCGTCCGCAGCCACGGCCGGCGGATCGCGGCCGGCGTGGCCCGCCCCCTGCTTGAGCGTATGGCGCTGGCAGCGCTGCTGGTGGACAGCGCAGGGGGCGCCCGCCCCTCCCTCTAGACCATGGCCAGCACTATTCCCGGCTCGGCCAGGATGGCGCCGACGTCGGCAAGGAACCGGGAGCCTTGCTCGCCGTCCACCAGGCGGTGGTCGAAAGACAGGCTCAGCGTGATCACCTGGCGCAGGGCCACCTCACCCCGGTACTCCCACGGCAGGGTCCGGACTGCGCCCAGCCCCAGGATGGCCGCCTCGCCGGGGTTGAGGATGGGAGTGCCGGCATCAATGCCGAAAACGCCGATGTTGGTGATGGAAATGGTGCCGCCGGACAGCTCGGCAGGGGTGGTCTTGCCGGCGCGGGCCGTTTCTGCGAGCGCCGTCAACGCCTGGGCAAGCTGCGGAAGCTGCATGGTGTCCGCATCTTTGATGTTGGGAACGGTGAGTCCCCGCGGCGTGGCCGCCGCTATGCCGAGGTTGACGTAGTTGTAGGTGACGATTTCCTGGTGTTCCTCATCCCAGTGCGAGTTCAGCGCCGGATTCCTGCGCAGGGCAACGAGGACTGCCTTGGCCGCGAGCGTCAGCGGGGTGAGCTTGAGGCCGGCGAACTCCTTGCTGTTCTTGAGCCTGGCCAGCAGTTCAAGGCTTGGCGTGACGTCCACGGTCAGGAATTCGGTGGCGTGCGGCGCGGTGAAGGCACTCTGCACCATTGCGGCCGCGGTGTATTTGCGGACACCCTTGATGGGAGTCCTGGTTTCCCGCTCCCCCAACTGGCTGCCGGACACCGCCGGAGCCCCGCGTTGTGCGGCGGCCGGTTCTTCGTGGTGCCGGGAAAAGCCGAGCACGTCCTCGCGCGTGATCAGCCCGCCGGGGCCGCTCCCCGGGACTTCGGTGAGATCCAGGCGGAGGTCTTTGGCCAGTTTGCGGACCGGCGGCGTGGAACGCGGCCGCTCGGCAGGCGTGGTTGGAACAGGAGTGGTTTCGGCAGGCTCAACCGCCGGGGTCCCGGTTTCGACCGCCGCAACCACCGGGGCGGCGAAGTTCCGTGGCTGGCGGGCCGGCCGGCCGGAGCCTTCGACGACGGCGCCGTAGCCCACCAGGTTCGGTTCCCGTTTCTGCGTTTCCGCACCGCGCTCCCGCGACCCCGCCGTCAACTTGCCGGCCGGGCCCGAAGGTGCCGTTCCGGCGTCGTCCGGCACCTCGAACGAGACGATGGGCTTGCCCACCTCAACCACGGACCCGGGCTGCTCGTGGAGTTCCTTGATCACCCCGGCAAACGGGGAGGGAAGCTCCACTACGGCTTTGGCTGTCTCCACCTCGGCAATGACCTGGTTCAGGCTGACGGTGTCCCCAACGTCCACTTTCCAGCTGAGGATTTCTGACTCTGTGAGTCCCTCACCCAGGTCCGGGAGACGGAATTCCTTGATCATCGTGGCGCTCATCCTTCCAGACCGCTCAGGGAGTTCGGGCGGCCCAGTGCACGGTCCACGCCGTCGAGGATACGGTCCAGGCCCGGCAGGTGGTGCATTTCCAGCTTGGAGTACGGGTAGGGAATGTCGAACCCGGTGACCCGGACCGGGGCAGCCTCGAGGTGGTAGAAACACCGCTCGGTGATGCTGGCGGCCACCTCCGCTCCGAGGCCGCCGGATTGTCCGGCCTCGTGGGTGACCACCAGGCGCCCGGTCTTCCGCACGGAGGCCACCACGGCGTCGTAGTCCACCGGGGCCAGCGAGCGCAGGTCGATGACTTCGAGGGAGATTCCCTCGTCCGCTGCGGCCGTGGCAGCATCCAGTGCGGTCTTGACCAGGGGCCCGTAGGCCACCAGGGTGGCATCGGTGCCCTCGGTCAGCACGCGGGCCCTGTCCATGGGCAGGGCGGAAGCGAGGGCGGCCGACTCATCCACTTCGCCTTTGTCGTGGTAGCGGCGCTTGGGCTCGAAGTACAGGACGGGATCGTCGCAGGAAATGGCCTGCTGGATCACGGTGTAGGCGTCCTGGGGGTTGGACACCGCCACCACGCGCAGCCCGGAGGTGTGGGTGAAGTACGCTTCCGGGGACTCGGAGTGGTGCTCCGGCGAGCCGATCCCGCCGCCGAAGGGAACCCTGATGGTGATGGGCATCTTCACCGCGCCGCGGGTGCGGTAATGCAGCTTCGCCACCTGGCTGACGATCTGGTCGAACGCCGGATAGATGAATCCGTCGAACTGGATTTCCACCACCGGGCGGTAGCCGCGGTAGGCCAGGCCGACGGCGGTCCCCACGATGGCGGATTCGGCCAGCGGCGTGTCCACCACCCGGTGCGTGCCGAAGTCTTTTTGCAGGCCGTCGGTTACCCGGAACACGCCGCCGAGGGCGCCGATGTCCTCGCCGAGGAGGACCACCTTGGAGTCGTTTTCCAGCGACTTCCGCAGGCCGGCGTTGATGGCGCGGGCAAAGGTCAACTGGGTCATCAGCGTGCACCTTCCTCTGAAACTGCTCCTGCGGGGTCGCCGAATGAAGCAAGGTAGCGGGCGTAGTGGTCCTGCTGGCGTTCCAGCCAGGAGTTGGGGGTGCTGAAGACGTGCTTGAAGACGTCCATCGGCTGGGGGTCCGGCATGGTGGTGCAGCCGCGGCGCATTTCCGCCGCAACGGAATCGGCCTTGAGCTGGACCTGCTGCTGCAGCTCCGCAGTCAGGAGTCCCTTCCGGTCAAGGAGCGATGCCAGCCTGGAGATGGGGTCCTTCGCGGCCCAGTCCTCCAGCTCATTGGCGTCCCGATAGCGGGTGGGATCGTCTGCGGTGGTGTGCGGACCCATCCGGTAGGTGACGGCCTCGATGAACGTGGGGCCGCCGCCGCGCCGGGCCCGGTCCAGCGCAAGCCGGGTGGCCGCCATGACGGCCAGGACGTCGTTGCCGTCCACCCGCAGGCTGGGGATGCCGAAGCCCGTGGCCCGCTCTGCGAGGTGGATGTGCGACTGGAGCCGTACGGGCTCGGAGATGGCCCAGTGGTTGTTGGTGCAGAAGAACACTACGGGGGCCTGGAAGCTGGCGGCGAACACCATGGCCTCGTTGACGTCGCCTTCGCTGGTGGCGCCGTCGCCAAAGTAGGTAACTGCCACGGCATCGGCGCCGTCGTTCTGGATGCCCATGGCATAACCGGTGGCATGGAGGGTTTGGGCGCCAATGATGATCTGCGGCGTTGCCATGTTGATGCTGTATGGGTCCCAGCCGCCGGAGGCGTTGCCGCGCCAGACCCGGAGCAGGTCCGTCAGGTCCACACCCCGGCAGTACGCCACCCCGTTCTCGCGGTAACTGGAGAAGACAAAGTCGTCCGCCCGCATGGCCCGTCCCGAACCGATCTGGGCCGCCTCCTGGCCCAGCAGCGGCGGCCAGAGCGCCAGCTCCCCCTGCCTTTGCAGGGCGGTGGCCTCCACATCGATCCGCCGGATGACTGTCATGTCCTCAAACAGCGAACACAACTGCTCGTCGGTGATGTCCTTGACCCAAAAATCGAACTCCGGGTGGCTGATCCGCTCGCCTGCCGGGGTGACCAACTGGAGGAGTTCCTGCCCGGCCGCGGTAGATTCCCCCGCGTTGTCGGGGGTGATTGCACCGCCATGGCCCGTTTCGTCTGTAGACACGATTGCCGCAACCTTCGTACGTCGTTGACCTGTGGTTTTCGGGCTTTTGGCACCAGCCACCACCGGCCTTCCGGGCGCCATTGCCCCAGATACTGTGACCCTACTCACAATGCTCAGGGGGTACAACCACCACGGCTCTTTCTGAGCAGAATGCCCTGTCCGGCGCGCTGCCACCGTGCTAGCGTTGCGCATTATGCAAGCTCTAGATGGCACTGACACCCGGCTGCTGTCGGCGCTGTCGCAGGACCCGCGCCGGACCGTGGTGGCACTGGCGCAAAAGCTCGGCCTGTCCCGGAACACCGTCCAGGCGCGGATGGCGCAGCTCGAAAAGAAGCACGTCTTCCTGTCCTTTGAACGGCGCATCAATCCGGTGGCCCTGGGGTATCCGCTCATGGCCTTTATCTCCGTCCACGTCCAGCAGCAGAAACTCAGCCGGCTGGCGGAGGAGATCGCGGCGATCCCCGAGATCCTGGAGGGGTACGGGCTCACAGGGTCGGCAGACCTGCTGCTGCGGGTGGTGGCCAAGGACGCCGAGGACCTGTTCCGGATCAACGGCAAGATCCTGGCCTGCGACGGCGTGGAGCGGGCGGACACGGCCCTGGCCATGGGCGAACTGATCCCCTTCCGGGTGCAGCCGCTGCTGGATCGGGGCTCCGAGGGCGGCTAGCCGCGGCCCCGGGAGGCACGACGCCGGCGGGCAGGGTTATAGGCTGGTTCCAGTTACGCGCCGGGCCGGGATGGCCCGGGCAGTCCGCCGGTGCCACCGCACCCGTCCCCCGAAAGGCTCCCCTTGAGCAGTCCCCAGGATTCGTACCGGCACGGCGACGCGGACCCGTCGCCGCAGCAGCTGCCCCCGATGCCTGCACAGCCGGCCCCGTTCGGCCTGCCCGGGAAACGTCCGCGGGTGCGGAGCCGGCGGAAGCTGTGGATCGTGCTTGGCAGCGTCGGCGGGGTGCTGCTCCTGGTGATCCTCGGCGTCGTGATCCTGGTGAACGTGGTGAACAGCGCCACCAACCAGGCCAGGGGCCTCGCCGACGACTTCACCAAGAAGGTGATCGCAGGCGAGGTAACCACCGCGTACGACGACTACCTTGACCCCGCGCTCCAGCAGCAGCTCTCCAAGGAGGCGTTCATCTCCGGCGTGAAAAGCCTGGAACTTGATAACTCCTGCAAGCCCGCGTACACGGAGCTCAAAGTGGCCACCGAGAACGGCCTGAAATCAGCCGATGTGTCAGGCCAGATCACCTGCACCGGGAAGAAGGTTGACCTCGCCTACCGCTTCGAGGGCACCAACGACCTCAAGATGACCAATATCAAGCTGCGGCCGGCCGGCTGACCGGCAGCACCCCCTCGACAAAAGAGCCTCCACACCGCATCAGCGGCATGGAGGCTCTTCCGGTTTCCGGGTGCCCGGCGTCAGTTAGTGGTCCACCGCCTTCTCGGCCCCGATGCCCGTCAGCGAGCGGACTTCCATTTCGGCCTGCTTGGCCGGGTCCTCCCGCCGCTTGTCCAGCGTGGTGCCCAGCCAGCCCAGCAGGAACGCCAGCGGGATAGACACGATGCCCGGGTTGCTGAGCGGGAAGAGGGCGAAGTTGGCACCTGGGATCATCGAGGTCTTGGCACCGGAAACCACCGGGGAGAAGACGATGAGCAGGATTGCCGATGCCAGGCCGCCATACATGCTCCACACCGCACCCTGGGTGGTGAACTTCCGCCAGAAGAGCGAGTAGATGATGGTGGGCAGGTTGGCGGAGGCGGCGACGGCGAAGGCCAGCGCCACCAGGAAGGCCACGTTCTGGCCGTTGGCGAAGATCCCGCCCAGGATGGCCAGGATGCCGATCACCACCACGGTGCGCCGGGCCACCCGGACTTCCGTGGCGGCGTCGGCCTTGCCCTTGGCGATGACGTTGGCGTAGATGTCATGGGCGAAGGAAGCGGCGGCCGTGATGGTCAGCCCGGCCACCACGGCCAGGATGGTGGCAAACGCGACCGCGGAGATGAAGCCCAGCAGCAGCGGCCCGCCCAGGTGGAACGCGAGCAGGGGTGCAGCTGAGTTGACGCCGCCGGGAGCGGATTTGATGGTGTCTGCGCCCACCAGGGCTGCGGCGCCGTAGCCGAGCACCAAGGTGAAGAGGTAGAAGATGCCGATGAGCCAAATGGACCACACCACTGACTTGCGCGCTTCCTTGGCCGTGGGCACCGTGTAGAAACGCATGAGGACGTGCGGCAGTGCAGCCGTGCCCAGGACCAGGGCCAGGCCCAGGGACATGAAGTCCAGTTTGGACGTGTCGCTCTTTCCGTACTGCAGTCCCGGGTTGAGGACGGCCGGGTTGTTGGCCGTCTCCACCGCGCCGCCCAGGAGGGCGGAGAGGTTGAAGCCGTAGATGGCCAGGACCCACAGCGTCATGACGGCAGCGCCGGCGATCAGCAACATAGCCTTGATAATCTGCACCCAGGTGGTGCCCTTCATGCCGCCGATCAGGACATACATGATCATGAGGGCGCCGACGACGATGATCACCAGCGCCTGGCCGCCCCAGTCACTGATGCCCAATAGGAGGGAGATCAGGCTTCCCGCACCGGCCATCTGGGCCAACAGGTAGAAGAAGCAGACGGCGAGCGTGGAGATGGCCGCCGCGATCCGGACGGGGCGCTGTTTCAGCCGGAAGGACAAGACGTCCGCCATGGTGAACTTGCCGGTGTTGCGCAGCAGTTCGGCCACCAGGAGGAGCGCCACGAGCCACGCCACGAGGAAGCCGATTGAGTACATGAACCCGTCATAGCCGTTGACGGCGATGGCGCCGGTGATGCCCAGGAAGGATGCCGCTGACAGGTAGTCCCCGGCAATGGCGGTGCCGTTCTGCGAGCCGGTGAAGGACCGGCCCGCGGCGTAGTAGTCGGCGGCGGTCTTGTTGTTGCGGCTGGCACGGAACACGATCACCATGGTCACGGCCACGAACAAGCCGAAGATCCCCATGTTCAAGAGGGTGGTGTCCTTGAGGGCGGCAACGTCCACCGCAGCTGGGATTGCGATCATTTGTTGGCTCCGCCCACTCGGTGTCCGTCCTTGTCGAATTCATGCCCCTCAATCTCATTCCTGATTTCGGTGGCGATCGGGTCGAGCTTCCGGTTGGAGTAGTGCACGTACCAGCCGGTGATGGCGAAGGTCGAAATGAACTGGAGCAGCCCCAGGATCAGGCCGACGTTGATGTTGCCCCAAACCTTGGTGGACATGAAGTCCACCGCGTAATCGGCCAGCAGCACGTAGGCGAAGTACCACAGCAGGAAGGCCACTGCCATGGGGAAGACAAAGCTGCGGTGACGCCTGCGCAGTTCCTGGAACTGCCCGGTCGACTGGACTTGCTCGAAGTCCACGGACGCCGCTGCGTCCGGAGTATGGGCCTCGTTACCCATCGTTCCTCCTCATTGAGTCATGCGGGTACACACCGGGCGGCAGGGCCCGCGGCAGGAAACTGCCCAGGAACACTGCCAGGGAAACCGCAGATGTGACTGCAATCACTCTGCGGCCTGTCCGGCGCGGTATTCCAGAACTACACGGCGCGGGGTCGCTCAACGGCTGCGATGCTGCGGCAAACGGCACCCGCCGCTACGCTGGGCACCATGCCGGACTCCCCCCTCCTGACCGCCGCGGCAGTGGCGGTGATCGCCATGGCCATTGCCGTCGTCGTCGGCGTGGGCCTGAAGGTGCTCCGTTCCTTCCGAGAGCTGGGCACCGACGCCGAGCGCGCCACGTACCACACACTGCACGCTGCCTCCCAGGCAGGCCAGCACCTGCGCCGCGGCCTGAACCCCTCAGGAGCCGCGAAGGCCGGCCGCCAGCTCCGCTCCCTGCTGGGCTGCGACGCGCTGGCCATTACCGACACGTCCGGCGTCCTGGCCTGGGACGGCGGCGCCGAGGAGATCAGGCCGCGGCTGATGCAGCTCGCCGCCGGGGCCATGGAATCCGGCCGGGCGGCCGTGCTTCCGGCAGGGGCGGAGGGAACCGGCGGCCCCCTGGCCGGGGTTATCGCCCCGGTGCGGGCCGGCACCCGGGTGGTGGGCGCGGTCGCGGCATTCGCCCCCAGCGCCGGCGCAGGCCTCGTCCGGGCCACGGGGGAAGTGGCCGACTGGGTGGCGGTGCAGGTGGAACTCGCGGAGCTGGATGCCTCCCGCACGTTGCTGATGGAGGCGGAAGTTCGGGCGCTGCGCGCGCAAATCAGCCCACACTTCATCTACAACTCGCTGAACGCCATCGCCTCGTTCATCAACACGGACCCGGAGCGGGCCAGGGAACTGGTGGTGGAGTTCGCCGACTTCACCCGTTACTCCTTCCGGCGGCATGGGGACTTCACCACCCTTGCCGAAGAACTCCGCTGCATCGACCGCTACCTGCTGCTGGAACGGGCCCGGTTCGGCGAACGCGTCCAGGTCAGCCTGCGCGTAGCCCCCGAGGTCCTCAGCACCGTCATCCCCTTCCTTAGCCTGCAGCCGCTGGTGGAGAATGCCGTCCGGCACGGGCTTGAGGCCAAAGAGGGGCCCGGACACATCAGCATCACCGCCGAGGACGCAGGCGCCTTCGCCGAAGTCACCATCGAGGACGACGGCGTGGGGATGGATCCGGAACAGCTCCGGTCCGTGCTGGCGGGCCACACCGACGGGGACCACGTGGGGCTGCGGAACGTCGACGCCCGGCTCCGGCAGGTGTACGGCAACGACCACGGGCTGGTGGTGGAAACAGCGCCGGGCGAGGGAACCCTGATCACCATGCGGGTGCCCAAGTCCCAGCCCGGCCATGACGCGTGAAGCGGCTCCCGCCGCTGGAAGTACCCTAGGAGCATGATTAACGTCCTCGTCGTTGATGATGAGCTGCCCGCCGTTGAGGAACTGGCTTTCCTGCTGGGCAGGGATGAGCGCATCGGCAAGGTGCTGCGGGCAACGTCCGGCGCGGAAGCCCTTGCAGCGCTGGCCGGCGGCGGCATCGATGCGGTCTTCCTGGACATCCACATGCCCGCCGTGTCCGGCCTGGACATCGCCGGCTTCATTGCCCGGAGCAGCAATCCCCCGGCTGTTGTCTTCGTCACCGCCGACGAGGACCACGCGTTGGCAGCGTTTGAACTGGCCGCCATCGACTACCTGCTTAAGCCCGTCCGGACCGAACGGCTGGCCCGCTCCGTGGGCCGGATCAGCGAACTGCGCGACGGCGGCAGCGCACCGGAGATGATCACGGTGGACCAGGGCGGGACCACCAGGATGATCCGGCGCGACGATGTCACGTATGTCCAGGCGCAGGGCGACTATGCCCGCCTGCACACGGCCGATGCCAGCTACCTCATCCGGGTGCCCCTGGCCGACCTTGAACAGCAGTGGGCGGATGCCGGATTCATCCGGACGCACCGTTCCTACCTGGTGGCGCTGAAGCATGTGTCCTCGATGAAGCTGGCTGCCGACGGGCCTCGTGTGACCGTGGCCGGGGCAGGGCTGCCCATCAGCCGGCGCCACCTGCCGATCGTGCGCGAGAAGCTGGAAGCCACCCGGATCAGGCCGCACGCATGACCAGGGTCCGGGTTACCGCCCCGCACGCCTCCCCCGGCGACCCCGGGCGCGGCGGACCACGCCCGCTGGAATCACGCGAAGCCGCCCAGGACTCCGAGGTTGGCCAGGTTTTCGTGCGCTCCCTGATCCGGTCGCAGCTGCGGCTGGCCCTGGTTGTCGCCGGCGGCTTCCTGCTCATCCTGGCCGCGTTCCCGCTGGTCCTTGTCGCAGTTCCGGGCCTTGCCGACAACACGATCGCCGGCATCCCTTTCGACTGGCTCCTGCTGGGTATTGGCATCTACCCGGTAATCGGTTTGAGCGCGTGGCTGTACGTCAGGAGCGCGGCCCGCAATGAGGCGCGCTACCGCGACCTGGCCGGCGAACAATGAACCCGGCGGTACAGGACGCCCCGGGGATGCTGCAGTGAACGCCGGGGTCGCCATCACCGCGGTCGCGGTGGTGTCCCTTGCCACGGCAATCATCGGGTTTTACGGGCTGCGCATCTCGCGCACCACCGGGGATTTCTACGTGGCTTCCCGGACGGTGCGCCCCTGGTGGAACGCGTCCGCGATCGGCGGCGAATACCTTTCCGCCGCCAGCTTCCTTGGCGTGGCCGGACTGATCCTGCTGTCAGGGACCGACGCCCTGTGGTTCCCCGTGGGTTACACCGCGGGCTACCTGATGCTGCTGCTTTTCGTTGCGGCGCCGCTGCGCCGGTCAGGGGCGTACACCATCCCGGACTTCACCGAGTCCAGGCTGGCGTCACGGACCGTCCGGAGGGTGACCAGCCTGGTGGTGGTGATGGTCGGGTGGCTGTACATCGTGCCGCAGCTCCATGGCGCGGCCCTGACCATCCGCATCACCACGGGCCTGCCGTCCTGGGTGGGTTCGGTGGCCGTCGTGGTGGTGGTCTGCCTGACCGTCGCGGCCGGCGGGATGCGGTCCATCACGTTCGTGCAGGCATTCCAATACTGGCTCAAGCTGACGGCGCTGGCCGTGCCCATCCTGTTCATCATGTTCGTGCTGGCCGGCCACGGCGCGCAGCCGCTGGCCCCGGCCGCCGTCAACCCCACCGGGGCCGCCCCCGCGGGACCGTACCAGAATGTTTCCCTGCTGGTGGCATTGCTCTTCGGGACGCTGGGGCTGCCGCACGTGCTGGTGCGTTTCTACACCAACCCGGACGGGCACACGGCCAGGCGCACCACGCTGATCGTCCTGGGGTTGTTGTCGGTGTTCTACCTGTTCCCCACCGCGTACGGCCTGGTGGCGCGGATGTTCGCCCCGGACCTGGCACGTTCCGGCCAGCCCGACGCCATGGTCCTGCGGCTGCCCGGCGAATTCGTGGGCGGCACGGCGGGCAGCCTGCTCTCCGCCCTGGTGGTGGCCGGGGCTTTCGCCGCGTTCCTCTCCACCACCTCTGGCTTGGTGGTCTCCCTGGCCGGCGTCATCAGCCAGGACGTCCTGGGCGGAAGCGTCCGCGGGTTCCGGCTCGCCGCCGTCGTGTCCGCCGTCGTGCCGCTGGGCTTTGCCCTCATGACCGATTCCCTGGCCCTGGCCGGGAGCGTGGGACTGGTGTTCGCTTTTACTGCCTCGACGGTGTGCCCGGTGCTCCTGCTGGGCATCTGGTGGCGCGGCCTGACGGACACCGGGGCGATCGCCGGCATGGTGACGGGCGGCGTGCTCTGCGGCGGGGCGATGATCGCCGGCTCGCTGGCGCTGGCCGGTTCCGGGCAGACGCCGGCGTGGCTCGCCCAGCCTGCCGCCTGGAGCGTCCCCACGGCCTTCGCCGTCATGGTCCTCGTCTCCAGGGCCACGGCACACCGCGTTCCGGCAACCATGCCGCGGACCATGACGCGCCTGCACACCCCGGAAAGGCCGCTGGCAACCGGACGGTGATCGGGTGGACAATAACGCCATGTCCATCGAGGACGGCGGGCCGTCCCGCCGGCAAGGCCCAGCCCCCTCCTCCGTACGGGCGCAGCTGCTCGCCACGGAACACTGGGGCCTGCTGGCATCCCGCAGCACCGCCCAAAGCGAGGTCCTGACGCGGATCAGCATGTTCCTGACGTTCACCTCCGCGAGCGTCGTCAGTGTTGCCCTGGTGGGCCAGGCGACGGGATTCTCGGAGGCCTTCGTACTGTTGGCCGTGGTGGTGCTGTTCATCGACACCGCGATTGGCCTGCTGACCCAGCTCCGGGTCATGAACGTGGCCCACGAGGACCTGATGTACGTCACTGCCATGAACCGCCTGCGGGCCGCGTATGTGGACTTGGATCCCGGAGTGGCACCCTACCTGATGGCGTCCTCCCACGACGACGAGGCCGGATCCGTCCAGACGTACTATTTCTTCGGCAACCGCGGCACGTTCAGCCACGTGGCCGGCAGCAGCATGATTTTCATGACGACGGCGAACGCTGCCTTGATTGCCATCTTTGCCGGGCTGCTGGTGTCGCTTGCGGGCGCGGGCATTGCGGCGGCAACGGTGGCGGGAGCTGTGTGCGGGGCCGCGTTCCTGGCGTTATCCGCCGTGCGCGGCTACCGCAGCTACCGGGAGGTGTGGCGGCGGTTCAGTCCGCTCTCCCCCACCCCTCCGGCCGGGGACTAAGCGGCCGCCAGGGAGCGGTTTGTTAGTCGATGGCCGCCATCAGCTCGACCACCCGGTCCAGGAAGGCGTCAACCTGGGATTCTTCGTAGCCGTCGCGGCCCACCGCCGGGCGGAAGACCGCGCGGCGGACGCTGTCCACGCTCAGCGGCTTGTCCTGCTCCAGGTAGGCGACGAGTTCGCGGCACAACCGGTCGACGTCGGCCGTGTTGTAGCTGCGGGCCTTCTTCTTGGTGGGCCTGCGGAACCGCTCGCCGTCCGGCCGGTGCAGCCGTCCCCGGAGGATGCCCGAAAGGCTTCCGATTTCGCGCAGCCAGGCCTCCTCGCCGCGGGCGGCAATCAGCTCATCCCGCTCGCGGCGGGCGAACGCGTCTTCAAGCCGGTCCAGCGCGGCGTCCACCACAGCGGCGGAGTAGCCTCCCTTGACGGGATCGAAGGACACGGCCCTGACGTCCGCGCTGTTGACGGGCTCACCTGCGGTCTCCGGGGTTTCCAGCGAGACCCGGGCCCGTTGCAGGAACTGGTCCACCTGCTTGGCGTTGTACCCGTACTCACTGCGCTGCACGCGCTCAAAGGACGCAGGGATCTGCCGATGAATGTCCAATGCCACTTCAATTCCTTCAATGCTCTTCAGCCGTAGTGCTTCCGCACTAGTTTAAGGTGCCGGGGAGGGTGCAACCGTCCGGTCCCGTTGTGTGTCACGGGCATCCCTCAGGCGCCCGCCACGAGTCCGTACAGGATGAAGGCCACGGGTGAGGCGAAGACGATGGAGTCCAGCCGGTCCATCACGCCGCCATGGCCGGGCAGGATGCTGCTCATGTCCTTGACCCCCAGTTCACGCTTCACCATGGACTCGGCCAGGTCCCCGGCCGTGGAGGCGGCCACTGTGCCCACCGCGAGGACCACGCCTACCCACCATGGCTTGTCCAGCACAAAGATGGCCGCCAGGACGCCGATCAGCATGGCCCCGGCCACCGATCCGGCGAAGCCCTCCCAGGACTTCTTGGGGCTGATCTTGGGTGCCATGGGGTGCTTACCGAGGGATGCCCCCACCAGGTAGCCGAAGGTGTCGTTCGAGACCACCAGCAGGAGCATGACCGCAATCTCCCAGGCGCCGATGGGGGCCAGGCCGCCTGGCCACAGCCCCAGCGGGATGGTCCCGGCCGCGTGCAGCGGCAGTGTTGCGAAGCTGATGAAGAACGGAACCCAGCCCAACGTGAAGACGCCGGCGAAGATGCTGTTGGCTGATCCTGCCGCGCTTTCGATCGACCGCCACAGCAGGACAGCCACGGCGCTGAGGAGCAGGGCGAACAGTTGGCTCTCAATGCCGCCGAAGTAGGCGGCGAACGGCAGGGCGACCGTGCCGGTCATGACCGGCACGATGGGCATCCTGGTCCCGTTGGCCTCCAGCGCACGGTAGATTTCCCAGACGCCGAAGACGGCGAAGGCGGTAACGATCGCTACGAACGCCAGCGGGAGGAACAGCAGGCCGCCCAGCACGCCAAGCAGCATGGCCAGGCCCACCACGACGGCGGCGGGAAGGTTCCGGCCGGCCTTCGGCGTCGGGTTGCTCCTGGGCTGCTTCCCCCGTGTGCGGGCCCGTGGGGCGGGGGCCTGATCTGCCTGGCCCATCAGACTTCGAGCAGCTCTGCTTCCTTGCGCTTGAGCAGTTCGTCGATGCCGTCCACGTGGGCCTTGGTGAGGCTGTCCAGTTCCTTCTCGGCGCGGCTGCCTTCGTCCTCGCCGGCTTCGCCGTCCTTGACCAGGCGGTCAAGGGTTTCCTTGGCTTTGCGGCGGATGTTGCGGATGGAGATCTTCGCGTCCTCGCCCTTGGTCTTGACGATCTTGACGTATTCCTTGCGGCGTTCCTTGGTCAGCTCAGGAATGGTGATCCGGATGACGTTGCCGTCGTTGGACGGATTGGCGCCAACCTCGGAGTCGCTCAGGGCGCGTTCGATGTCCCGGAGTGCGGTCTTGTCGAACGGGGTGATCAGGATGGTGCGGGCGTCCGGGATGGCGAACGAGGCCAGCTGCTGCAGCGGCGTGGGCGAGCCGTAGTACTCCACCAGGACCTTGTTGTAGAGGCCGGGGTTGGCGCGGCCGGTGCGGACGGAAGCGAAGTCTTCCTTGGCTACCTCTACCGCCTTGTCCATCTTTTCTTCGGCTTCGAGCAAGGTTTCTTCGATCACGGTCTCTCCTGACGGTCTGGTGCAGTCCGATCGCGCCGGTTGCACTCACGTGGTTCTCTGTTGCTGTTTCAGTCCCCGCCGTCGCAGGCGGGGACTGAACTGTCCTGAAATCATCCTAGCCGGAGCTAGGCGGTGACCAGCGTGCCCAGCTTCTCGCCGAGGATGGCGCGGGTGACGTTGCCTTCACCCTCCATGCCGAAGACGACCATCGAGAGGTCGTTGTCCTTGCACATGGTCATGGCAGTCTGGTCCATGACCCGGATGTCGCGGCGCAATGCATCGTCGTAGCTGAGGGTTTCCAGGCGCTCGGCACTGGGGTCCTTCTTGGGGTCTGCCGTGTAGACGGCGTCCACCCCGCTCTTGGCCATCAGGACGACGTCGGCGTGGACTTCCAGGGCCCGCTGGGCGGCCACCGTGTCGGTGGAGAAATAGGGCAGGCCGGCGCCTGCGCCGAAGATGACCACGCGGCCCTTTTCCATGTGGCGGATGGCACGGCGCGGAATGTAGGCCTCGGCCACCTGGCCCATGGTGATGGCGCTCTGGACGCGGGTTTCCACTCCGGCCTGCTCCAGGAAGTCCTGCAGGGCGAGGCAGTTCATGACGGTTCCCAGCATGCCCATGTAGTCGGCGCGGGAGCGGTCCATGCCGCTTTGGGACAGTTCTGCGCCGCGGAAGAAGTTGCCGCCACCTACCACGATGGCCACCTCGACCTGCGGAACGGCTGCTGCGATCTGCTTGGCGACGTCGCGGACGGTCTCGGGATCGACACCCAGTTTCCCGCCGCCGAAGACCTCGCCGGAGAGCTTCAGGAGGACCCGCCGCTTGCTCTTCTCTGAATGCATGTCAGTGTTGACGGCTTCCATGATGCCTTCCCGTTGGTGATTCTGAAAAAAGGGTATCCTGCCGGGTCCAGTGCTCGGAACCGGCCGCGCTTGCCGCTGCGATTCCAGCGGATTGGGCGCATGCAAAAGGGGCGGCCACCGAAGTGGCCACCCCTTGCAGTTTCGACTAGGAGCCGACGCGGAAACGCGTGAACGCAGTTCCCTTGACACCGGCCTCTTCGAGGATTTGTGCCACGGACTTCTTGGCGTCCTTCGCGAATGCCTGGTCAACCAGGACCTCGCCCTTGTAGAAGCCCGTCACGCGGCCTTCAACAATCTTGGTGAGGGCTGCCTCGGGCTTGCCTTCAGCCTTGGCGGTCTCCTCGGCGATGCGGCGCTCGGACTCAACGAGATCGGCGGGAACGTCCTCACGGGTGAGGTAGTTCGGAGCCATCGCGGCGATGTGGACGGCGACGTCGTGGGCAGCGGTGGCTGCGGCTTCGCCTTCACCGTCAACGGCGAACAGCACGCCGACCTGGGCCGGAAGGTCCTTGGAGGTCTTGTGCAGGTAAGCGTCGACCGTTGCACCCTCGATGCGGGAGATGCGGCGAACCACAACCTTCTCGCCCAGGATGGCGCCCTCTTCAACGACGACCTCGGACAGCGGCTTGCCGTCGACGTCGGTGGCGAGCAGGGTTTCGAGGTCGGCAGCGCCGGACTCGACGGCGACGGCCAGGACCTTGTCGGCCAGCTGGATGAACTTGTCAGCCTTGGCAACGAAGTCGGTCTCGCAGTTGACCTCGATCATGACGCCGACGCCGTTGCTGACCTTTGCGGCCACCAGGCCTTCGGCGGTGGAGCGGCCTTCGCGCTTGGTAGCGCCCTTCAGGCCCTTGATGCGGATGATCTCGATGGCCTTTTCGGCGTCACCGTTGGCTTCGTCAAGAGCCTTCTTGACGTCCATCATGCCGGCGCCGGTGCGCTCGCGCAGGGCCTTGATGTCAGCGGCAGTGTAGTTCGCCATGTGAACCCCTCTGTCTAGAAATGTTTGGTGGTGTACGGACCGACAGGACGGCAGCCCACGGGTGTGGGCTGCCATCCTGTCAGCAGCTCCGCCTGAGGACAGGACGGAGAATCCGGATTGACGTGTGTGTTACTTGGCGTCTTCGGCGGGAGCTTCAGCGGCGGGAGCCTCTTCGGCGGGAGCTTCAGCGGCGGGAGCCTCGGCGGCCGGAGCTTCAGCGTTCTCGGCCGGAGCAGCAGCTTCTGCCTTGTTGCCTTCGAGGAGCTCGCGCTCCCACTCGGCCAGGGGCTCTTCCGGAGCTTCGGTGGTTCCGGTGCCGCGGTTGTTGCGGGCGATGAGGCCCTCGGCGACGGCGTCGGCGACAACGCGGGTCAGGAGGTTCACGGAGCGGATGGCGTCGTCGTTGCCCGGGATCGGGAAGTCGACTTCGTCGGGATCGCAGTTGGTGTCCAGGATGGCAACAACCGGGATGTTCAGCTTCTTGGCCTCGTCAACGGCGAGGTGTTCCTTCTTGGTGTCGACAACCCAGAGCACGGACGGAGCCTTGGTCAGGTTGCGGATACCACCGAGGTTGGATTCAAGCTTGGTCAGTTCACGCTTGAGGAGCAGGAGCTCCTTCTTGGTGTACGCGGAACCGGCGACGTCGTCGAAGTCGATCTCTTCGAGTTCCTTCATGCGCTGGATGCGCTTGGCGACAGTCTGGAAGTTGGTCAGCATACCGCCGAGCCACCGCTGGTTCACGTAGGGCTGGCCCACGCGGGTTGCCTGCTCTGCGATTGCTTCCTGGGCCTGCTTCTTGGTACCGACGAACAGCACGGTGCCGCCGTGGGCGACAGTGGCCTTGACGAACTCGTAGGCGCGGTCGATGTAGGACAGCGACTGCTGCAGGTCGATGATGTAGATGCCGTTGCGCTCGGTGAAGATGAAACGCTTCATCTTCGGGTTCCAACGGCGGGTCTGGTGTCCAAAGTGGACGCCGCTGTCAAGCAGCTGGCGCATGGTTACGACGGGCATTCCGACGCTCCTTATTTTCCGGCAGGTCATTCATGAGAAACCCCGAAGGCTTCTTACCCTGCCAACAGTTGACGGTTGATCAGCGCGGCCCGGACGGGCGTTGCTCCTGGCATCCTCCGGCCTTCCCATCAGGACGATAGCCCTGACCGCAGGAAGCCCGGTCCTCCAAGGTCAACGCCGTGGCGTTGGGTCCCGGAGGCCTGGATGCGCGTAGTCAGCCGCTGCTCCCCCACACTCCTGAATGAGATGTGCCGACGCAATCCGGACAGGGGCATGCACCGCGGGGGTGAACCACTGGGACGGGAAGCGTTGAGGGCGCAGCAAACTGCTCCATCAAGTGTACTACAGGGACCCATGCGCGCCGGACAGTCCAGGCAGTCCCCGGGGAGCTTATCCACATAGCTGTTGCGGGCCCTGCCCCCACCCTGGGCCTCGGGGCAGGCTGGTGGCATGAAACCACCCGTCCTCCTGGCCGCGCTCCTGCTGCTGCCGGCATCCCTGGCGTCCGCCGGGCAGCCTTCGCCCGGCGGGCCCGTTCCGGCCGGCGCCGACGACGCCGGCGGGCCGGCAGTGCTCCAACCGGGCAGCACGACGACGGCAGCCGAAGCAGGTGCCAGGCCATCCTGGCTATGGCCGCTGGCTCCCCGGCCGAAGGTGCTCCGGGGCTTCGACCCGCCGCCAAAACCGTGGCTCAGCGGGCACCGCGGCGTCGACCTTGATGCAGCCGCGGCCGGGACCGGCGTCGTCTCGCCTGCGCCGGGAACGGTGAGTTTCGTGGGCGTCGTGGTGGACCGGCCGGTGATCACCATCGACCACGGGGGCGGCCTGCGGAGCAGCTTCGAACCGGTGGAAAGCACACTGGCGGTGGGGACCCCGGTGGGTGCAGGCGAGATGGTCGGCACGGCGGTCCCGGGTCATTGCCCAGCCTCCCTGTGCCTGCACTGGGGCGTCAGGAACGGGGAGGAGTATGTCAATCCGCTGCAGTTCGTCCTGGACCTGCGCCCGTCCATCCTGCTCCCGCTGGCCGGCGCACCCTAGCCGGAGCACTGCAGCCGGCGGCGGATCACACGATGGCTGAGATGCCCGTGATGGCCCGGCCCGTGACCAGGGTGTTGATCTCGGCCGTCCCCTCGTAGGAGTAGATGGCCTCTGCGTCGGCGAAGATTTTGGCCATCTCGAAGTCGGTCACGATGCCGTTGCCGCCAAGGATGCCGCGGCCCAGCGCCACGCTCTCCCGCATGCGCGCGGTGGCGAAGGCTTTGGCCAGTGCGGACTGTTCATCCTTTGCCTCACC
This sequence comes from Pseudarthrobacter sp. NPDC058196, assembly GCF_042882685.1. NCBI lineage: Bacteria > Bacillati > Actinomycetota > Actinomycetes > Micrococcales > Micrococcaceae > Pseudarthrobacter > Pseudarthrobacter sp. NPDC058196. The sequence continues at coordinate 142,240 of NZ_JBHVVN010000008.1, forward strand.
GTCGTCCTCCAGCTGCGACAACCGGACCATCATGCCCATGGAGCTGACCGCGTTGCCGAGGATCCGCACCAACTGGTCCTGGATGAGCTGGAAGGAGGCCAGCGGCCGGCCGAACTGCTGACGTTCCACCGCGTAGCGCCGGGCAACGTCAAACGCCGCCAACTGGAGTCCCACGGCCTGCCAGGCGACGGCCAGGCGGGTGACCTTCAGGACTTTGTTGACGTCGCGGAAGCTGTTGGCGTTCGCGAGTTTGAAGTGCTCGGGAACCGCCACGTTATCCAGGACGATGTCGGCGTTCTGGACGGTGCGGAGGGATATCTTGTTGTCGATCTTTGTGGCGCTGAAGCCGTCCAGCGTGGTGTCCACCATGAAGCCCTTGACCTGGTTGTCCGCCTCGTCGCGGGCGTACACCACTACCCAGTCCGAGAAGGTGGCGTTGCCGATCCACCGCTTTGCCCCGTTCAGGATCCACCGGTCGCCGTCTTTTCGTGCGGTGGTACGGGTTCCGCCGGCAACGTCGCTGCCGCCCAGCGGTTCAGTCAGGCCGAAGGCGCCGATCTTCTTCAGTGCATAAATGTCGGGCAGCCACTCGTCCTGCTGTTCCTTGGATGCCAGCAGTTCGATGGATCCGGTGAAGAGCCCGTCATGCACGCCCAGGAAGGTGGCGATGGAGGCGTCGGCCCGGGTGGCCTCGGCGTGCAGCATGCCTGCGAAGAGGTTGGAGTAGCCCTGCCGCCGGACGGGGCTGACCAGGTCCACGGCGGCAAGCTTGGGTACCAGGTCCATCGGGAACTCGCCGCGGTTCCAGCAGTCCACGGCGATCGGCCGGACCTCGCGCGCCAGGAAGTCCCTGACTTCGGCCAGCCGGTCCCGTTCCTTGTCAGAAAGGAGTTGTTCGAAGGCGAAGAAGTCGCCGTCGGCATAGGGAAGCTCACGGGGATCGGCTGCCGATGTGGGCATGGGTACCTTCTTTGGTGATCATCGCTGACCGGGCGCGGTGGCGGCCGGGTATGTTACTGGTCAGTAACATACCCGACGGTGCCCCATTAACCAAGAAGACCGCGGCCGACAAGGGTCGTCGGCCGCGGTCGTTCCGTGGCGGTAGGGCTACTCGGACTTGAACCGAGGACCTTAGGATTATGAGTCCCGCGCTCTAACCAGCTGAGCTATAGCCCCCAGCGGCCCCGGGAGCGGGCGCAAACGCCGCGCTCCGGCAGGGCAGAAACACTCTAGCAAACCCGGGACAGGGTTCAGACCACTTTGTCCTCGTAGGTGGCGCCGCGGTAGAGGTCCTCGAAGGTCTGCAGGGTCCCCTGGATACTGTGGGGCTCCACCATCTGCCGGCTCGCCCGGCCCATGGCGCGCCGTTCATCCTCGGGCAGTTCCAGGACCTGGGTAATCTTCTTGGCGAGATCGTCACTGTCGTTGGGCGTGAAGAGGTAGCCGTTTTCACCGTCGCGCACCAAGTGCGGCAGGGCCATGGCGTCGGCAAGGACCACGGGGGTGGAGGCGGACATCGCCTCCAGGGTCACCAGCGACTGCAGCTCAGCAGTTCCGGGCATGCAGAAGAGGTCTGCCGCGATGTAGGCCCTGCGCAGTTCTTCGTCGCTGGCCAGCCCCAGGAACTTCACCCGGGCGCCAAGTCCCAGCCGCAGGACCAGGTCCTCGAGGGCTGGCCGTACTTCGCCGCCGCCCACGATCTCCAGGTGCACATTCAGTTCCGGCGGAGTCTTGCCGATGGCTTCGATGAGCACGTCAACGTGCTTTTCTTCGGCGAGGCGGCCGGCGAAGAGCACCGTGGGGTGCGCGTGCGGCTCGATGTGCTCGCCGGGCTGCAGCTCATAGGCGGCGGAGTCTATGCCGTTGGACAGCGGCAGGACTTTGCGCAGGAAGGCGTGCTCGTGCATGGCCCTGGCGGCCAGCGGCGTGGGCGTGGTGACGACGTCGGCCTGGCCCATGACTTTGCCCATGTCCTTCCAGGAAACCCGGCCGATGATGTCCTTGAACCACTGCGGGAACGGCAGGAAGGGGTTGAGGTTTTCCGGCATGAAATGGTTGGTGGCCACTACCCGGATGCCGCGTTTCACGGCCTCATAGAGGACGTGCTCGCCGATCATGTAGTGGCTTTGGATGTGCACCACGTCCGGCCTGACCCGGTCGAAAAGCAGGCTGATTTCCTTCTTGATTTCCCAGGGGAAGCAGATGCGGAAGGTCTCGTGGGTGAACGCCCGGTGCGAGCGGAGCCGGTGCACGGTTGCTTCCGCACGGAATTCGGTGAAGCTCTTTCCCTTGCTGTCGCGGGACGCGAGGACGTGGACGCTGTGGCCCCGGGCGGTCATGCCCTTGGCCAGCCGGTATCCGAACTGGGCGGCGCCGTTGACGTCCGGCGGGTAGGTGTCCGCCGCGATCAGGATGGTCAGGGGGCGCTGGTCGGCTGGCGTGGTCATATGGAGTACTCCTGATGGTCACGGTGCGGGCAGCGTGGAACTGACAGCACGGTTGGCCGCCGGCGCGGGTGGCTCACGGCCTCGTGGGATTGCTAGGTATGTGCGGGAACGGGCTATTGGGTCGGTTTGCCGGCGGCCTTCCGCGCGTCCTTCTTGCGCTTGGTGACCTCCGGGTGGTGCCGGGAAAGGGCGATAACCCCAACGATAGCAAGGCACGCCGCCGTTCCCATCGCGATGGCCATGACGGCGTGGACGTCGGGGCGCAGTTCGCCCAGGATGATGACGCCGATGGCGATGCCCACCATGGGGTCGATCACCGTGAGTCCGGCGATCACCAGGTCCGGAGGGCCTGTGGAGTACGCACTCTGGACAAACCAGGAGCCCAGGCCCCCGGCGGCGATGATGGCCACCACCGAGTACCACTGCACGTTCAGCAGGAACAGCCCGTTGGGGTCCAGGAGGTGCTTGCCGATAATGCGGGTCAGGACCGCCACGAAGCCGAACAGGATACCGGCCCCGAGGATGTAGACGAACGCGTTCATGCGGTGCTTGAACGTCACCGCCAGCGTGCCGAACAAACCCACCGCGAGGGCGAGCAGCAGCACGATGGTCAGCTCGTCGGCAAGGCTGACGTGGTGGCTTTCCTGGGTCACGTTCACGGCAAGGAGGACGAAGAGCGCCGATCCCGTGACGCACGCCGCGATGGACACCGCCGTGGCCCGGTTGATGGTGAGGTCCTGGTCCCGGGCATTGACCACCGTGGTGATCACCAGGGCAATGGCGCCAATCGGCTGCACCACGGTCAGCGGGGCTGATACCAGGGCCACGGCGTTCATGGCCATGCCGAGGCACAGCAGGAGGAGCCCGAACATCCAGCGCGGGTTGCGCAGCAGGCGGAGGAAACCGTTGGAACTCAGCGCGAGCCCGCCGGTATCGGCCTTGACTGCACTCCCCTGCCGCTGGGCGCCGAGGGCCAGGCAGAAGGCACCCAGGACCGCCAGCGCGACGGCGAACCACACCATCAGCCGTTACCGCCGTGATGTTGTTCCGCTTCTCGGCCCTTGCGCAGCATGGCCCAAAAGTAGTTGTAGGCGGCAATCCAGTGGCCTACCAGGCCCAGTACCAGGACCACCCAGGCGGCAGCGAGGAGCTGGCCCGCGGCGACGGTGTCCAGGCGGGACAGGAGCAGCAGCGGCGTCCCCAGCAGGAGCAGGCCGGTCCTGACCTTGCCCACGACGCTGACGGGGAGGTCGGGATGGCCATGGAAGAGGGAAAGCGTGAGGACCAGCAGGATGGCGTCGGGGATCACCAGCGCGGCGAGGTAGAGCCAGTGCACGACGCCGGCGATCACCAGGGTGACGGCCACGGCAAGCAGGGCCAGCCGGTCAGCAATGGGATCCAGGACACGGCCGAGCTTGGACGCTTGGTCGAACCGGCGGGCAATGTAGCCGTCGATCCAGTCCGTTCCGGCCATGACCGCCAGGACGATCACTCCGGCTCCGTACTCCCGCTCGGCCAGGACCAGCCAAATGAAGAGCGGAACGCCCATGAACCGCACCACGGTGAGCAGGTTGGGGACCGTGAACACGCGGTCGTGGTCCACCTGGGGCTGGCCGGGGCGGGCGCCTGCACCAATGAACCTCACCCGTCCCCCTCTCCTTGCTGTTGCGCCGCGGCGCGGTCTTTCGGTTGTGCGTTACGGGCCGGTTCAGGCCTGGTTGGCGCGCAGGAGCCGCCGGAGCAGGACCACCAGCACGGTACCGGCAGCTGCAAGGGCGGCCAGCGGCTTCCAGCGGCGGGCCAGGTCCGCGGAATCGGCGACGGCGGCAAACCGCTGCCCCGCCGCGTCCGCGCCGCGGGCGGCGAGCAGCTGGCCCTCCCGGGCTTTGACCTGGGCCGCGGCCAGCAGGTACCGGCCCTGCGTCTTGAGGTCCAGCTCCGTGCCGAGTTCATCCCGGACCTCGGCGAGGTGGTGGCGGCGCTGGCTCAGCCGGCGGACCAGCTCGGGCTCGGAAGCGTGCGGGAACTCCTGGTCGTGCTGGGCAGCCTTGGCTTCCTTCTCGGCCTTTGCCTTGGCGGCGGCTTCGGCCTTGGCAGCCTTCGCCGCCTTTGCCTCCGGGCTGTCCGGATCCAGGACAGCGGGGTTGAAGGCGGATCCTTCGCGGGCGACGCCGAGATCGTACTTGATGCCGCGAATGGTTTCTTCCGGCACCAGCGGCATGGCTTTCTTGAACCTGGCCAGGCCCACAAGGCCGCCGACGAGGGCTATGACCAGGAAGGCGGCGGACACGAGGAGCGCTGCCAGCCAGGCGGGCATGATGGTGGCCAGGCCCATGATGGCGGCGACGATCAGGCCCACCACCAGGAACGCCACGAAGACCAGGGCGATGGCGAAGAATGCTGCGGCCACCCCCACCTGGATGCCTTTGCGCTTGAGTTCGATCTTGGCGAAGGCGATCTCGTCATTGAGCTGGCGTGGGGCCAACCGGAAAAGGAGTCGTGCCGTCCCCGGCAGCGCGCTGATGCGCAATCCGGGACTGGTGCGCCCGCTGTGACGTCCACTCATCGGTTCCGCCTTACTGGTCGTCTGGGTCGATACTGCCTGCGTTGTACTGCGGAAATGTGCAGCCGCACAGTCCACGCCACCCAAACTACCATTCAGGTTCAGGGCGAACTCCGGGGCGTGCCGGGCGGCGCGGCCTACAACGCTGAAAAAACCTCCCCCACCGGGCCTAGGATTGGTGACCGTGACCAATGCCCCCAATCCAGGCGACCTGCTGACCCGCCGACGCAAGCTTCTGTACATCCTCCTCCTGGGCGCCCTGACGGCCCTGGGTCCGTTCACGATCGACCTTTACCTGCCGGCTTTTCCTGCACTGGAGGCAAGCCTGGGCGTGACGGAGGCGCAGGTGCAGCTGACTCTGGCCGGCACCACCGTGGGTTTTGCGTTCGGGCAGCTGGTGGTGGGGCCGTTCAGCGACAAGTTTGGCCGCCGGACCCCCTTGATCCTTGCCACCGCCCTGCATATCGCAGCCTCCGTGGGTGCGGCCCTGTCCACGGACATCACCACCCTGGGGATCTTCCGTGTCCTGATGGGTGTCGGCGCTGCCGGTGGCGGCGTGGTGGCCATGGCCATGGTTCGCGACCTGTTTTCCGGTTATGCCATGGTGCGGATGTTTTCGCGGATGGCGCTGGTCAACGGCCTGGCCCCCATCCTGGCACCGGTGATCGGCTCACAGCTGCTGCTGGTCATGCCCTGGCCCGGAATTTTCGTGTTCCTTGCCACCTACGGAACCCTTGTCATCGTGGCCGCCCTGCTGCTGGTGCGCGAGACGCTTCCGCCGGAGAAGCGTGGCAAGAGCGGCATGACCGCCCGGCAGCGGTACAAGTCGCTCTTCAGCGACCGGATCTTCGTTGGGCTGCTGATGGTGGCCGGTTTCAATTTCGGCGGCCTGTTCACCTACCTGTCGGCGTCGCCCTTCCTGTTCCAGGACGTGTTCGGGTTCTCGGCCCAGCAGTACGGGTTGCTTTTTGGCATCAACTCCTTGGGCATTGTTGCCGGCGTCCAAACCAGTGCTCGCCTGATCCGGGTTGTCCCGCCGCAGTGGATCCTGGCGTGCGCCACGGCCTGGATGTTCCTGATGGCCGTGCTGATCGTCGTGTTCGACCGCATGGGGCTGGGCCTGTGGGGAGTGATGGTGCCGCTGTGGTTCTACATTCTGGGTACGGGTTTCATGTTCCCCTGCGTCCAGGTGCTGGCACTGGCCGGCCACGCCGCCCAGGCGGGGACGGCGGCATCGCTGCTTGGTGCTGCCACGTTCCTCATGGCCGGACTGATTTCCCCCGTGGTGGGCTGGCTGGGCATTACGAGCGCGGCGCCCATGGGCTCGGTACAGGCCGCGTGCATCCTGCTCGCCATCGGGGCCTTGTGGCTGGTTGTCCGCCCGCGCACGGTACCCTCAATCCACTAAACGTCGACCAGGAAGGCTACCGATGAGCCGGAAACCGCACCGCAACGGACGGGGACTTTTCCTGGGCGCCGTGCTCGGCGCCGTCGTCGGCTATTTTGCCGGCCGGGCCGTGGGCAACCCGGCTTGGGGCATCATCCTGGGCACGCTGGCAGGCGCAGCACTGCTGTACCGGCTCAACCCTGGCCACCGGAAACGGCGCTGACGGCCGGGCCCGGCAGCGAACGCGCCTCCCTGCCCTCCCGGGCCTTCCCGCGATAAAATATTCCCGTGCCCAACTGGCAGAACCAACCGCCACTTCCGGCCACATGGCAACGGTGCGACGCCCGGATCCTGCCACTGTGGTGGGAGCGCCTGTGTGCCCAGGCCGGGCAGCAGTCAGCGGCGCTGTACGCCGCGGGGCTGTTCACCGAGGACCGCCGCCGGCCCATCGCCCAGTGGTTCAATCCCGCCTTCAATGCAGCCCTGCTGGTGGCTCCGGAAACCTCGCCGGAGTGGCCGGTCCAGCGGTTCGGAATTTTCTACGCCCCGCCGGATGCCGGCTTTGTCCGGATCCACTCGGCCCCGCACGAATGGAACCCGCGCGAACCCCGCAGGTCGCCGACGGAGAACGAGGCCTTCAATGCAGCCATCGCGGAGGCCGAAAGATTCCTGCAGGTGGAAATGGACTTCGTCTAATCTTCCGGGAGCGTCCAAAGCTTGGTTTGCGGAAAGAAAAAATCCCTGTTCCTCCAACTGGAGGAACAGGGATTTTCCGTTGCGCTCCTCCTGCTGGACTTGAACCAGCAACCCTTCGATTAACAGTCGAATGCTCTGCCAATTGAGCTAAGGAGGAATGAAGCAGGTATGACATTAGCAAAGGATTCCGGCCCAAGGGAAATCGGCGGTTTGCCGGGCCTGAACACCCCGCGCGGCAAAGAAAAGTCCCCGTTCCGGAGGCCGGAACGGGGACTGTGCGCTCCTCCTGCTGGACTTGAACCAGCAACCCTTCGATTAACAGTCGAATGCTCTGCCAATTGAGCTAAGGAGGAATGAAGCGGGTATTAGCCTAGCAAACACCTGCGGCGGAAACGAAATCGGGGCTCTGCCCGGTGGGGCAACGCGCGTGCGGAGCCGCTACGCCTCCGCGCGCAGCGAGCGGCGTTCCATTTCCAGCATCATCAGTTCACGGTTGAGCCGCTGGTAGGTTTCCGGATCCGCGGCAGGATCGAGCCGCTGCAGCTGCCCCATCTTGTCCGCCTTGACCCGGGTGATCTGCAGCTCGAACAGGCGGGACAGGATGTCGCGGCAATACTTCAGCACCGCTTCCTCCGTGTGCGCGGGCAGCGGCACCACAGCCAGCTCCGAGACCAGCGGCCGGAGGGGTTCGGGAACTTCGTGCATCACATGTTCCACCCAGCGAACCGGATCGCCGGCAGCCTGTCCCGGGCCGGTGGCGCGCATGGCGTCGTGGACGGCCTGGAAGGCGGGCGTGGCGAAGCGGGCGGCAGCAAAACGGTCCCAGACGGCGCCGGCCAGCAGGGACGGCTGCTGGAGTGCCACCTCAAGGGCCTGGCGCTCCATTGAGGCCACCGGGTCCCGGGGGTCCGGCCGGTGGAAGGAAGGGACCGCGCCCGACGACGGCCCGGCAGCAACGCCCGGGCCGCCGGGCTGGGCGGCACCCGGCTGGGCGGGGTTGCCGGCCTGCGGCTGGCCGGAGGCGGCCGGACGTCCCGTGTCCCCCCGCTTCACGGCGGCGGTGACCAGGCGGAGGACTTCGTTGGGGTCCGGCATGCCCAGCCAACCGGTCAGGGCCTGGCAGTAGCCGGTCCGGGTGGAGGCGTCACGGATGGCGGCCACCACGGGCACGGAAGCTTTCAGGCCTTGTACCCGGCCTTCCACGGTGTCCAGGTTGAACTGCTTCAACGTGGTGCGGATGGCGAATTCGAACAGCGGCCGGCGGGACTGGATGAGGGCGTGCACGGCTTCGTCGCCCCGGCTCAGGCGGAGGTCGCAGGGATCGGCCCCCGTGGGCTCGACGGCCACATAGGTCTGGGCCGTGAAGCGCTGGTCTTCCTCGAAGGCGCGCAGGGCCGCTTTCTGCCCCGCGGCGTCCCCGTCGAAGGTGAACACCACTTCGCCCCCGGTGCCGTCGTCGGACAACAGCCGGCGGGCGATCTTGATGTGCTCGGTGCCGAACGCCGTTCCACAGGTGGCCACCGCCGTCGTGATTCCTGCAAGGTGGCAGGCCATCACGTCCGTGTAGCCCTCCACCACCACCAGCTGGCGGTCCTTGGCGATGCTGCGCTTGGCGAGGTCGATTCCGTACAGGACCTGGGACTTCTTGTAGAGCGTGGTTTCGGGCGTGTTGAGGTACTTGGGGCCTTGGTCGTCCTCGTACAGCTTGCGGGCCCCGAAGCCGATGGTGTCGCCGGCAATGTCCTTGATGGGCCAGATGAGGCGGCCGCGGAAGCGGTCGTAAATGCCGCGGTTGCCCTCCGAAAACATGCCGGTGAGCTTCAGCTCGGCGTCGGTGAAGCCGCGGCCCCGGAGGTGCTTCAGGAGCGCGTCCCAGCCTTGGGGGGCGTACCCGCAGCCGAAGTGCTCGGCTGCTGCCCGGTCGAAGCCCCGTCCGTGCAGGAAGTTCCGGGCCTCGGCGGCACCGGGCGTGAGCAACTGGGCCCGGAAGAACTCGTCGGCGATTTTGTGGGCATCCAGCAGACGCTGCCGCCGGCCCACCTCCTCCCGGTTGGGCCCGGTTCCGCCGTCCTCGTAGCGCAGTTCGTAGCCGATCCGGGCGGCGAGTTTTTCCACCGCCTCGTGGAAGGAGCTGTGGTCCTGCTTTTGGACGAAGGCGATGACGTCGCCGTCCTCGCCGCAGCCAAAGCAGTGGTAGCGGCCTACCTGGGGGCGGACGGTGAAGGACGGCGAGCGCTCGTCGTGGAAGGGGCACAGGCCCTTCCAGGTTCCCAGCCCGGCGCCTTTGAGCGTGACGTAGCCGTCAACCACTTCCTTGATGTCCGTGCGCTGGCGTACTTCGTCGATATCTTCACGTTTAATCAGCCCAGCCACACTGCAATCTTAGTCACCGGCCCGGCGTACGGCTTTCACTTGCCGGCGCCGAGCGTTCCTGGAGGCTGAGGGCCAGCTTGGGGCAGAGGACCACGGCCTCCAGGGCGGCTTCCCGGTCAGCGTCCCGCAGCGGAACGTCCGTGCGTTCGCGGCCGGACTTCCCGCGTGCCACGGGGTATCCCCAGTCATCCCTGGCCAGCACGCCGGGAAGCAGTTCGGTGCACAAGCCGCGGCCATCGCAGCTGGTCCAGTCGATGTGCAGGATGGCCGTCATGCCGCCACCCCTCCCGAGGCCGCGCAGTAGCCGGCGAGGTGCGCACGGAAGTCTGCGGCGAACACCTCGAGGGCGCTGCTGACCAGGCCGGTGGTCCCCTCGGGATGCCGGCAGGCGCCGCGGCCGGACACCAGCCGTCCCAGGCGGTCCAGTTCGGAGGCGAGGCGGGAGTTGCGTTCCCCGCCCGCGATCCGGTTGAGGACGGACGCCATGGCCGGCAGGCCGAACATGCAGGGTCCGCATTGCCTGGCTGATTCGTTGGCGAGGTAGGTGAGGATCCGGGCGGTCGCCCCGATACCGCAGGCGTGCGGATCAAGCGCATGGATCACGCCTGCTCCGGGACGCACCGTCCCGGCCACCGGCCCCACCGGCGAGAGCACATGCGAAGCGGGCCGTACCCAGCGGCCGTGGTAGCCGCCCACCAGGACGGCGGACAAGGGAGCCGGGTCCATCCCCGCTTCCTTGAGGACAGCGGACAGTTCCACCCCGCCCGGTACCTCCAGCACCACGTCCCGGACCGGGCCACGCCCGGAGACGGACACCAGCCGGGTTCCCGGGTCAGTCGCCGTCCCCGCTTCGCGGAACCATTGCGCCCCGTAGCGGGCGATCAGGGCAACCTGTGCCAGGGTTTCGACATTGACCACCAGCGTGGGCCTGCCGTTCAGGCCCGATTCGCTCAGGCGCCGGCGCTGGTCAACGGGCACCGCATTTCCGGTGGCAATCATGTTGACCACCGCGCTCGACTCGCCCGAGATGAACGTTTCCGGTGCCTCCACCACCCGCACCCGTTTGGTGCCGGGACGCCCCGCGAGGGCCTGCCGGACGCGGGGAAGGCCTGCTGCCGGCGCGTACACGTACGTGCCGGCGCCGCCGAGGGCTGATGCCAGGGTGAGCAGGCCGTCGATCACCAGGTGCGGTGCGTGGCTAAGCAGGGTCCGGTCTTTGAAGCTGAGTGGTTCGCCCTCGGCGCCGTTGGCGATCACCACCGGCCGGGCCGCAAACAGGCCCTTCCTGCCGGACTCCGCCGTCGCGGTCACCTTGCGCCACGTTTCGAACGCTGCCCCGCCCCGGCCGGTCAGCCCCGACGCCGCGAGTGCGTCAAGCAGCCCCGGTGCGGCGGCGTCCGCGTCCAGGGGGCCGAAGGTGCCCAGGTGCTGGTCCCAGCCGGCATCCGGGCCTGCCGCGAGGAGGCGCGGTTCCTGCCGGGCCGCATCCGGCGGCGCGGGCTGGGAGGTGTCTCTGGCGGGGCTCACGGGAGGTTTCCTTGCCTGGCAGCGGAGGTTTCAAGAAATGTCGGGGACAGCCGCCACAGCAGCGCCGCGGCCACGGCGACGGCGGACGCCGCGGCAAGCAGCAGGAACCAGCCGCTCGAGACGTCGGTTCCGTTTCCGAGGGCGTGCGCCATCGCCACCGGCCAGACGCCGTAGGCCAGCCAGTGGACTGCTTTGAAGGTCCGTTGTCCGATCCGGCGCCTCAGCAAACCGGTGGCAACCACGGCCAGGACCAGGTCAAGGGCCACCGTTCCCAGACCCTGCCAGAACGGCTGGAAGGAGCCCAGGAAGGGCACCACAATGTCCACCGGGTTCAGCTTGGCAAACGAGTCCAGCAGCAGGGAGCCCACGTGGAGCCCCAGGAATACGGTGGCGAGCAGGGCGATGTTCCGGTGCAGGAGGCTGATGGAGAACCGCGGAAGCACCATCAGGGGCCGGCCGGACCTGTTGAGGATTCCCAGCAGCACGGAGGCGGTGAACAGGGCCAGGGAGATGAAGCCGCTGACCCGGCCGAAGGCCCACATTGCCTCATCCATGGCGGTCACCCCCGGCCGCGCCGAGGCCGGCTGCCTGGCGGGGTGGTCCTGCCGGGTTTGACCCGGCGCGGCGGGGGCCTTGGCTGTCGGCGGGCCAGCCGCCCGTGGTGACAATCCGGCCGCGGCGGTCCACGAGCCGGGCCACGATACCTTCGGCGCGGAACCAGTCCACGGCGGCGTGGACGCGGATAATGGCGGCAGTGCTGTAGGCGTTGGCTTCCAGGCACGTGGGCGCGGCCACCGTCACGGATCGCCAGACGGGCTCGGCCGGGAGCCCGGAGCGCGGGTCAAGGATGTGGTGGACGCCGGTTCCCCGGTGCGTCCAGCGGCGCTTTTGCGTGCTGGACGTGGCCAGGGCATATCCGGATGCCAGGGAGACGTGCTGGGCGGGGTCGGCGGGCAGGTCCTGCACCAGGATTTGCCACTGGCCGGGTTGGCCATCCACGTGGGGTGCCTGCCCTGCGCTGGCCAGGTCTCCCCCGAGCCCCACGAGGACCCCGCAGCCGAGCCGCTGGTGTACTTCGGCGGCAGCGAGGTCCGCTGCGACCGCCTTTGCTGTGGCACCGAGGTCAAGCCGGAGTTCGGCGGGCAGGGTCAGGGTGGTGGAGTCAAGGCGAAGCCTGGTCCATCCGGGTGCCCGCGGCGCGGGCATGTCCGGGGATCCGGCCGACGGCGGCGCTGGAGTTCGAGCCGCTCCGTCGGCCAGTGCCGGGACCGGCACGCTGCGGAGCCCCGGCAAACCCTGCAGGCCGGGGCCGTGGCCCAGTGCGGCCAGGTCCGCTCCCAGAGTGGGGTCGACGTCGCCGCCGGTTATCGCCGCAGCGTCCAGGGCGCGTTGCAGGAGCAGCCGGAACATCGGACTGACGGTGACGCCCTGCGCCATCCGGGGTTGGAGGATCAGAAGTTCCGAGTCGCCGCGGAAGCGGCTGCAGGCGGCGTCGACGGCGGCCACAACGTCGCGGACAATCCGTTCCGCGTCGGCCAGGGCGCCGGCGTCGGTAACGGTGACGGAGGCCTCAAGCTCCCAGACTTTCCAGGTTGATTGCGCCGCCGCGCCGCGTTCAGCCGCCGCGCTGCCGGCCGGGCCGGAACCGTTCGTGCGGGCACCGTGTGTGCCAGGACCGTTCATCTCAGGATCCCGAGGACCTGCCGTGGACCGTGCCGCCGTTGCCCGGTTGAACCGGCGTGGTGCTGCCGTAGCTCTTGGAACGGCGCGTGCCGTCCTGCCGGCTTCCGTAGCCGTCGTTGCCGGAACCGGCGGAGCCGCCCGATTTCGGCGTGGTGCCCTGGGTGCTGTTGTCCGTGGCGGCAGTGGTCCTGGCGATGACGGAAGGCGTGGCGGCGTACACGGCGGCCGCGCTGACGCCGGCAACTGCGACGCTGCCCACGCCCACCGCCACGGTAATCCCGGTGGCGAGGCGCTTGCCCCTGCTGCGAGTACTCATGACCTGCTCCCGTGCTTTAACGGCCTGCCTTTTCCCCTATCTTGCCCCTCATTCCTGTGGAAACTCTTTGAGCAAGCTGTTGATCGATCGGGTGTTGGCAGGATCCGCCGAGGCCTCGCGGGACTACCAGAGCGAGGGCAGGCTCCCCACCAGGCGCTCGTACATGGCCAGCGCCGACCCGTCCGTCAGGGACGCCACCTGGTCGATGACCACCCGAAGCCGTGCCCCGTCGTCGGCAGCATCCCGCCAATCGGCGGCAAACATCGGTTCCAAGTGCCTGTCCCCCGTGGCGCTCAGGGCAGTGACCAGGGCGTGGAGCACTTCGCGCTGTCGCTCGTAGATGGGCTGCCGGTGTTCGGTGGTCATCACGAACGTGGTGGCGAGGCCCTTCATGACCGCGATTTCCATCACCGTCTCGTCGGGAACCATGAGCTCGGCGCTGTAGCGGGTAAGGTTTTCGGGCCCGTAGACGGCGCGGGTGGTTTCCAGGGCGCTCTGGCAGAACCTGCCGATCAGCTGGCTGGTCATGTTCTTCAGGGCCGCCATCGACTTGCGGCTGCCGTCCGCCTCACGCACCCACACGTCCGTGGCTTCGAGCCGGGCCAGGGCGGCGTCGATCGCTGCGGGATCGTTGTGCGGCAGGTACCACTGCTTCGCGTATCCCACCACGCGGGCACGGTGGTCCGGGTTGTCCAGCCAGCGCAACTGGAAGTGGCCGGCAACGATCGCGTCCTCGACGTCGTGCACCGAATAGGAAATGTCGTCCGCGAGGTCCATCACCTGGGCTTCCAGGCAGGACCGGCGCTCCGGGGCACCCTCGCGGATCCAGTTGAAGATGGGAAGATCGTCCTCGTAGGCGCCGAACTTGCTGGTCCGCTGGCCGTGGATCACCGGGGCCTCCAGGGCAGACCACGGGTATTTCGACGCGGCGTCGAGGCTTGCGCGGGTGAGGTTCAGCCCGGCCGGATGCCCGTCAACCGTGAGCACCTTCGGCTCAAGCCGGGTGAGCAGGCGGAGCGTCTGGGCGTTGCCCTCGAACCCGCCGATCGCGTGCGCCACCTCGTTCAGCGCCGATTCGCCGTTGTGGCCGAACGGCGGATGGCCGAGGTCGTGGCTCAGGCAGGCCGTGTCCACCACATCGGGGTCGCAGCCCAGGGCCCGGCCCAGTTCGCGGCCCACCTGCGCCACTTCCAGGCTGTGCGTGAGCCGGGTGCGGACGAAGTCGTCCGTGTCCGGGGCCACCACCTGGGTTTTGGCGCCCAACCGGCGCAGGGCCGATGAGTGCAGCACCCGGGCGCGGTCCCGCTCGAAGTCGGACCGGTACGTGTTCTTGGGCGGTTCCTCCACCCAGCGGGCGGAATCGTGCAGCTCGTAGCCGGGCAACGCGAGGGCCGCGGTGGGCGTGCCGGGCGCCGGAGTGCCAGCGAGCGGGGTGCTCAGGGAAGCCTCAGCCACCGGAAACATCCAGTTCGGCCGCAGCGATGTCCCGGGACTGATCGTCGTTCAGGGCACGGGAGTCGAGCCAGTCCTTGGGCAGGGCTGGCCGTTTCGGGGAACCGGCACGTCCCCGCGGGCCCTCGGCGTCCACCCCGGGGTAGGGCGAGTCCAGGTCCAACTCCGCGAGGGTTTCCCGCAGCACCTCCAGGCTGGTCACCAGGGCCAGCCTGGTGCGCAGTTCACCGCCCACCACGTAGCCCTTGAAGTACCAGGCGATATGCTTCCGGATTTCACGCAGCGCCTTGCCCTCGTCACCGAAGGTTTCCACCATCAGTTCGGCGTGCCGGTAGACGCCCTCGGCAACCTGGCGCAGGTTGGGCCGGTGCCGGACGTCGCTGCCTTCGAATGCTGCCTGCAGGTCGCCGAAAAGCCATGGGCGCCCCTGGCAGCCGCGGCCCACCACCACGCCGTCCACGCCGGTTTCGCGGACCATCCTGACGGCGTCCTCTGCCGACCAGATATCGCCGTTGCCCAGCACCGGGATGTCCGGCAGGGCTTCGCGGAGGCGGGCGATGGCGGACCAGTCCGCCTTGCCGGAGTAGAACTGGGCGGCCGTGCGTCCGTGGAGCGCGACGGCGGCAACACCGGCGTCGCGGGCGATGCGGCCGGCATCGAGGTACGTCAGGTGGTCATCGTCAATGCCCTTGCGCATCTTGATGGTCAGGGGGACGTTGCCTTTGGAGGCTTCCCTGACGGCGGTCTGCACGATCGCGGTGAAGAGATCGATCTTCCAGGGCAGGGCCGAACCGCCGCCGCGCCGGGTCACCTTGGGGACCGGGCAGCCAAAGTTGAGGTCGATGTGGTCTGCCCGGTCTTCCTCCACGAGCATCCGCACGGCGGCGCCGACGGTGCCCGGATCCACGCCGTACAGCTGGACGGAACGGACTTTCTCGTCGTCGTCGTGGGAAATGATGCGGAGTGATTCAGGTGTCCGCTCCACCAACGCGCGGGAAGTGACCATCTCCGCCACATACATGCCGCCGCCGTATTCACGGCAGAGCCTGCGGAACGCGGAGTTGGTGATGCCGGCCATGGGGGCCAGGATCACCGGGGTGTCAACGGTGATGGGTCCCAGCTTCAGGGGCGGGAGTTCCAGCTTGGGGGCGGGAGGGGTTGCTGCAACAGTCACCTGTCCATTGTTGCAAAGCCGGGCAAATCGGGGGTTCCCCCTTGGCCGCACGGCTGTCTGGCGGAGGTTTCCGGCAGGCGCCGCGGGGCAGGTTGCCGCGCGTCCGGTCAGGCGCGGTCCGCCCTCCGGCCCCGGCGGGTGGCGGTTTCCGCGGCTGGTTCGACGCCTGCTCGCCGGTTGCGCTCCCCCACCGCGGCTGCGGCGAGCGCCCCGGTATCCGCCACGTCCCCGGGGTGGACGTCGCCGTCGTCGTGCGCCACGCCCCCGGCATGGCCCTCCACTGGCACGATGCCGGTGGCCTTGACCACGAGCACCGCGATCAGGGTGGTGACCGGGATGGCCAGGACCAGGCCGATGGAGCCCACCAGCGTGCGGATGACCTCCTCGGACAGTTCCGAACTGGTGAGCGTATCCATCAGGGGCCGGTCGTAGAGCATGACGATGATCAGGATGGGCAGTGCGGCCCCCGCGTAGGCGAAGGCGATGGTGTACACGGTGGAGGCGATGTGGTCGCGGCCGATCCGCATGGCGGAGGTGAACAGTTTCCGGGCGCTGCTGCCCGGTGCCAGTTCGTAGAGCTCCCACACGGCCGAGGACTGGGTGATGGTGACGTCGTTCAGGACGCCCAGTCCCGAAATGATGAGCCCGCACAGGATCACGCCGGAGATGGAGATGTTTGCCGAGGTGTTTACCAGGGTGGCGGCGTCATGGCTGCCGACACCGGCGAGGTTGGCGGCGTCGGTGGCCCAGGCGGCCAACAGCGACGTGATGCCGAGCCCGAAGATGGTGCCCAACAATGCCGTGGACGTCCTCGCCGAGAAGCCGTGCGCAAAGTAGAGCACCCCGATCATGATCACGGTGGAGCCCACCAGGGTCAGGAGCAGCGGCGGTTTGCCCTCCACCAGGCCCGGGAGCAGGAAATTGGCCAGGACGAAGTAGGCACCGACGAGTCCGATCAGGGCGCGGAGCCCGCGCCACCGGGCGACGGCGATCACCACTGCGGCATAGAGGACAGCGAGCAGGACAATGGGCAGCGTGCGGACGAAGTCCACGAAGATGTAGGCCGGCGAACCCTGTGACCCGGTGGCCCCCTGGGCCTTCGAGAGGTTCAGGTACCGGATCTGGTCACCGGGCTTGACCCCATGCGAAGAAGCCACATCCGGGTTGATAACCACCTTGACCGGGCTTCCGCCCTTGTCCGGCTCCGTGAAGGCGAACGTGCAGTCCGAGCCTTGGCTGGATTGCTGGCCGGGCGGCGTCTGCTGGCCGGTGCCCTGCTGTCCACCGCCCTGCTGGCTGGTCCCCTGCATGCAGTTCTCGGTCACCACGCTTTGGATGGTTCCCGTATCGAATGTCACGCCGGGGGCCGTGGAATACGGGTTGGCCAGCGTGATTCCGTCCTTGCTGCCCGACGGCCACAGCGCGGCCATCCCGGCCAGGGTCAGCAGCGCCAGCGGGATGAGGACCGCCGCCAGGATGCGGTTCGCCTTGCTGCGGGCAGCCATCGCTTGGGGTGTCGGCTCCGAATGGCTCCCGGAAGTGTGGGAGTGACCGGCGCCCATCAGCAGTACAACCTCATGGCTTGTACTCTACGTGCGGCGCCATAGGGTTTATAAATGGACCATCGGATGGGGAGGAACCAGGCATGGACAACGGTGGGACACGTGGAACCGATACTCGCGGCACGGGAAACAGCGGCGGCGAACAGGCCGGGCACGCTCCTGGGGCTCCCCTGTACCGTCCAGTACTGAGCGTCCTTGAGGCATCCGGCGCCACCAAGGGCGTGGTCCTGGTCCTGCACGGCGGAAGGGCCCACAGCCGCGCACCAGTGGAGGCCCGCCACCTGAGCCCGGCCAGGATGGTCCCGTTCGCCCGGGACCTGCACCGCACCGGCAGGAAGCACGGGCTCGCGGTCTGGTCCCTGCGCAACAGCGTCCGCGGCTGGAACGGCCCGGACATGACCCCGCTGCAGGACGCACGGTGGGCGCTTCGGCAGATCGAGGAGCGCCACCCCGGCGTCCCGATCTTCCTGCTGGGCCACTCGATGGGCGGCTTGACGGCCGTCTGCGCCGCCGACCATCCCCAGGTGGAGGCCGTGGTGGCGCTTGCGCCGTGGCTGAGCCCGGAGACCCCGTCCGCCCGGGTGGCCGGACGGAAGGTGCTGATTGTGCACGGAACCACGGACCACATGACCAGCCCGAAGCAGTCGCTGGCGTTCGCCCGCCGCGCCACTGCGGAAGCGGCAAGCATGCAATACGTGTCCCTGAGGGGTGTGGGGCACTTCATGCTCCGCAAGATCCGGGTGTGGCAGACGCTGGCCTCCGGTTTCGTCATCAAGTCGTTCGCCGAGAGCACGGGCGCCGCTGTCCGGCCGTCGCGGGCCTTTACGCAACTGCTGCCGGAATCGTCCGTGCACGTCACCCTCTAGGCCGGGTCCCGATGCCTTGGCGTCCCCCGCCCAACGACCGCTTCTACCGGGTCATCGTCCGTACCGGGCAGTTCCTGCGCTGGGCCCTCGGGCTGGACATCGCGGCAACGGGCGTGGAGAACCTGCCCGCGAAGGAACCGGCCACCGGCCCTTCCCGCCGGGCCTCCCCCGGAAAGGGAGCCGTCTTTGCCGTCACGCACTTCGGCTACGTGGACTTCGCGGTGGTCGAACTGCTCCTGTGGCGGCACACGCGTGCCCAGTTGCGGTTCCTTGTCCATCAAGGTGCCGCGGACCACTGGTTGGCCGGACCTGCCATCAGCGCCAGCGGCCATGTGGTGGTGGGCTATGCGGACCGTTCAGACGCCTACGACGCGGCGGTGGCCAAGTTGCGGGCCGGCGAGTACCTCGCGGTCTTCCCGGAGGCCGGGGTGAGCCGCAGCTTCACCGTCCGCGAGTGCAGGACCGGTGCCGTGCGGATGGCGGCGGAGGCCGGCGTCCCGGTCATTCCGGTTTCGGTCTGGGGTGCCCACAGGGTGATGACCCGCGGCCACGGCTTCTCCCTTCGGCGCAGCTGGCGGGCGCCGGTGCGGCTTGAAGTGGGAGCGCCCATCGTCTTTCCGGCTGACGTTGACGTGGAGGAAGCAACGGACGGTCTGCGCCGCACGCTCCAGGCCGGGATCGACCGGTGCACCGCAGGCTTCCCGCTGCAGCCCGAACCCGGGGCGTGGTGGATGCCGGCGCACCTGGGCGGCGCCGCTCCCTCGGACGCCGAGCGGCGGCGCCTGGACGCCGCGGACGCCGCCGCAGGCCGGCGTCGTGGTTTGCGCCAAACCAAGTAAGCGCCAGGCCCCGCCGTGAAGGTCACGGCGAAACCTGGCGCTGCCTCGGCTGCCGGGTGGGCGGCCCGGCCCCGCTCAGTCGGAGACCACCAAGGTTTCCGCCGCGGCGAGGCGGGCCTTGCCGGACTCCAGGAGGGGTTCGACGGCGGCGCGCAGGGCGGTCATGGAGTCGTCCAGCTCCAGCATCACCGGGTGCTGGTACGCGATGAGGGCGAGCATGTCCCGCACGGCCTCGGCGGCGTCCCCGGCGGACAACGCCGGCTCATGCCCCACGAAAACGTCCGTCGGCGTGTCCCGTCCTGCGGACTCGGTCCCGGGGGCGGCGTCGGGATCGGCCGGGGCCGCGTAGCTGACGGCGAAGGCCCGGATGCGGCCCTTCTTGCTCGGCGCCACGCCGGCTCCGAACGCCGATTCCGGCTTGGCCCGCAGCACGATGGCGCCGTGGGCGCCGGTGAGCTCGTCCAGGAACAGTTTCTGTACCTGTCCCACAGACAGGACCCCGGGTGAGTCCCAGTCGTGGATGGCGGTGTAGTAGCGTCCCACCACGTCGGTGAGCTCCACCGATCCGGTGGCCAGGTCCATGACGACGTCGGAGCCTGCGTTCTCGCCGCCGGCCGCACCGTCGCCGTCCTTGGCCGGGAAGACGGGCAGCCGGAGGGCGCCCGGTTCCACGACCACCAGGCGCGAGCGCTGGATGGGTTCCAGCCCGAATGCTTCGGCGAAGGCTGCGCCGGCGGTACCCGGCTCGACCTTGGCGCGCAGCCTGGTGACGCCCGATGGCGCGTTTTCAGCTTCGCGTCGCAGCATGGTCAGCAGGCTGGCGCCGATGCCGGCGCGGCGGTGGTCCCGGGCCACCTCTATGTAGGTCCAGAGGCGTTCCGGGTGCAGGGACGCCTCGTAGATGACGCCGGCGGCTACCGGGATGCCGACGCCGTCAATGACGTCCTCGGCCACGATGCAGCGGCGCCACGGGGTGCCGTCACGGCCGTTGGAGGACAGTGCCAGGGCGCCGCGGAACTGGCGTGCCTCGGCGGTGCCCGGGTCACCCCAGATCTCCAGGAGCGCAAGGTCGTCACCGTCGCGCCATGGGCGGTATTCGATGGCCATGCTCAGGCGCCGATCAGCCGTGCGGCCAAGTAACCCTCCACCTTGTCCAGGGAAACACGTTCCTGGCTCATGGTGTCCCGCTCGCGGATGGTGACGGCCTGGTCCTCGAGGGTGTCGAAGTCCACGGTGATGCAGAACGGGGTGCCGATCTCATCCTGGCGGCGGTAGCGGCGGCCGATTGCACCGGCGTCGTCAAAGTCGATGTTCCAGTTCTTGCGCAGCTGGGCGCCCAGTGCCTTGGCCTTGGGTGACAGGTCCTCGTTACGGCTCAACGGCAGCACGGCGGCCTTGACCGGGGCCAGGCGCGGGTCGAGCTTCAGCACGGTGCGCACGTCCACGCCGCCCTTGGCGTTGGGTGCCTCATCCTCGGTGTAGGCGTCCACCAGGAACGCCATGAAGGAGCGGGTCAGACCGGCGGCGGGCTCGATCACGTACGGGGTGTAGCGCTCGTTGGTGGCTTGGTTGAAGTAGCTCAAGTCCGTGCCGGAGGCCTTCGCGTGGGTGGAGAGGTCGAAGTCGGTCCGGTTGGCGATGCCTTCCAGCTCGCCCCACTCAGAGCCCTGGAAACCGAAGCGGTACTCGATGTCCGTGGTGCCCTTGGAGTAGTGGCTCAGCTTCTCCTTGGGGTGCTCGTAAAAGCGCAGGTTCTCGTCGCGGATGCCCAGGCCGGTGTACCAGGCCATGCGCTCGTTCATCCAGTACTTGTGCCACTCTTCATCCGTGCCGGGCTCGACGAAGAACTCCATCTCCATCTGCTCGAACTCGCGCGTGCGGAAGATGAAGTTGCCGGGTGTGATTTCGTTGCGGAAGGACTTGCCGATCTGGCCGATGCCGAACGGCGGCTTCTTCCGCGAAGTGGTCAGGACGTTGTTGAAGTTCACGAAGATGCCCTGGGCGGTTTCGGGGCGCAGGTAGTGCAGGCCTTCCTCGCTGGCGACCGGTCCCAGGTAGGTCTTGAGCAGGCCGGAGAACTCCTGCGGCTCGGTCCATTCGCCGCGGGTGCCGCAGTTGGCGCAGGCAATGTCCTTCAGGCCGTTTTCCGCCGGGCGGCCCTTCTTTTCCTCGTATTCTTCCTCGAGGTGGTCGGCGCGGTAACGCTTGTGGCAGGAGAGGCATTCCACCAGGGGGTCGGAGAAGACCTCGACGTGGCCGGAGGCCTCCCACACCTGGCGGGGCAGGATTACGGAGGAGTCAAGTCCCACCACGTCCTCGCGGCCGCGGACCATGGACTGCCACCACTGGCGCTTGATGTTTTCCTTCAACTCCGCGCCCAAGGGGCCGTAGTCCCAGGCAGAACGCGAGCCTCCGTAGATCTCACCGGCCTGGAACACGAAGCCCCTCCGCTTGGAGAGGGAAATGACCTGGTCGAGGACGGATTTTGCTGCCATGGGGTAACTCCAATTTCTACAGGGCCGCTGGGTGCGGTCCGCGGGTTGTCAGGCCCCGGCTGCTGCGTGCCTGTGGCACAGGGGCAGTGGCCCGGGGCGGATGAAGGAAAGCGGGGAAAGCTTGTGTCCTAGCGTACCGGCCGCTGCCTGCGCAGCGCGCCCCGAGGCCAGGGCAACGTGGCCAGGATGATGGCGCCGAGGGTGAGCAGGGTCCCCAGGACGGTGGCAGGGGCGACGACGGTGCCCGGGGCGGGCAGCGACAGGTCCAGTGCCAGGGATCCCAGGAGTTGGCCTGCGATCATGCCAAGCCCGGTGACCAGCACGCCGAGGCTGCGGACCAGCAGGGCACCCAGGCCGATGAACACGCAGCCCATGGGACCGCCAAGGTAATACCACCAGTCACCGGGCAACGGATTGCCCGGCCCGGCCACCGCGAGCTTCACGGCGAAAGCCGCCCACAGCACGATTGTGCCGGCCACGAAGTTGACCAGCGTGGCGGCGATGGGGGTGCCGTAGTGGACTGTGGCGGTGCCGTTCATGGCCTGCTGGAAGCTCATGAGGAACCCTGCCGCCACCGGCAGCAGCAGCGGCACGAGCAATGCACCCGGGCCGGCGTCGGTCCCGGCGCCTGCACCGCTGAACCGCGGCGACACTGCCCAGGCGACGGCGGCGATGGTCAGGACGCAACCGATGATCCGGATTCCCGTGACGGACTTCTTCCCGGCGGGGCCGATCCCCAGCCTGTCCACCAGCAGCCCGCTCACGGTCTGTCCCGTCACCGTGGCGACCGTAAAGAGGGCCACCCCGAGGAGGCCCACGGTGAAGGACTGGGCGAAGACGAACAGCGCGCCGATGGCACCGGCCAGCACGTAGATGCGGGGAAAAGCGCGGGTACGGACGGCCGGGAGGATGCCCGCCAGCCCGGCACGGCCCCGCGGCAGGACCAGCGAGATCAGGATCATCACCAGCAGGCCTGTGCTGAAACTCACCACGGCTGCGGCGATTCCGTCGTTGAGGCGGGCGCCGAGCGCCCCGTTGATGCGGCCCTGGACGGGGATGGCCAGGCCGGCGCCCACCGCCAGGGGCAGGCCTGCGAGGACGGGCAGGCGTGGAGGGGAGGTCATTGGATCCACCTTAGTTCAGGCATTATTGCTGTATGAGCAACCCCATTGACGACGTCCCCATCCGCGACAGCATGATCCGGCTGGGCCAGCTGTTGAAGCTTGCCAACCTCGTGGAGGACGGCGTGGAGGCAACGGAGCTCATCAAGAACGGGCTGGTGAAGGTCAACGGCGAAATCGATGACCGCCGCGGCCGCCAGCTGCACAACGGGGACACTGTCACCGTCAACGGGCACACCGTGAAGGTGGTCGCGCCGGAGGCGGGCTGACCTCCAAGGCCGGAGCGCCGCCGTCGTACGCCTACTTGGTGAGCACCTCGTGGGTGAGGAACTCCCCCACATGGCCGATCTCCTGCTCGTTGATGCCGTGCCACATGCCCGCGTAGAGCACCTTGGTGAGCTTGACGTGCTTGCGCACCCAGCCCATGGTGAACTCGATCTTGTCCTGGGTGATCACCGGGTCCTGCTGGTCCCGGCCCCAGAACATGGGGACGGTTCCGTCCAGTTCGGCGTCCTTGAACGTGGGGTCGCCGGCGGCGTCCACCACGAAGCCTGAGAGTCCGACGACGGCAGCGAAGTCCGTGGGACGCTGCCGCAGGAGGGTGGTGGCCATCGCCATGCCCATGGAGAAGCCCAGCAGCGAGACGGAGGGGTGGCCTGCCCTGATGGTGTCGATCCATTCCAGGACGTAGGCCGAAGCCGCTTTGACCCGGTCCAGGGAATAGTCGATGGACGCTGTCAGCGGGAACCAGGTGAAGCCGGGGCCCATGGCGATCGGCGCACGGACGGATGCCACCACGAAGTCCCCTGGAAGCATCCCGGCGAGGCTGAACAGGTCCTGTTCGTTGGCACCGTAGCCGTGCAGCAGCACCAAGAGCGGCTTGCCGGCACGCTGGTCTTCGGGGTGGGACCACAGGACAACGGGAGCGGGAAATACTTCGGCGTCAGTCATGGTTTCCATTCTTACAGTTACCCGAAAGTAACAACCTACGTTGGCGTAGCCAGTGAAGCGGAAGGCAGGATAGGACAGTGACTGACGCAAGTGCCATCCAGACCCCCTCCGTGCACCCCGGTTCCCACCCCTGGAGCCGGTACGTGGCGATGGGCGATTCCTTTACCGAGGGCATCGGCGACCCCGAGCCCGCAAGCCCCGGAGGCCACCGCGGCTGGGCCGACAGGGTGGCCGAAGAACTGGGCCGCACCAAGCCGGACTTCGCCTACGCCAACCTCGCCGTCCGCGGCCGGCTCCTGCAGCAGATCGTGGACCAGCAACTGGCTCCGGCCTTGGAACTGAAGCCGGACCTGGTCACCCTGTCCGCCGGCGGCAACGACCTCATCCGCCCGGGCGGCGACCCCGACGTGCTCGCCGAAAAGCTCGATTCCGTGGTCCAGATCCTGTCCATGGGCGGCGCCACCGTGGTCCTGTTCAACGGTCCGGACACCGGCTCCTCGGTCCTGGGCAGGATCCGGAGCAAGGTGGCCATCTACAACGAGAACCTGCGGACTGTCGCGGCGCGCCATGACGCCGTCATCGCCGACATGTGGTCCCTCCGGCAGCTGAGCGATCCGCAGATGTGGGACCAGGACAGGCTGCACTTCTCCCCGCTGGGGCACCACACCATCGCGGCCATGGTGCTGGACTCGCTCAACGTGGAGCACTCCCTGGAACCGCTCCAGCCCAAGGCGCTGCCGCCCCGGACCTGGCGCGAGGCAAGGACCGGGGACCTGGTGTGGGCCCGCGAATACTTCGTGCCGTGGGTGCTGCGCCGGCTGCGGCACCAGTCCTCCGGTGACGGCATCACGGCAAAACGGCCGACGCCGGGTCCCGTCTTCGGCCCGGGCGTGCCGCTGGGATCCGGTGAGGGTCCGCTGGGAACCTCGGAACCCAGCCGCCGGTAGCGCCGCCCGGGGTTACGCTGGAAGGACAACCTTTGAGAGGCGCGGCACCGTGAGCAGCTTGTTTGTCTGGATCATCATCCTGTCCTTCGTTGTCCCCACGGCCATGCGGATGTACCGGCGGTCCATGGCACGGCGGGACCGGGACCAGCGTTTGCCCGGCCAGTACCCGGGCCAGTTTCCGGGACAGTACGGGCCGGGCGGGTTCCCCGGGTCGGCGGGGCCGCAGAGCAACCAGCCCCGCGACGGCTACACCCAGCAGGACTACTTCTCCGGCGGCTTCCGCCAGCCCCGGCCGGCCGATGGTTCCCAGCCCCAGCCGTACCAGTACGGGCCACCGCCCATGCCGGACCCCCGGTACGGCGCTCCCCAGGAACCGCCCTTCCAGCAGTTCCCGGGCCAGCAGCAGGGTATGGGCCAGCAGTTCCCCGGCCAGCAGCCAGGTACCGGCCACCCGCCGTCAGGCCCGGCCGCTCCCCTGCCGGGAGCGCCCCAGGGGTTCCGTGCCCGGAAGCTCGCAGAACTGGACCAGCAGTACAGCAACGGCGAAATGTCCATGGAGGACTACATGAAGCGCCGCGGCGACATCATGAACGGCTGACGGCCTGGCGCCTCCACGCCTCAAGCCCGGAAGAGCCGCCTGACCACCCGCCCGGATGCCAGCGCGTCCAGGCCTTCGTTGATTTCGGCCAGCGGCCGGGTATCGGTGTGCAGCAGTTCCACCGGAAGCCTGCCTTCCCGCCAGTAGCCAAGGTACGCCGGGATGTCGCGGCCGGGAACTGCGTCACCCATGTAGGAGCCCAGGAGTCGTTTGCCGGCACCCGCGAACTGCAGTGCGGGAACCGTCAGTTCAGCAGAGGGATGGGGCAGTCCCACCGAGACAACCGCGCCGCCCCGCGTCACCAGGTCAAGGCAAGTGGCGATCACGCCCGCCGAGCCGACCGCTTCGACGGCAACGTCCACCCCGTCGCCGGCTGCCTCTTCAATCAGCGCCGCCGCGTCCTCCGGTGTGCCGGCCGCCGTGGCACCGGCGTCCAAGGCCAAGTGGTGCTTGCCAGGATTCGGATCGATGGCAATCACGCCGGCTGCCCCGGCGAGGCGGGCCGCCATGACGGCCGACAAGCCCACTGCGCCGAGGCCGAAGACTGCCACGGACTGTCCCGGACTGACACCTGCCGTGTTGAGGACGGCCCCCATTCCGGTGAGCACGGCGCAACCAAACATCGCCGCGACGGTGTCCGGGACGTCGTCGTCAATTACCACCACCGATTCCCGCGCCACCACGGCGTAATCCGCAAACGCCGAGACGCCCAAATGGTGGTTGATGCGCTCCCCCGCCGGCGTGCGCAGCAAGGCAGGCCCGTGAAGCAGGTCGCCGGAGCCGTTGACCTCTGCTGCGCGGTGGCAGAGCGCGGGCCTTCCGGCGCGGCACGCCCGGCAGTGGCCGCAACTGGGCACGAAGACCAGCACCACGTGGTCTCCTACGGATACGTCGGCTACGGCGTCGCCCACAGACACCACCCGCCCCACCGCCTCGTGGCCCAATGCCATCGGAAGCGGCCGGGCCCGGGAGCCGTCCACCACGGACAGGTCCGAATGGCACAGGCTCGAATACGTGATGGCAACGCCAAGCTCGCCGGCGCGGGGCCGCGGTTGGTCCAGCTCCTGCACCACCAACGGCTTGGCGTCAGCGTAGGTGGGCTTTCCCGGCGCCTGTCCGGCGGCGGGAACGGTCGAATAAAGGACGGCGGCTTTCATGACACGATCATGCCGTACTTCTTCTCGGGGCCGGCTGCACTGCGGCACCGCAGCGCGGCGGCAGCCCCGTGGTGGACGTCGGTCGCCCGCTGCCGGGATCCGGCGAGCGCTGCTACACCAGGAAGGAGGTCCGGAGCTGGTGCCCCAGCTGTCCGATCTCGGTCAGGAAGCCGTCATGGCCTATCGGTGCATTGATCATATGCACGCCAACCTCACCGGGCAGGGCCTGGGCCAATTCTCGGGACTGGGACGGGAAGTAGAGCCGGTCGGAATCGACGGCGGCAACAAAGAACCGGGCCGTGGAGGATGCCAGGGTTTCGACCAGCGGCCCGCGGCCCCGGCAGATATCGTGGCTCATCAGTGCCTCGGTGAGGGCGATGTAGCTGTTGGCGTCGAACCGGCGGACAAGCTTCCTGCCCTGGTGGTCCAGGTAGCTTTCCACCTGGTAGCGTCCGCGGTTTGCCAGCAATCCGCCGTGCAGGGGCGACTCGGGGGCCTGGGGCTCCCGGCCGAAGCGCCCTTCCAGTTCCGCGGCGGACCGGTACGTGATGTGGGCGATCCGCCGGGCCAGGGCCAGCCCGTCTTCCGGGCACGGGCCACCGTAGTAGTCGCCGCCGTTGAAGTTCGGATCCTGGCGGATGGCCAGCGTCTGGGCCTGGGCGAAGGCGATTTGTTCAGCCGTGCTGGCAGCGCCGACGGAGATGACGGCGCAGCGCTGCACCCGGCCGGGGTAGGTCACGGCCCACTCCAGGGCGCGGGCACCGCCCATGGAACCGCCAAGGACTGCGTACCAGCTCCCGATGCCCAGCTGGTCCGCCAGCCGGGCCTCCGCAACAGTGCTGTCCCGCAGCGTTACCAGCGGGAACCGTGACCCCCAGGGTGCTCCGTCCGGGGAAGGCGAGGACGGGCCAGTGGATCCGTAGCACCCACCCACGATGTTGATGGACACGACAAAGAAACGGTCCGTATCGACGGGAGCGCCTGGACCGGCCAGCTGTTCCCACCAGCCCTCTTCGTCAGTATCGCCCCGGGTCACGTGGGTGCTGCCGGTCAGGGCGTGCTCGATCAGGATGGCGTTGCTGCCATCTGCGTTCAGCGTGCCCCAGGTCTCGTACGCCAGGGTGACATCCGGAAGGTAGCCGCCGCCCTCCAGCTCGAGTCCCCCAATGGAGGCGTAGCGGACAACTCCGTGTTCGGGAATGGTGGTACGGGCGACGGTAACCGTCATGGCAAGACCTCTTCTACGCGCTTGCCTGCCGTCATTTGACCGGCAGGCCAGGTCTTCACCCGGGGCACCCCACCGCGGAAGGAGGGTTGCCGGCCAGCAAGCCGGGGCTGTCACTGGCACTCATGACCTGGTTCGAGTGTACGAAACACCCCCCGGTCCAGGCCAAGAGTGTGACTGGTTGTGACTTCCCGGCGCTGCCGGCCGGCGGTGCCGCAGCGTGCTGTCGATCAGGTGTCGGCGCCTCCCTTGGCCGCGCGGAAACCGGCCTCAAGGTCGGCCAGGATGTCGTCGATGTGCTCCAGGCCGACAGACAACCGGACCAGCCCCGGATTGACCCCGGCCACCACCTGCTGCTCGGGCGAGAGCTGGCTGTGGGTGGTCGACGCCGGGTGGATGACAAGCGAGCGGACGTCACCGATGTTGGCTACGTGCGAGTGCAGCTCCAGGGCGTCGACAAAGCGTTTGCCCGCCTCCGCGCCGCCTGCAAGGTTGAAGGCGACGACGGCGCCGGTCCCCTTGGGGCCGTACTTGCGGCCGCGTTCGTACCAGGGGCTGGACGGCAGCCCCGCGTAGGCGACCGATTCGACGTCGTCCCTTCTCTCCAGCCAGCGCGCCACCTCCGTGGCGTTGGAAACGTGCCGTTCCACCCGCAGGCTCAGCGTTTCCAGGCCCTGGGAAATCAGGAAGGCGTTGAAGGGCGAGACCGCCGAGCCGAGGTCGCGCAGCAACTGGACACGGGCTTTGAGGATGTAGGAAAGGTTGGCGCCCAGTGCGCCGCCCTCGCCAAGGTCCCGGGCGTAGACCAGCCCGTTGTACGTGGGATCCGGGGTGTTGAAGCCGGGGAAACGGTCAGGGTCCTTGCCGAAATCGAACTTGCCGGAGTCGACGATGACGCCGGCAATGGCCGAGCCATGACCGCCCAGGTATTTGGTGGCGGAGTGGATCACGATGTCCGCACCCCACTCCAATGGCCGGATCAGGTAGGGAGTGGACAGGGTGTTGTCCACGATCAGGGGAACGCCGGCGTCGTGGGCCACCTGGGAGATGCCTTCGATATCCAGGACGTCCTGGCGCGGGTTGGAAACCACCTCCCCAAAGAACAGCTTGGTGTTGGGCTGCACGGCATCCCGCCACTGGTCCAGGTTGTCCGGATCTTCAACGAAGGTGACCGAGATGCCGAACTTCTTCAAGGTATGGGCGAAAAGATTGTAGGTGCCGCCGTACAGGCTGGGGCTGGCCACGATGTGGTCCCCGGCCTCGGCGATATTAAGGACCGCGAAGGTCTCCGCGGCCTGGCCGGAGCTCAGCAGCAAAGCGGCCAGGCCACCTTCGAGGCTGGCGATCCGCTGCTCCACCGCGTCCTGGGTGGGGTTGCCAATGCGGGTGTAGATCGGAGCCAGTTCAGCCAGTGCAAAACGGTTGGCCGCGCTCTCGGCGCTCGGGAACACGAAGGACGTGGTCTGGTAGATGGGCAGGGCGCGGGCTCCGGTGGCGCCGTCAGGCTCCTGGCCTGCATGGATCTGGCGGGTTTCGAAGGACCATCCGTTGGACATCTCAGTCTCCTATGACATGGGCCCGGCATGCTGGGAGCACCACGGGCCGCGCTTGCTTTCCGGCCATTGCCGGACAGCCTGGTCCTCACCCGGGGCACCCCACCGCGGATGGAGGGTTGCCGGCCAGCGAGCCGGGGCTTGGCGCTGGCACTCATGACCTGCGCCCAGTGTAGGAACATCGCTCCGGCCGTGGACAGCATTGTGACGAACATGGTCTTGCCGCGATGTGCGCGATGGCAGTGTCATGCGGAGGTTTTCCAAGGTTCCACAAATAATGCGCAGGATCGCCCGAGCTTTGGCCGCCAGACTTCCTGGCTCGGATACCTTGGAAGCCGGAAGACATCATCCGGCATCTTCCCCTACCGAGCACAAAAGGAATCCGATTCCGTTGCCCCAGTCTTTGCGCCTGGCCGTTGGCGCCGCACTGTTGTCCGTCGTCGCCCTCTGCTCAAGCGGTGCACCGGCGCAGGCTTCGGCGCCGGCGGCGGCACCCACCTCGCCCGCTGCCGCTCCTGAAAGCGCAACTGGCCGCTACCTCGTCCAGTTCCCGCCGGGAGCCGACGTGCCAGCGGAGGCACGGGATTTGCGTGCCCAGGGTATTGGGATCAACCACACGTTTACGAAAGCGCTCCGGGGGGCGGCGATCAAGGCCACCCCGGCGCAGGCGACCGCACTGCTCCGTTCGGGCAGGGCATCGGCGGTGGAGGCCGACGCGGTATCGACGATTTCCGACACCGAGAAGCCGGCGCCCTGGGGCCTCGACCGGCTCGACCAGCAGGCGTTGCCTTTGTCCGGCTCCTACACGCACGACAGTTCCGGCCTTGGTGTCCGCGCGTACGTGGTTGACACCGGAGTCCTCGCCTCGAACGTGGATTTCGGCGGCCGCGTTGCAGCAGGCTGGACAGCCCTGTCCGACGGCGGCGGCACAAGTGACTGCAATGGACACGGCACCCACGTCTCCGGCATCATCGCCGGAACCGTCTACGGAGTGGCAAAATCCGCCACCATCGTGCCCGTGAGGGCACTGGCCTGTGACGGGTCGGGCTTTTACTCGGACATCATCGCCGGACTTGACTGGGTTGCCGGCGACCATGCCGCGGGCGCGCCGGCGGTGGTCAACATGAGCCTGGGCGGACCGGGCAGCAGCCTCCTTGACACCGCAGTCCAAAACGTCATCAACGACGGTGTCCCGGTCATCGTCGCCGCGGGGAATTCGGCCATGGACGCCTGCACCGCGTCGCCCGCCCGCGCCCCGTCCGCCATGACCGTGGCAGCCAGCGACTCTTCGGACCGGCAGGCGTCCTTCTCCGACTTTGGCCCATGCGTGGACCTGTACGCTCCGGGGGTAGGCATCACCTCAACCTGGAATACGTCGTCAACGGCCACCGCAACACTGAGCGGAACATCCATGGCCGCACCGCACGTCGCCGGAGCCGCGGCCCTGGTCCTCTCCCAGCGCCCTCTCTTCACCCCGGCCCAGGTGGCCGATGAGGTACTGTCAACGGCCGTTCCCGGAACGATCACAGCTGCCGGCGCCGGAACGCCAAACATGCTGCTGCACGTACCAACCGCTCCCCGACTGCCGGGAGCCTTCTCGTCCCAGGCCCCGTTCCGGCAACTGGACACCCGCAACGGCACCGGCGGCATCAGCGGCCCCGTCGCCCCCGGAGCCACCATCCGCGTCC
>NZ_JBHVVN010000008.1:172957-288982 GCF_042882685.1 Pseudarthrobacter sp. NPDC058196
TCATCACCCCCGTCGCCGCCGACGGAACCATCGCCCTGACCAACAACTCCAACGGCACCGTCCACCTCATCGCCGACACCTCCGGCTACTACATCGGCGGTTAGGCCGGGCTGCCGGGCCGGACTTTGACCACGGCCGGCCGCTAAAATCCAAGTAAGGGTACCCTTAGCTGAGAGCCCGATCACAAAGTGCCAAGATGTTGCCATGCGCATGGATCACGTCTCTTACGCCTGTGAACACGATGGCCTCGCGGCCACTACCGAACGTATTTCAACTGCCCTCGGCGTTGAGGCAGTGAAGGGCGGGGTCCACCCCCGGTTCGGCACCCGGAATATGATCATTCCCCTCGCCGGGCACAAGTACCTCGAAGTTGTGGAGGTCCTGGACCACCCGGCTTCGGATAAGGCACCATTCGGACAGGCAGTGCGTGCCCGTTCCGCTGCGGGCGGCGGCTGGATGGGCTGGTGCGTTGAAGTGGACGACCTTGCCCCGTTCGAGGAACGCCTGGGCCGCGCTGCCGTGAACGGCAACCGCAAGTTCCCGGACGGCCGTGAACTCGTTTGGAAGCAGATTGGCATCCTGGGCCTTATTGCAGACCCCCAGGTCCCCTACATGCTCAAATGGGAAGGCGACCCGTCCCTGCACCCCTCCAACGCCTACGAGAGCAACCTCAAGATGAGCTGCCTGACCATTGCCGGCTCCGCGTCCCGGGTAACCGAGTGGCTGGGCGAGCCGGTCGAGAAGCCGCTTGAGGACGTTGCGGTCGAGTGGGTGGCCCCGCACGGAACTCCCGGCATTCTGTCCGTCACGTTTGAAACCGCAAACGGGGCCGTCACTATCTGATTCTCCCTCCCGCTCTCCGGCTTATCTCCGAAGAGGGGTCCTACGGGCCTGCGCCCAAACAGCTTCGGCCGCCATCGGGTGGTGACAACGGCGTCACCACCCGATGGCGGCCGAATTCATTTAAAAGTCACCGGGGAGGACCGCTGAATTTTCCGCAAGGGGCAGTGAACCACAGGCCTCATCCATAAATGTCAGACCCTCGCTGGATGATGGTTTTATGGGAATCGGTGCGGATCTGGCGGTGGTGATGGAGGGTGTTTCTGCCTCTGTTGCTGCCCTGAGCGGGCTGGTTCTCGAGGACGCTTCCCTCGCTTCCGGCGCTCATGTTGGTGCTGGCGTGGATGTGTTGCAGCGCCGGTACGGGTTGTGTTTGGAGCGGCTGGAGCTCGTGGCCCGGTTGGAGGCGCAGCTGGCGGCGGTGAAGGCGCGGGATGTGGCGGACTGCGTCGGGTTGCAGCATGCTCTGCTTCCGCCGGATGCTCCGGTTTATGAGTGCACGTTTGCGGAGATGTCCGCGGTGGAGGAGATCGCCGCGGTCCTGACCATTAGTTCGGGGGCGGCGGGGGCGTTGGTGGAGCAGTCGCGGCGGGTCTGTTCGCTGCCACTTGTGTTTGAGGCCTTGGCTGCGGGTGCGGTGTCGTGGCTGCACGCGCGGATTGTGGCGGACGAGACCGAGGGTTTGGGCCCTGCCGTGGCGGCTGGGTTGGTGGCGCATTTCTTCGACCCCGACGTGCCCAACCCGGCCCGGGGTGCCGCGCCCGGTGACCTTGTCCCGTCCAGGTTCCGGGCGAAGGTCCGGGCCTGGCGGGAACGCCACCACCCTGAGTCCTTGGAGAAACGGCATGTGAAGGGGGTGGCGGACCGGCGGATGGATTACGCTCCGGGCCGGGACGGCATGGCCTGGGTGTCGCTCTACCTGCCCGGGGACACCGCATGCGCGATCTGGAACCGCAGCACCGCCACCGCCCGCGGCCTCCAAAACCCCGACGAGCCCCGGACCCTCACCCAGCTGCGCGCCGACGTCGCCGCGTCCCTGCTCCTCGGCGCCGGGCTGCAGCCCGCCGTCAACCCCGCCGTCGCGGCTGCTGGTGCCGGTAATGACGCAGGTCCGGGATGTGCTTCCACTGACATCGGCAAGATCCCCACACCCCGGGCCGATGTCCTGGTCACGGTCCCGGTGTTCTCCCTGCTCGGCCTCACCGAGGAACCCGCGCTGCTGGACGGATTCGGGCCAGTCCCGGCGTCCATGGCCCGGAGGCTCGTCGCCGGCGGGGCGGAATCGTTCTACCGGGTCCTGGTGGACCCGCGCGACGGGGCGCCCCTGGAGATCGGCCGCACCCGCTACCGGCTCCCCGAAACCATCAAGAAATGGATCCGGCTGCGGGACGCCAAATGCACCTTCCCCGGCTGCACCAACCACACCCCCGACAACGACACCGACCACCTCACCGCCTGGCACCACGGCGGCACCACCGACGCCCAGAACCTGGCCCAACTGTGCCCGAGGCACCACCGGCTCAAACACCGCAGCGCCTGGACCCCCGACCCAGCCACCAAATATGAACCACCCGGCTGGACCTCACCCACCGGCCGACACTACAAACCCGAACAACCCGACCCCCAACCAACCCACTGGCCACCAGGAACCCTGCCGCTTGCCGAAGTTCCGGCGTGGCCGGATCTGGAAATGGATGATCCGGAAACACAGGAGCCTGACGGGGACAACCTGCTGGATCCGGACGACCTTTGCGCTACTGACTCCCTCTGGGACGACTTCCACGCGGAACCGTTCGTGTTGCCACCGGACCCGCAAGCAGAGTGGCCGTTGCTGTTGTCGCTGATGTGACAGCACATGTACTGGTTGAGCCGCCGAGGCTAATGCCCCACTCCTAGCCCAGCCCCACAGCCTTGCCAAAGAGGCTGAAGCCGACGAACGCCACGATGTCCAGCAGCGCATGGGCAATGACCAATGGCATGACCCGTCGCGTTCGGGTATACAGCCAGGCGAAAACCACCCCCATAATGGCGTTGCCAATAAATGGCCCGAAGCCCTGGTAGAGGTGATAGCTGCCGCGGAGCAAAGAACTGACGGCGATGGCGAGAGGTGTGCTCCAACCGAACTTGCCGAAGCGGTCCAAGAGGTAGCCCACCACAATAACTTCTTCAAGGACCGCGTGCCTTATCGCGGACAGGATCAGGACCGGCACCGTCCACCAGTAGGCGTCGAGCGCGCTGGGGATGATCGCGGTCGTGATTCCCAACGCACGGCCGGCGGCGTACAGCCCCAGCGACGGGATCCCGATCAGGGCCGCCAGCCCCAGGCCCTGGAGCAGGTCCGTTCCGGGCCGCGCGAAGTTAAACCCAAGTTTCCGGAATGCCGAACCTGATTGACCGGCGTCGCCCGGGGCAGCCTGCCGCTGGTCCGTGAGGAAGTAGAGGACCAGCAGCACGGGAACCAGCGCAAAGATGATGTCCAGCAACTGGTAGGTCAGGTCGAAGTACTCCCGCGTACTCTGCGACCGGTTCAGCGTGGAGGTACCCTCCGCCAGCGGCGCACGGGTCATTTTGTCCAGCAGCTGCACCACAGAGTAGACAGCCGACTGGCCGAGGGACAGGCCCAGGACGATCCAGACTTCGAGCCGCAGGCGACGGCGGGAGGGAACCAGCATGTTCCCATCTTGCCCTCAGTTTCTGGATCCGGGCTGATGGAGCGGCCGTGTGGACCACAAGCCTGGGCGACGCCAAGGATCCAGGCAGGACATCAGAAGCCGGGCGAGCCGCGCGCACACCAGATGGGGGGGTGTCAGGCGGGAGCGATAATCACTTCCGTGCCCCGGGCTTCGAAGGCCGCCTTGTCGCGCGCGGAGATGCCGGAATCGGTGATGAGCCGGGTGAAGTCGTAGCCGTCCATGGTGGCGAAGGCCCGGACACCCACTTTCGAGGAGTCGGCCAGGACGTAGGAGACCCGGGCCCGGCTGGCGAGCAGCGCGTTGACCGAAGCCTCCCCTTCGCCGGTGTTGGTGGGTCCCACTTCGGGGTCGATGCCGTTGACGCCGATGAAGGCGATGTCGAGCACCACTTTTTGCATAATGATGTCCGTATAGGGTCCCACCAGCTCGTAGGAGCGCGGGTTGAGGATGCCCCCGGTGACCATCACCTTGATGTTGGGCCGCACTGCCAGTTGGCCGGCAATGTTGATGGCGTTGGTGACCACGGTGAGGGTTGGCTGGTTGGACGGGGCGTTCAGGTCCTCTCGCGTCGCCAGAATCTGCGCCAGGGCTGTGCTGGTAGTCCCCCCGCACAGGCCAATAACCGCTCCCGGCCGGATCAGGGCGGACGCACATTGCGCGATTTGTTCCTTGGCCTCCGCGTGGTCGTCACGGTTGTAGCGTCCGGGCAGGTCGTACGCCAATGCACCCGTGGTGGCGCCGCCGCGGGTCCGGGTAAGCAGCCGGCGCTTGGCAAGGCTGTCCAGGTCGCGGCGGGCAGTGGCCGGAGAAACATTTAGCGTGCTGACGATCTCGTCAACTTCCACTTGGCCGGTCTTGGCCAGGAGGTCAAGAATCGCCGTCAGCCGATCAGTTCGCGTCATGCAGGGGACCTTTCAGTACACCAGCCACCCCACCGGATGACGTTTTCTGATTATAACCCGGGGTAAACAATCAAGAACAATCAAATTTCCGGCGATGTTTACCTCGCCCGCACTCCGGCCCGCCACACAGCGTACGTCAGCGGCATGCCGGGGCGGTAAGCGAGGTGGGTGGCGGAGGGTGCGTTGAGCAGGTGGAGGTCGGCCCGGTGGCCGACGGCGATCGATCCCACGGCCCGTCCGCCATCGGCGTCACGCCCCGCCTCCCGGTGCAGCGCCAAGGCACCGCCGTAGGTAGCAGCGCGGACGGCCTCGTGCACGCTCAGGTGCATCTGGAGAACGGCAGTGGTCACGCAAAACGCCATGGAGCTGGTGTAGGACGTGCCCGGATTGCAGTTGGAGGCCAACGCCACCTGGACGCCCGCATCCAGGAGGGCCCGGGCAGGTGCCAGCGGCTGGCGGGTGGACAGGTCGCACGCGGGGAGGCAGGTGGCCACAGTGCCCCGCTCACCTGTGCCGGTGGCGGGGTCCCACCCGGACCATGAAGCAGCAAGGGACTTCACGTCCTGCCCGGAGAGGTAGTTCACGTGGTCCACGCTGGCGGCGCCCAGCTCGACGGCAAGTTGCACGCCCGGACCTTCGCCCAACTGGTTGCCGTGCACGCGCAGGCCCAGTCCGGCGTCGCGGCAGGCCGTCAGCACGCGGCGGGACTGTTCAGCCGTAAACGCGCCCTCTTCGCAGAACACGTCGGCCCACTGGACGTACGGGAGGACGGCGTCCAGCATCGGCCCGCAGACAAGGTCGGTGTAGGCTTCGGCATCCTGGCCGGAAGGAACCAGATGTGCACCAAGGTAAGTCACCTGGTCTGCCACTGTGGACGCGATCCGGGCGCTCCTGGCCTCATTGTCAATGTCCAGGCCGTACCCGGTCTTCGTCTCCAGGTAGGTGGTCCCCTGCGAGACGGCCTCACCCACCCGGCCCATGGCCAGGCGCGTGAGGTCAAAATCGGAGGTGGCCCTGGTGGCATCCATGGTGACGGCGATGCCCCCGGCCGCGTAGGCCTCACCGGCCATACGGGCTTCGAATTCGGCCGTGCGGTCACCGGCAAACAGCAAGTGGCTGTGGGAGTCCACCCATCCCGGCAGCATGGCCCGCCCGCCGGCATCGACCGCGTCGTCCGCGGCGGGTGCATCCGCTGCCGCGCCGATCCATGAGATCCGTTCCCCTTCAACCACCACGGCGGCGTCCTTCAGGACCCGGTGATCAAGGTCCTGCGTCATCAGCTCGGCGATATTGGTGATCAGGGTGCTCATGGAACCATTCTTCAGCGTCGAATGGACCAGCGGGTGGCAGCCAGTGCCTGCGCTGTCCGGGATGCCGGACCCGCCCTGCCCGCGTCGCCGCGATCGGCTTGCCCGGCGAGAATCTGCTCAGCCGCCAGCTCCGCCATGGCTGCGGAGGTCTGGAATCCGTAGCCGCCCTGCCCCGCGAGCCAATAGAACCCTGGCGCTTCGGCGTCGAAGCCCGCCACCGGCACCCCGTCGGCCGCTTCGGTGCGCAGGCCAGTCCAAGCCCGCCGGATTGCCGTGATCCCCAAGCTGGTGAAGGCGTTGAGCGTCTCCACCAGTCGTTCCACGTCGCCCGGCCGCGGACGCGCATCCTCGGGGCCACTCGGCACCGATTCGGAGGGGGAAATCAGCACGTCTCCGCCGTCGCGGCGGAAGTAGAACGAGTTGTCTGCCGCAGCCACCATGGGGCTGCGTTCAGGCAGGGGGCGTTCGACGGCGGCGATCGCCGCAGTGCGCCGGTACGGCTGCAGGCCGAGCTTTTCAACGCCGCTAAGCACGGCGAACTCGTCCGCCCAGGCACCGGCCGCGTTGACCAGGACGCCGGCCTCAAAACCCTCGGTTCCGGCACCGACCTGCCACCCCGAACCCAGCCGCTGGGCCGAATGGACGCGGGCGCCCGTGATGATGTCCGCCCCGGCGGCGAGCGCCCTCTTGCGGTGGTCCTCCAACAGGACCGGCGCGTTGCAGCCGAAGGAACCAGTATCCAGTCCGGCGGCGGTAAAGGTTCCCGGCAGGAGCGCCGGACACAGTTCGAGGGCACGGTCCACCGTGATCGGCTGCATGTGTCCGCTCGCCTCGGACGCCACCTCGGACTCCGAGCCGATCAGCAAGAAACTGCGCGGCGTCAGGACCGGCTCCGGCAGGTCCCTATCGCGGGCAGCAAGGAGTTCGAGGGTCCGGACGGTGAGTTCCTGCACCACGGGAGGCCCGTAACTGGGAATGAGCTGGCGGGCGGAGCGGGAGGACGTGTGGTACGCCAACTCCTGCTCCGCCTCCACCAGCGCAACGCTGCAACGCCCCGCCAGCGCGGACGCCAAGGACAGGCCGGCAATGCCGCCGCCCACGATCAGGACATCGTAATGTGCTGCCATTGGTCCATCCTCGCAGAGTTCATGCCCGGCGGCGCTGCCCTTTAGGCTGCCGCCTCGGCACGGCTGGCGACGAACGCACGGACGCACGCTTCGACGTCGTCCGCTGAATGCGCGGCGGACAACTGCACCCGGATCCGGGCGGCACCCCGCGGGACCACTGGAAAGCTGAACGCGGTGACGAAGACGCCGTGCTGCAGCATCCGGTCCGCCACCTTGGCCGCCACCACTGCGTCACCAAACATGACGGGCACGATCGCGTGCTCGCCCGGGAGCAGGTCGAAGCCTTCCTCGGTCATCCTGCGGCGGAACTGCGCGGCGTTCTCGAACAACCGGCGCCGCAGCTCCGCGGAATTCTCCACGAGGTCAAGCGCTGTGAGCGTCGCGGCCACAATGGCGGGCGCCAGCGAGTTGGAGAACAGGTACGGGCGTGCTTTTTGCCGCAGCATGGCCACGATCTCGCCGCGGCCGGAAACGTAACCACCGGACGCGCCGCCAAGGGCCTTGCCGAAGGTTCCCGTGTAGATGTCCACCCGGTCCGAAACTCCTGCATGCTCCGGTGTGCCCGCGCCGGTTGCCCCCATGAAGCCCACCGCATGGGAATCGTCCACCATCACCATGGCACCGTATTTTTCGGCGAGGTCGCAGATTGCCTCGAGCGGGGCGAGGAAACCGTCCATGGAGAACACGCCGTCGGTGACGATCAGCGTCCGCCGCGCGTCCTGGGCCTCCTGGAGGCGGGCCTCGAGCTCGGCCATGTCCTGGTTGGCGTAACGGTAGCGGCGGGCCTTGCACAGGCGGATGCCGTCGATGATGGAGGCGTGGTTGAGGGCGTCTGAAATGACAGCGTCGTCCGGGCCGAGGAGGGACTCGAAGACGCCGCCGTTGGCGTCGAAGCAGCTGGAGAACAAGATGGTGTCCTCGGTCCCGAGGAATGCCGAGACCCTGGCTTCGAGGTCAAGGTGCAGGTCCTGGGTGCCGCAGATGAACCGGACGCTGGCCATGCCGAACCCGCGCTCATCCATGGCGGCCTTGGCCGCGCTGATGATGTCCGGATGGTCGGCGAGGCCCAGGTAGTTGTTGGCACAGAAGTTCAGCACGTCGGTACCCGGAGCGCCGATCTGCCCCGCGGTGATGTGGCTGGACTGCGGGGAGCTGATGGTGCGTTCGGTCTTGTAGAGCCCCGCGGTGCGGATATCGTCCAGCTCGCCGCGGAGCTGGTCCTTGATGGAGGTGTACATGGGGGTTCCTTACAGTCGGGTCCAGTCGAGGACAACTTTTCCGCCCACGCCGCTGCGGGCAATGTCGAAGCCCTTTTCCCAGTCCGTGGCAGCCAGCGTGTCCGTGACCACGGCGGAGATTCCGGCGTGCAGCACCGGGTTGGAGGAGAGCATGGCGCTCATGGCGTACCAGGTTTCGTACATCTCGCGGCCGTAGATGCCTTTGAGCGTGAGCATGTGGGTGACCACCTTGCCCCAGTCGATGGTGATGTCCTGGCTGGGCAGGCCCAGCATGGCGATCCGGCCGCCGTGGTTCATGTTGTCGATCATCTCAGGCAGGGCGGAGGGGTGGCCGGACATTTCCATTCCGATGTCGAACCCCTCCCGCATGCCCAGCTCACGTTGGGCATCGCGGACGCGGGTGGTGGAGACATCGATGGCGAGGTCGGCGCCCAGCTTCTTGGCCAGTTCCAGCCGCGGCACGGAGACATCCGTGATGGCGATCTTGCGCGCGCCGGCGTGGCGGGCGACAGCGATGGCCATCAGGCCGATGGGACCTGCGCCGGTGATGAGCACGTCTTCGCCCACCAGGGGGAAGCTCAGCGCGGTGTGGACGGCGTTGCCGAAAGGGTCGAAGATGGCGCCGAGCTCGGGAGTGACCGAGGGGTCATGGTGGACCCAGACGTTGGTCTCCGGAATAACCACGTATTCCGCGAAGGCGCCGTCCCGCTGGACTCCCACGCTGACCGTGTGGATGCACATCTGCCGGCGCCCGGCACGGCAGTTGCGGCAGATACCGCAGACCACATGTCCTTCGCCGGAGACACGGTCTCCCACCTTGACCTCGCGGACGTCCTCGCCCACCTCCACCACCTCACCATAGAACTCGTGGCCGGCGATGAGCGGAGCCTCGATCATGCCCTGCGCCCAGGCGTCCCAGGACTGGATGTGGAGGTCGGTTCCACAGATCCCGGTGGTCATCACGCGGATCTTGACGTCGGCCGGACCCGCCGTGGGTTCCGGCCGGTCGACGAGTTCGAAACCGGCATGCGGGCCGGCCTTGTACAGGGCCTTCATTGGCGTCCTTACTTCTTGACATTCAGATCAGCGGGGTTGGTCTCCTCCTCATTGAAGCCCCGGAAAAGCATTAGCACAACAGGAATCTTCTCAATCGACGATTTAGATTTTCCTAATGGATACACTGGCGGAGTGGAAATACATCAGCTGGAAATCCTCCGCGAACTCGGGGCGCTGGGAAGCGTGAAGGCGGTGGCCGACACCCTCATGGTCACCCCGTCGGCGGTATCGCAACAACTGGCGCACCTGCAACGGACGGTGGACGTACCGTTGACGCGCAAGGAGGGCCGGAACCTGGTACTGACCGAAGCCGGCCAGGTCCTCGCCGACGCCGGCGCCGCCGTCGTCAGCGCCATGGCCGATGCCCGTGGGGCGCTTGGCACCTACCACGGTTCACCCGCCGGCCGGGTCACCATCAGTGGGTTCCACAGCGCGGGGCAGGCCCTCTTTGGCCCGCTGGCACGAATACTGGACCAGCCCGGACATCCGCGGATCGAGCTCTCCGACGAGGATGTTGCCCAGCAGGACTTCCCGGCCCTCACCGCCCGGTACGACCTCGTACTGGCGCACCGCATGGACCACAGCCCCCGCTGGCCCACCGAGCGCGTCGCCGTGATCCCGCTGGCCCACGAGCCGCTGGACGTGGCACTCCCTGCCGGGCACCCCCTGGCCCGGCAGGACACCGTCACGGTGCACGACGTCGGCGCCGAAGCCTGGGTGACCAGCCACCCCGGCTACTCCCCCGCCGACGTGCTCTCCGCCGTCGCGGCCGTCTCCAGCCGGGAACCGAACATCGTCCACCGCATCAACGACTACTCCACGGTGGCTGCCCTGGTGGCCGCGGGCGGCGTGGTGGGGCTGCTGCCCAGGTACACCGCCGGGCCGGTCCTGAATCCGGACATTGTCCTGCGCCCGCTCGAAGGCATCAGCACGCGCCGGCGGATCGACCTGCTGGCCAGGCCGGAAAACCTCAAGCGGCGGGCCGTAGTGCTGGTCTGTGAGGCCCTGGAGGACATCATGGCCGGGCTGGTGAAGCAGGGGTAGGCAGCCGCCATCGGCCCGAGGCAGGTTTGGCCGGACCGGCGCAGCTACGCCCCCTCGCCATCCTGCTGGTTGCCCGCACCCATCTTGTGGCCCATGCCATGACCACGCCCCAAGCCCGGCCCGTCACCGGCACCGTCGACGATCCGCTTGGCGGTGGCTTTGTCCCCGTCCTTTACGCCGGCCACGCGCACGGTGTCGCCGGTGGCGATGTCCGCCGTCGTTCCGTCTGCCGGCTTGCGGCCCACACCATCGTCAGCCGCGGGAAGTTTGGTGATCTTGGTGTCCGAGTTGACGGTGTAGGACTGGATGAAGCCGTCCTCGCTCTTGACGGTGATGGCGGAGTCGCTGACGGACTCCAATGTTCCGCGCTGTTCAAGGACGGTTTGGAAGGTTCCATCGGGCTGCTTGACCACTGCCTCACCGTGCAGCGGCTGGGCACGCTGGGACTTCTGCTGCCCGGGTGCCTTCTGTTGGCCGGGCGCTTTTTGCTGCCCCGGTGCCTTCTGCTTGCCCGGTGCGGCCTGGGAGGGGGTGGGCGCCGCCTGTGAGGGGGACGGCGTTGGCGTCCCGGTGGCCGACCAGGCGAGGGCCGCCCCGGTTCCGGAAAGGGCCAAGGCCACCGCCCCGGCCAGCATTGCCTTGCGCATTTTTAATGGGTCCCGGACCATGCTTGTTCCTTCCGCAGCACTGCCAGGGCATCTCCCACCCGTGCCCTGTGGGCTCCAGTGTAATTCCGCCCCGCCCGCGCAGCCACGGGTACTTTGCGGCCGGTGGCACCTGAGTACTTAAAGCCCAACTGGGTCGCAGTTAATGTCGTTATGGGCGCTCAAAACGACATCTATTGCGACCCAGTTGGGTTAAATCAGGGAGACTTAGCCCTCGACGCCGAGGCGCTCCAGGATCAGTTCCTTGACGCGGCCGGCGTCGGCCTGGCCGCGGGTGGCCTTCATGACCCCGCCCACGATCGCGCCGACGGCCTGGACCTTGCCGGCGCGGATCTTGTCCGCGACGTCGGGCTGTGCGGCCAGTGCGGCGTCGATGGCTTCCAGGAGGGGTCCGTCGTCGGACACAACGGCGAGGCCGCGCTTTTCGACGATCTCTTCCGGGGTGCCTTCGCCGGCGAGCACGCCGTCCAGCACCTGGGAGGCCATCTTGTTGTTGATCTTGCCGGCCTCCACCATGCGGCTCAGCTCCACCACGGTGCCGGCCTCGACGCCCAGCTGGCCGGGGTCGACATCGGCTGCCTTGGCGCGGCCGACGATCTCGCCCATCCACCACTTGCGGGCAACGGAGGCGGAAGCCCCGGCGGCGATGGTCTCCTCGATCTCGTCCATGACGCCGGCGTTGACGACGTCGCGGAATTCCAGGTCCGAGTAGCCCCAGTCGGCCTTGAGCCGCTTCCGGCGTTCAGCCGGCGGCTCGGGCAGCGTGGCACGGAGTTCCTCAACCCATTCCCGCGAAGCAACCACAGGAACCAGGTCCGGTTCCGGGAAGTAGCGGTAGTCGTCGGCGTCGGACTTGGGCCGGCCCGAGGTGGTGGTTCGGGTGTCCTCGTGCCAGTGGCGGGTTTCCTGGACCACCGGGATTCCTGCGTCCAGGACGGCGGCGTGGCGCTGGATCTCGTAGCGCACGGCGTGTTCCACGGCGCGCAGCGAGTTCACGTTCTTGGTTTCGGAGCGGATGCCGAAGCGTTCGCGGCCGTGCGGGCGGAGCGAGACGTTGGCGTCGCAACGGACGTTGCCGCGTTCCATCTTTGCATCTGAGACACCGAGGTTCTTGACGATCTCGCGGATGGCGGCCACGTAAGCCTTGGCGAGCTCGGGGGCGCGGGAGCCAGCACCCTCGATGGGCTTGGTGACAATTTCCACCAGCGGCACGCCTGCACGGTTGTAGTCCACCAGGGAGAAGTCGGCGCCCTGG
The DNA here is from genome assembly GCF_042882685.1 of Pseudarthrobacter sp. NPDC058196. NCBI lineage: Bacteria > Bacillati > Actinomycetota > Actinomycetes > Micrococcales > Micrococcaceae > Pseudarthrobacter > Pseudarthrobacter sp. NPDC058196. The sequence goes on from NZ_JBHVVN010000008.1 coordinate 185,088, forward strand.
ATGCGGCCGGTGGCGCCGCCCATGTGCGTCAGCTTTCCGGCGTCCTCTTCCATGTGCGCGCGCTCGATCTCCACGCGGAACACCGTGCCGTCTTCGAGTTCGATATCCAGGTAGCCGTCGTACGCGATGGGCTCGTCATACTGCGAGGTCTGGAAGTTCTTGGGCGTATCCGGGTAGAAGTAGTTCTTCCGGGCGAACCGGCAGGATTCGGCGATCGTGCAGTTCAGTGCCAGGCCGATCTTAATGGAGGACTCGATGGCCGTCCGGTTCACAACGGGCAGGACGCCGGGCATACCCAGGTCCACCTCGTTGACGTTGGTGTTCGGCTCGTCACCGAAGGCGTTGGGCGCGGAGGAGAACATCTTGGTCTTGGTGTTGAGCTCCACGTGGACCTCGAACCCCAGGACGGGATCGTATTTGTCCATGGCCTCTTCGAAGCTCAGGATTTCGTCGGTGCTCATTATTTTGCCTCCTGGGTTTCGAGGGATTCAGCGCCCAGCGCGGGAGCCTGGGCCAGCAGCGGGCCGCCCCACTTGGCTTCCAGCAGGGATTCCAGGACAGCACCCACCCGGTAGAGGCGGGCGTCCTCGCGGGCGGGGGCCAGCAGCTGGATGCCCACGGGCAGGCCGTCCTCGTCTGCCAGGCCGCCGGGCAGGGACAGTCCCGGAACGCCGGCGAGGTTCGCCGGGATGGTGGCGACGTCGTTGAGGTACATGGCCAGGGGGTCGTCCAGTTTTTCGCCGAGCGGGAAGGCCGTGGTGGGGGCGGTGGGCGAGATCAGGACGTCGGCCTGCTCGAACGCAGCCTCGAAATCCCGCTGGACCAGCGTGCGAACCTTCTGGGCGGAGCCGTAGTAGGCGTCGTAGTAGCCGGCGGAAAGGGCGTACGTGCCCAGGATGATGCGGCGCTTGACCTCGTCGCCGAAGCCGGCGGCGCGGGTGGCGCCCATGACGCGTTCAATGGTCATGGGACCGTCCTCCGGGAGGACCCGCAGGCCGTACCGGACGCCGTCGAACTTGGCCAGGTTGGAGGAGGCCTCGGACGGCATGATCAGGTAGTAGGCCCCCAAGGCGTACTGGAAGTTGGGGCAGGAGACCTCCACGATCTCGGCGCCGGCATCCTTCAGCAGCTCCAGGGCATCGTTGAAACGGTTCTCGACGCCGGCCTGGTAGCCCTCGCCGTGCAGTTCCTTGATGATGCCGATCCGCAGGCCCTCGACGTTGCCGGTCTTCGCCGCGGCAACGAGGTCAGCCAGCGGTTCCGGCAGGGAGGTGGAGTCGCGGGGGTCATGGCCGCCGATGACCTGGTGCAGCAGGGCGGAGTCCAGGACGGTGCGGGTCACGGGGCCGATCTGGTCCAGGGAGGACGCCATGGCGATGGCACCGTAGCGGGAGACACTGCCGTAGGTGGGCTTGACGCCGACCGTGCCGGTGACGGCGCCGGGCTGGCGGATGGATCCGCCGGTGTCCGTGCCGAGCGCCAGCGGGGCCTCGAAGGCGGCAACGGCCGCAGCCGAACCGCCGCCGGAGCCGCCCGGGATCCGGTCCAGGTCCCAAGGGTTGCGTGTGGGTCCATAGGCGGAGTGCTCGGTGGAGGAGCCCATGGCGAACTCGTCCAGGTTGGTCTTGCCAAGGATCGGCATCTTGGCCGCGCGCAGGCGCTCGACGACGGTGGCGTCGTACGGGCTGTGCCAGCCTTCTAGGATCTTGGAACCGGCAGTGGTGGGTTGGCCGATGGTGACGATGAGGTCCTTGACGGCGATGGGGACGCCGGCCAGGACGTGCAGGGCTTCTGCCTCAGCGCCGCCTGCGGCGCGGATGGCGTCCACCTCGGCGGCGACGGCCAGCGCTTCCTCCGCGTTAACGTGCAGGAACGCGTGGACCTGTCCGTCCACGGCGGCGATGCGGTCAAGGTAAGCCTGGGTGGCCTGGACGGCGGTGACCTCGCCGGCAGCCAGCTTCTCAGCGAGCTGCGCGGCGGAAAGGCGGATCAGGGTTTCGGCGCTGACGCCGGTGGAGTTCTGTTCAGTCATGGTTATGCCTCATCCAGGATGGCCGGGACCTTGAAACGGTTGTCATCGGAATCCGGGGCGCCGGAGAGTGCCTGTTCAGCCGTGAAGGTGTGTCCCACGACGTCGTCGCGGAAGACGTTGGTCAGCGGGATGGGGTGGGAGGTCGCCGGGACGTCATCCCCTGCGGCCTCGCTGACGGACTTGACCGAATCGACGATGACGGCAAGTTCGCCGGCCATCCTGTCCAGCTCTTCGGCACTCATCTCGATGTGAGCGAGCCGCGCGAGATGCGCGACGTCGTCACGGTTGATCGCAGCCATGGATCTCCCCTGCAAAGTTCGAATTGTTTTCCGATCCAGTCTAGTGGGGAAACGCCGATGCCCGTCTGACATCCCCCAGCGGGCGTCAGACGGGCACCTTCGTGCCGGGCCCTGCCTCGGGGACAGGAGCACAGGCAGCTACAGACTAACCGATTCCGATGGCTCCGGTCAGCATCCCGACACCAAGCATGACCACGGAGATGACGGCGGTGCGCCAGAGGACTTTCTTGTGGTGGTCGCCCAGGTCCACCTTGGCCAGCGAAACCAGCAGCAGGATCGCCGGAACCAGCGGGCTCTGCAGGTGGAACGGCTGGCCGGTGATGGAGGCCCGGGCCATGTCAGCCGCGCCCACTCCGTAGTGCGCGGCCGTCTCGCTGAGGACGGGCAGGACACCGAAGTAGAAGGCGTCGTTGCTCATGAAGAACGTCATGGGGATGCTCAGCACACCGGTGATGACGGCCATGAACGGGCCCATGGAGGACGGGATGATCTGGACCAGCCAGGCGGACATCGCTTCGACCATGCCGGTGCCCTTGAGGACGCCGGTGAGTACGGCGGCGGCCATGACCATGCTGACCACGGCCACGATGGACGGTGCGTGCGCAATCAGCTGGGCGCCCTGGTCCTTGACCTTGGGGAAGTTGACCAGCAGGGCGATCGCGGCGCCCACCATGAACACGAACGGCAGCGGGATGACGTTTGCCACGAGGACCACCATGACGGCAACGGTCAGGGCCAGGTTGAACCAGAACAGCTTGGGACGCAGGGTGCTGCGGTTCGGATCCAAGGCGGTGTCGGTCAATCCGGCGCCGCTGTCTTCAAGCAGGGTGTCGGTGCGCTCCAGCACGCCCACGGAGGATCCCGCCGTGGAGCCACCGACGGCGGGGGCTGCCCCGCCAGGGTTGCCGCCCTTGCGTCCGGCGCCGGACGCCGTGCCGCCGGTGCGGGAACCGCCGGCGGTGGTTCCGCCGTCGAACCCTTCCTCGGTGAAGGGCTCTGCCGAAGACGGTGTTCCCCAGATTTCCGGAGCGGTGGCACGGAGGCGGTTGCGCTCCTGCAGTCCCAGGAGCCAAGCGAAGGCGAACACCACGACCAGGCCGGCCACCAGGGACGGGATCATGGGGACGAAGACGTCGTTGACGTCAATCTTCAGGGCGGTGGCGGCGCGGGCGGTGGGGCCGCCCCACGGCAGGATGTTCATGGTGCCGTTGGCGAGGCCGGCCACGCAGGTGAGGACGACGGGGCTCATCTTCAGGCGCAGGTAGACCGGCAGCATGGCGGCGGTGGTGAGGATGAAGGTGGTGGACCCGTCGCCGTCCAGCGACACGGCGGCCGCGAGGATGGCGGTGCCCAGGACCACCTTGGCGGGGTCGTTGCCAAGCTTGCGGAGGATGAACTTCACCAGCGGGTCAAAGAGCCCGACGTCGATCATCAGGCCGAAGTAGATGATGGCGAACATCAGCAGGGCCGCGGTGGAGGTCATGGACTTCATGGAGTCCATGACCATGTCGCCGATGCCCAGGCCGGCGCCGGCAAAGAGGCCAAAAACGGTGGGGACAATGATCAACGCCAGCACTGGCGTCAACTTCTTCGTCATGATCAGCACCATGAAAACCGCGATCATGGCGAATCCAAGTATTACCAGCACAGCCGGCTCCTTCTTGTGAACAGCGGCACAGCGGTGTGACGCGTGCTACAGACTGTAGGGTGGCGTCCGTCACGGCGATGCCTTTGGCTCAATTGATTGGCATACTGCTTATTGGGAGCATTTTGCTCATTGTGCTCACGCTGTTTCGGCGCCCGGCGACAGCCGATACGGTTGAGCCATACCCGTCACGCCACGCCCGTCAAGGAGGATGAATGCAGCGTCCCGCGCCCCGGCAGCCGCTGCGCTTTTCCACCCAGACACTCTTGCTGCAGGTGGCCGTCGTCCTCCTGGTGGTCCTCCTGAGCGCCACGGTGCATGCCTGGCTGACGTACGACCGGGTGGGAAGCGATGCGGAGAACCAGGCGCTGACGCTGGCCCGGACCGTCGCATCCGATCCGGAGGTCAGGGCAGACGTGCTGGCCATCAGCGAACAGCCCGGCACTCCCCCGCCGGCCGAGCTCCTTGCCGGCCCGCTGCAGGCCTCCGCAGAGGCCGCCCGGACCAGGACCGGGGCGCTGTTCGTGGTGGTCACCGACGAAACCGGTATCCGGCTGGCCCACCCGGATCCGCTGCGGCTCGGCGAAAAGGTGAGCACGGACCCGTCCGAGGCGTTGTCCGGGCAGGAAATCACCACCCGGAACACAGGAACACTGGGCCCTTCCGCCGGAGCGAAAGTCCCGGTCTACGCGCCCGGAACCGCCACAGTGGTGGGTGAGGTGAGCGTGGGCTACTCCATGGCAACGGTGGCCCAAAGCGTGGGCCGCGACATCGGCCCGGTGGCCCTGACCGCCGCCGGCGCCCTGCTGGCCGGGGTGCTGGGATCTTTCCTGCTGCGCCGCCGCCTCCAGCGGCTCACGCTGGGCCTGGAACCGGAAGAGATCAGCACGCTGGTCCACGACCAGGTGGCGGTGCTGCAGGGCGTGGACGACGGCGTCATCGGCGTCAGTGCCGACGGCCGGGTCAGCGTGTTCAACGCAGCAGCGCAGCGGCTGCTCGGATTGCCCGACCTGTCCGGGACGCGCTGGGAGGACGCCCCCGTTCCTGCGCAGCTGAAGTCCCTCACCGGCCCCGTCCCCGTGGCCGCCGCTCCCCGGTTGGCTTCCGCCGGGCCGGAGGGTAATGCCACAGGGCCGGATGCCCTGGAATTGGTGGCGGGCGGCCGGGTCCTGGTGGTAAATGCCCGCAAAGCGCTGCACCGGCGCGAGGACCTTGGCTGGGTGATCATGCTCCGGGACCGTACCGAGCTGCAGGAGCTCACGCGGCAGCTGGACGCCGTGGGCACCATGTCCACGGCGCTGCGCGCCCAGCGGCACGAGTTCGCCAACCAGTTGCATACCTTGGCCGGTTTCCTGGGCATCGGGCAGCACCAGGAGGCGCGTGACTACCTGGCCGGGCTGGCCGCCACCGGTCCGCTGAAGTTCCCGGTAGACCAGGCCGAACTGCTCCAGGACCCCTACCTGCAGGCGTTTGTGGGGGCCAAGGGCGTGGAAGCGGACGAGCGCGGCGTCGCCCTCCGCATCGGGCCCGAAACCCTGGTCCGCGGCCAGGTCACAGACGCCCAGGATGTGACCACGGTGCTGGGAAACCTGATCGACAACGCCGTCAATGCCGCCGTGGCAGGGTCCTCGACCGACCGCTGGGTTGAGCTGGAGGTGCTGGATGAGCCCGGCGACGACGGCGGGACGCTGCACATCGTGGTGGCAGATTCAGGTGACGGGCTGGCGGAGGGAACCGATCGCGAAGGCGTGTTCGCCGAAGGTTTTACCACCGCCGCCGGCCCGGTCCGTGCCGGTGGCGGGCAGGGCTTCGGCCTGGCCTTGGCCCGGCAGCTGGCACGCCGCCGGGGCGGCGACGTCAAAGTGTTGGACCGTGGCACCGCCGGCGGCCCGGGCGCCGTGTTCATGGCGGTCCTCCCGCATACGACGGCGGGAAAACCTGCCGCGAAGACCTCCGGGGCAGCCGGAAAGGACAACAATGGCTGATGATTTTCGGGTCCTGATCGTGGACGACGACTTCCATGTGGCCAAGCTGCACGCAGCCTACGTGGACTCGGTGGCCGGGTTCCTGGCCCTGGCCCCCGTTGGCACGGCCTCGCTCGCGCTGCAGGCCATCCACAGCCTGCGCCCGGATGTGGTGCTGCTGGATGTCTACCTGCCCGATGCGTCCGGCCTGGACCTGCTGCAGCAGCTCGATGTGGACACGATCATCCTCAGCGCCGCCTCCGATGCCGCCTCCGTCCGGGTGGCGTTCCGTCGAGGCGCTTTGGGGTATTTGCTCAAGCCCTTCACCGCTGAGTCGCTGTCCCAGCAGCTTCGCTCCTATGCCAGGTACCGGCGCCTCCTGGGCCAGGCCGGAGCCCTGGACCAGGAGGCGGTGGAGCGCGCAAAACGGTCGCTGATCCCGGGGGACGTCACGTCGTCGTCGAAACCCCGCTCGGCAACCGAAGCCGCGGTGCTGGATTCACTGGCTCCGGGCGAACAGTATTCCGCCGCCGAGGTGGCCGCCCGGGTGGGCGTCTCCCGCGCCACGGCACAGCGCTACCTGTCGTCGCTGGCCGACGACGGCGCGGTGGACATCCAGCTGCGCTACGGCACCACGGGCAGGCCGGAACACCGCTACGGCCTGCCAGGGCGGTAGGAAATTACGCGCTCTTCTGGGCGACCAGTTCGATCTCGACGAGCATGTTAGGGTCCAGGAACGGCAGCACATGCACCAGGGACAGGGTGGGGCGGATCTCGCCGAAGACTTCGCCATGTGCCCGGCCGGCCTCTTCCCATTTGCTGATGTCCGTCAGGTACAGCTTGGACTGCACCACGTCCTCGTAAGCGAAGCCGGCGTCGGCCAGGACCTTGCCGAGTTTCTGCAGGATGTACTGGGTCTGCGTGTAGAAGTCGTCTCCCACGATGCCGTCTTCGCCGCTGGCAGCGGTGGCGGAGATGTAAAGGGTGTTGTCCACCTGGACGGCGCGGGAATAGCCGAGCGTCTGCTCCCAGACGGAGCCGGAGCCGAAGGTTTTACGCATGGGTGGGCCTTTCAAAGCTGGAATGGGTCGCCACCACTGTAGGGCCGCTACAGGTCGCGCCGGTAAACCAGCAGCTTTGTGTCGGTTCCGGGAACGAACCAGTCCCGTTCGGGCACCCGGTGGAAGCCGGTCCTGCGGTACAGGCCGTGCGCGCTTTCCCAGTCTTTCCCCGTGGTCAGCGCCACCGCGCCGATGCCCGGCAGCGTCCGGGCGTAGCCGATGATGGCTTCCACCATGGCGCGGCCGGCACCGCTGCGCTGGACGGCAGGGTCCACCACCAGCATCCGGAATTCCAGTTCGTCCGGCAGGGCAATGTCCGCGTAGGGTTCGCCGGCGAGTGCAAGGGTGACCGAGCCGATGACGGTCCCCTCCCGTTCGGCAACCCAGATGGTGGCTTGTTCGGCACGCGCCGCAACGTCCATGACTTTGACCATGTACGGGTGGGCGGCGTCGTCGAAATACCCTGCGGCGAGGTAGGAGTCGCCAGTGATGCGGGCGACGGCGCCGAAGTCGGCTTCGACGGCGGGACGGATGGTTAGCTGCGGCTGCACCCATCAATGGTAGTGGCGGTGGGGGTCCCTGCGGGCCCAAACGGGGCTTTCCGTGATCGAACTATCAGTACCGGTACTGGTTCCCGCAGCGCCGAGCCGGCCAGCCGGCGGGAAGCACGCCCGGCTCGGTACACCTAGAGCGGAAACTTCCCTGACAGTTCCAGCCCGGCCGCGCAGGTCCAGGCGTCCAGTCGTTCGTCGTCGGAGGGACCTCCGTCGAGCGGGCTGGTCAGCCGCGGCCGGCGCACCCAGCAGCCTGCTTCTTCGGCGATCAGTGCACCGGCCGAGAAATCGTGCTCGTTCAGGCCGCGTTCGCCGTAGGCGTCGTGGGTTCCGTCCGCCACCATGCACAGGTCAAGGGCAGCGGAGCCGAGCCGCCGGACGTCGGCGAAGCCGTCCATCAGGGTGGCGAACGCTGCCGCCTGCTCGGAGCGGACGGCCGGCTCGTAGCTGAACCCGGTGGCGAGGATCTGTCCGGTGCGGCCGGACACCGGCCCTTCGAGCCGGGTGAGCGTTCCCCGTTCCTCCAGCCAGGCACCATGGCCGCGCGCGGCGTAGTACACCCGTCCCAGGGCCGGGGCGTTGACGACGCCGGCCTGCCAGACGCCGTCGGCATCGGCCACCGCCACGGAGGTGGCGTAGTAGACGATGTTGCGGATGAAGTTGGTGGTGCCGTCCAGGGGGTCGATGGACCAGCGGTACCCGGTGGGTTCGGCGGGCCGGGTGGTTCCCTGCTCCTCGCCGGTGACGATGTCGCCGGGACGGGCGGCGGCGATCACGGCGCGCACCGCGTCCTCGGCAGCGACGTCGAAGGCAGTGACCCAGTCCCCGGCGGCACCCTTGTTGCTGGGATCCAGGGCGTTGCCGTCACGGCCGGACAGTACCTGCGCGCCAGCCGCGGCGGCCCGCCGGGCAACGTCCAGCAGCTCGGAAGGGGACGTCATGCGATTTCCTCCGCAGTGGTGTCGTTGAGCGTGTTGTCGCCGGCGCTGTCTTGGGCAGCGCTGTGTTGGCCGGCGCTGCCTTGGTCCGGGCTGTCTTGGTCCGCCCTGGCTTGCTCCGCGGCGTCGGCGCCCGGTGTGGTCCCGTCGGGTGCGGCGTCGCCCAGGGCTGCCGGCCCGCCGTCGAGCAATTGCCTGAACCCGTCCTCATCCAGTACCCGGACCCCCAGTTGCTCTGCCTTGTCCAGCTTGCTCCCGGCGCTTTCTCCCGCCACCACGTAGCTGGTGTTCTTGGAAACGGAGCCCGCGGCCTTGCCGCCGCGCAGCAGGATGGCTTCCTTGGCTTCGTCGCGGCTGAAGTTCGGCAATGAGCCCGTCACCACCACGGTGAGGCCTTCAAGGGTACGCGGCATGGACTCGTCCCGTTCGTCCTCCATGCGCACGCCTGCGGCCGCCCATCGGTCCACGATCTCCACGTGCCAATCTTCGGCGAACCACTCCTTGAGCGCGGCGGCGATGGTGGGTCCCACGCCGTCCACGTGGGCGAGCTCCTCCTCGCTGGCTGCCCGGATGCGGTCCATGGTGCCGAAGGCCTGGGCCAGGGCCCGTGACGCCCGGGGGCCGACGTGCCGGATGGACAGCGCCACCAGGACCCGCCAGAGGGGCTGCGTCTTGGCCTTTTCCAGTTCCGTGAAGAGTTTCCGGGTGTTGGCGGTGGGCTTGGATGGCGACTTTGCGGTGCCCTTGCTGTAAAAGTACGGCACCAGCTCGAACTCCCCGGTGGGGACGCCCTTGGTTTTCTTTTCCCGGCGGATCCGCACCTCAGCCAGGTCCTCTGGCGTGAGGTCGAACAGCCGCGCTTCGGACGTCAGCGGCGGCACCTCAGGTTCGGCCGGCTGGGTCAGGGCGATGGCCGCTTCCCAGCCCAGGGCCTCAATATCGAACGCCCCCCTGCCGGCCACGTGGAATACCCGCTCGCGGAGCTGGGACGGGCAGGACTTGGAGTTGGGGCAGCGGACGTCCACGTCGCCCTCCTTGGCGGGGGCCAGCGGGGTTCCGCAAGAGGGGCAGCTGGTGGGCATCACGAAGTCCCGGACCGGCGGATCCTGCTGGTCGCGGAGAGCCAGGACCGGGCCAACAATTTCGGGGATGACGTCCCCTGCCTTCCGCAGGATGACGATGTCGCCGATCTTGACGCCCTTGGCCTTGACCACATCCTGGTTGTGCAGGGTGGCCATCTCCACGGTGGAGCCGGCCACCTTGACCGGCTCCATTACGCCGAAAGGTGTCACGCGGCCCGTGCGGCCCACGTTGACCTGGATGTCCAGCAGCTTGGTGTGGACTTCTTCGGGAGGGTACTTGTAGGCCACGGCCCAGCGGGGAACGCGGGTGGTGTTGCCCAAGGCCCGCTGGGTGGCGAAATCGTCCACTTTGATGACGATGCCGTCGATTTCGTGGAGCAGCTTGTGGCGCTGGTCCCCGTACCGCTGGATGAAGCCCAGGACGTCGTCGCGGGCCGCCAGCACCTCGAAGTAGGGGCTGACGGGCAGGCCCCAGTCCTTGAGCTGACGGTAGGTTTCCGACTGGCCGCGGGCTTCAAGCCCCTCGCGGGCGCCGATGCCGTGCACGAACATCTTCAAGGGCCGCTTGGCTGTTTCGGCAGGATCCTTCTGCCGTAACGAACCCGCCGCGGCGTTGCGGGGGTTCGCCAGCGGGGCCTTGCCGGCTTCGATCAGGGCTTCGTTGAATTCGGCGAACGCCTTGGAGGGAATGAAGACTTCGCCGCGGATTTCCATCTCGGCGGGAAAGCCGCTGCCGTGCAGTTCCTGCGGGATTTCCTTGATCGTGAGCAGGTTGTGGGTGATGTCCTCGCCGGTGGTACCGTCGCCCCGGGTGGCCGCGCGCACCAGTTTTCCGTCCCGGTACAGGAGGTTGACGGCGAGGCCGTCGATCTTGAGTTCGGTCAGCCACGCGGCCGTGGTTCCGCCGTCCCCGATCTTCGCGATACTCGCCTCCGCCCGGTTGAGCCACGCTTCGAGTTCCTCCAGCGAGAAGACGTCCTCCAGGCTGTACATCCGCTGCAGGTGCTCCACCGGGGCGAACGCGGCGGAAACTTCGCCGCCCACTTCCTGGGTGGGCGAGTCGTTGGCCACCAGTTCCGGGTGCAGTGCCTCGATCTCTTCCAGGCGGCGGAAGAGGGTGTCGAACTCGGCGTCCGACACCAGGGGCGCGTCCTCCTGGTAGTAGGCGAACCGGTACTTCCGCACCAGGTCCGCGAGGTTTTCGTATTCCTCGCGGAGTGCTTCGGTGGGGATGGCCTCGGGCTCGTGTGGGGCCGCGGTCCGGGTGGCGGTCTGTTCTGCGGTTCCTGGTCCTGTACTCACAGACCTATCTTGCCCTACCCCTCCGACGATTTCCTTGGCAGGGCGGCACGGCGCGGGCCAGGACAGTGGGGAGCCGGCGTCAGTGCGACCGGAGCCGGTTGCGGTTCCACCAGGCGAAGGCGCCGGCCGCTATGGCCAACAGCACCGTTCCCAAGGCGATGGGCAGGAGCGCCGGGCCGCCGGGTCCCTCTCCCCGGGCGGGGGAAACGGCTGCCAGCTGGGTGGGCGCCGCGGATCGGGTAACCGGGCTGTTCCAGTCCTGCCCGCTGGACGGACCGGTGGGCGGCCGATACCCGGCGCCGGCCGATGGGGTTGCGGTTGCCGCGCCGTCAGGGGCTGCCTCCGCGTCTCCGGGCGGGGCCGAAGCGTCGGCCGGTGGCGCGGTGGCGGCCGGGGGGCCGGCAGGCTGCGGCGGCTGGACCGGCGCTTCTCCGGCGGGAGGCGCCGGCTGGGCGGGAGGCGGCACGGGGTCCTTGGATTTGCGCGGCCGCCCCGCTTGGCCGGTGTCCGGGCTGCTGGCAAGGACGGGCAGGCAGAGCAGCCCGCAGTCTGTCGTCGTTTGGGTCCCCGAGGCCTGGGTGGGTGAGGGCTGCGGGGTGGCGGCGGCCGCCGGGCCGGCCGGGAAGATGCCGAAGGCCAGGGCCATGACAGCTGCTGTTGCCGTCGTCGAAACAGTGCGGAGAACCGGTGCGGACGGGGCCATTGCTACCTTTCGCTGCGCGCAGTCCCCCCACCGCGGCTTTCTGGTGTCCCCGGTAGTCTTCTACAGCGCCCTGCGGGGCCGCAAATCCGCGGCTGCAACAGCCCCGCAGATCTCCGGACTGTTCAGTCCCGGTTTTCTGGCGGCAATGCCACCTGGATCTTCCGTGCCTTGCCGCGTCCCACCACGTAGCCGCGGCCGGGAATGAAGTCGGGGCTGACCCGGCCCAGGGAGGTGTTGAGCAGGCTGTCGCCTTCGATGTCCCCCGGGTTGAGCAGCAGCCCCCGGCGGCCGGATTTGAAGGGCTGGGCGAGCTGCCAGGCCGAGGACCAGGTGGAGGACTCGGACTCGCCGATCACCCACTGGTCTGCCTTCAGCGACGCCGTGACCAGCTGCGCAATGCCGGATTCCGCGATGGTGTCGGTGAACTCGGTGAGGCCTTCGATGAAAATGGCCACCGATCCGGGATTGCCGGTGGAGTGCTCCACCAGGTCCTCCACCACCTCGGCGAGGTCGTCCGGTCCCACCACGGAACGGTTCCAGATGGGCAGCGAGGCGACGGCGGAGCGGCGGGAGCCGAGGTAGATCAGCTCGGTGGCCGGGTTGGACCGGCGCAGCGCGTAGGCCAGGGTGACCAGCGCAACGGTACGCCCGGAGCCCGGCGGGCCTGCCAGCAGCAGCGGGCCGCGTGCCATGACCTCGGCCGGCTGCAACGATTCGTCGTCCACGCCGATGACGGGCAGGTCCGGGCTGCCGGCGGGCAGGACGTCCAGGTCCACCTGGTCCGGGAGCCGTTCGATTCCGGGAGCGGTGTCCAGGCCCTGGCGCTGCATGGCTTCGCTGAGCTTGTGGACTTCGCGGGCCTGCAGGGCAAGGTTCGAGTTGCCGCCCAGGACTGCCAGCTGGACTTCGAGCCCGTCGAGGAGCCCGCGGCCCGGTGGCGAGGTGGCGGTCAGGACGTCCCTCGGCACGTCCAGGGAGATGTAGTCGTCCTCGGAGGACAGGCGCAGGACCAGCCTGCGCTGGATCGAGGCCAGCAGGGAGGCGGGCACGGCGTTGGGCCGGTCGCCCGTCACCACCAGGTGGATGCCCAGGGTGCGGCCGTCGGTGGCCAGCTGGAGGAAGATGTCCCAGAGCCCGGAGAGCTTGCTGTGTTCGTACGCCTCGCGGAACGCCGACATGCCGTCCACCAGCACGAAAATCCGTTTCTCGTCCGGCCTGTTCGCCAACTTCCGGTATTCAACGATGGTGGACGCCCGTACCTCGGCGAACTGGGCTGAACGCAGCTCGGCGATGTCCCGCAGGAGCCGCAGCAGCCGCCCCACGCGTTCGACGTCGTCGCCATTGATGATTTCGCCGACGTGCGGAAGCTCCTCGAGCATCCGCAATCCGGCGGAACCGCAATCGATGCCGTAGACGTGGACCGGTCCGCCGCGCGGAGTCACGGCAGCGGCGATCGCGATGCCCCGCAGTGCGGCTGACTTGCCGGAGCCGCCCGTACCGTAAATGGCCATGTTTCCGTCCCGGTCCGGTTCGTAGAACACGGTGGGCTGGTCCTGGTGGACGGGGTCGTCGGCAACGCCCAGCAGCAGCTGTTCGTCCGTGCGGGGGTTGGGCAGCTTGGAGAAGTCGTAGGTCTTGGCCAGCTCATCCAGCCACGGCTTGCGCGGCGGCCTGATATCCAGCGAGTCAGCCGCGTGCATGATCGTGGACGTCATCCGTGCGATGTCGTTGGGGCCGGCGGGCTCCGGCGCGGCGGGCTTGTCGGGCGCGGGCGCCTCCCAGCTGGGACCGGAACCGAAGGCCATCTCCACGATGTCGATCTGCGGCCGCTGCGGCTTGTCGGTGGTCCAGCCGCCGGCGTAGCCGGTCTGGAACCCCTGGATCCTGCCCGGGCCCGTCTTGGCTGCGCCGCGTCCGGGGATGGCGGGGTCGAAATAGGCTGCGTCCGGGACGCCGAGGATGTCCGTGGCGTCCTCCTCATCGGCCATGCGCAGGGCCACGCGAAGGTTGGTGTTGGCGCGGAGGTTGTCCTTGATGACGCCGGCCGGCCGCTGGGTGGCCAGGATGAGGTGCAGGCCCAGGGACCGGCCGCGGGCGGCCACGTCCACCACGCCGTCCACGAACTCGGGAACCTCGTTGGCCAGGGCGGCGAACTCGTCCACGATGATGATCAAGTAGGGCGGTGCGTCCGGGTCCGCTTCCCGCTGCAGGGCCAGCAGGTCCTTGGCTTTCTTCCGGTTCAGCAGCTGTTCCCGGTAGTGCAGCTCGGCGCGCAGGGACGTAAGGGCACGGCGCACCAGGTGCGGGGAAAGGTCGGTGACCAGTCCCACCGTGTGCGGCAGGTTGATGCAGTCCGCGAACGCGGCACCGCCCTTGTAGTCGACGAACAGGAAGCTCACCCGGTCCGGGCTGTAGGCGGCGGCCATGCCCATCACCCAGGACTGCAGGAACTCGGATTTGCCTGCACCGGTGGTGCCGCCCACCAGGGCGTGAGGGCCCTCATTCTTCAGGTCGAGGTAGAGCGGTTCGATGCCCTTGGAACCCACAAGGGCGCGGAGGGTGCCGTTGTCCTTGCGGTTAGCCACGGCGGTGGCGTGCACGGAGTTGTTTTCGGTCCAGCGCTCGGCCACAGCCTGCGGGTTGTCCAGGAAATCCTTGCCGATCAGGGTCGCATAGGACACGGCCCGCGGCAGGTCGGAGTCGTCGTTCACCGGCTTGCCCACATCCACCACAGGGGCCAGCATCCGGGCGAGCTGGGCCGCAAGCTCCGCGTCAACGCTCTCGCAGCTGACGGGGTAGGTGTGCCGGCCCAGGCGCACCTGTCCGGTGGTGGTGCCGTGGTCGCCGTCCACCACCATGAAGTCGCGGCACGCGGCCGGCAGCGCCTGGATGTCGGTGGCCACCCACAGGACGTGGACGCCGGAATCGGGTCCCCGCTCGGCCAGCCGGGTCAGGCGGCCGCGGTCAACGGGCGCGTCATCCTCCACGATGACCAGCACCGCGGGCAGGACGGGCTCTTCCAGGTCGTGCTTGGCGGGGTCGATGCCCGGGCGCAGCTCCGGGCCGGACCTCTTGGCCGCGGCTTCGCGGACATCCACCAGGTCTTCAAGCCGGGCCAGCAGGGAGGACCCGCCGGCCGAGCCGGCTGCGAGGTGGTCCCCGCCCAGCGGGCTGTGGCCCGAGCCGACGTGCGGCAGCCATTGCAGCCAGTCCCAGCGTCCGCGCGACTGGGCGGACGTGATGGCGGTGAGGACAACCTCGGCCGGGGAATGCAGGCCCACCAGTTGCAACACCATACCGCGGGCCACATCGTCCACCAGGCCGCGGGCGCCGGCGATGCCCAGGGCACCGGAGGTCCGCAGCTGGGAGACCACGGGAACGCCCTCGATCTGGCTGAACTGCTTGATGCAATCCTGGATTTCGCGGCTGTACTGGACTTCGGTGTCGTTACTGGAGGGTTCCTCCAGCGGAACGCGGGACGGCGCCGTGCCCAGCCCGAACCGGAGGCCCAGGAACGAGGAATGCTCCGGGCGGTGGGTCCACAGCAGCGGCCCCAGCTTGTAGATGGCGTCCACGGTGTCGCTGACCGACGGCGCTTCCTGCAGCCGGACAGCCCGTTCCACCTGCTGCAGTTCCGTCAGGTCCTGCCGGAACGCCGCCATGGACGCCCTGAACTGCTTGAGTTGTTCCTTCTGCTGTTTCCTGGTCCGCATCTTCTGGTCCACGTAATGGCCCACGATGAACAACGGCATCATCAGCATGAACACCATGGAGAGAACGTTCTGCGTGACCGCGAAGATCACGGCGCCCATCATCAGGGGCGCCACCAGCATGATGTACGGGAACGGGTGGTCTTCGGGCCGTTTGGGACCTGCAGGCAGGACGCGCTTGGGCACCTCGAACCGGGGCACCACCCGCGGGGAACGGTTGAAGTCGACCAGGGGCGACGTCGGCGCTGCCGCATGGTTGTGGCCCAGCGGAACCACGGTGACTGTGGTGTCCCCCAGTGTCACCGTGTCGGAAGAGTTCAGGGTTGCGCGTGTGACGGGAAGTCCGTCCATCAGCAGGCCGTTGGCGGAGTTCGTGTCCACGATCTCGATGCCCTCCGCCACGGTGATCCGGGCATGCCGCTTGGAGGTGAGGGGGTCCGTGAGGCGGATGTCGACGTCCCGGTCCCGGCCGATGTAGCTGGTGCCGGTGGGCAGCGAAAATTCCCGGCCGACGTCGGGCCCTGACAAGACACGCAAGGTGGCCGCTGCCGGTCCGCGGCCGGCACCGGGCTCGTGGAACTGCTCGCTGACCTGGGCCAGCGATACCACCGAGCCGGGGCGGAGGCCCGATTCGAGCAGGTTGTCCTGCCGGGCCAGGACATTTCCGCTGATGCCTGCGCCCACGAAGGCTTCGTCGATGCGCAGCGAGAGGTTCTCCGGCGGAGGCGTTCCCTTCCGGTCCGGATCAGCAGCCCACAGCACGGTGGCGATGTCGGCCACGGTGGCCAGGCCGTCCACCGTGACGGCCAGGTCCTTGGCGTCGGCGGGCTCGCGGCGGAGTGTCAGGCGGATCCTCATCCTTCGTCCACGCCCCTCATCTTTTCCAGCAGGTACAGGTCATCGGGTGTTACCAGGTGGGTGGTGACGGCGTGCTCCACCAGCCGGGCGCGGCGGTTGGTGGCCAGTTTGCCGCCGCCCCCGCGCAGCCCCACAACGCCCACCCGGTCCAGCTTGTCGCAAACGTTGTCCAGTTTCCGGTTGAAGCGGGTCAGCGCCCAACCCAGCGTCTTGGCCGCGGCGGCCGAGGACGGAATGGTGCTGAAGCCGGTGCCTTCGCGCCGGAGGACCGGCTCGGCGAGCGCCACGATCAGGGCCTTCTGGGCATCGGTGAAGACCACCGGTCCGATCGTCGTGTCGCCGCCGCTGCTGTCCTCACGGGCTTCCTGCCGGAAGGACGGCGTTTTCAGGTGCACGGCGAACTCATAGGTGGTCGGGCCCGCCGTGAAAATAATGTTGGTGTGGCTGAACACCAGCGGGATCCGGGCGCCGGGGGAAAGCCACGCCTGCATGCCGCCGGAGGCGTCGGCCACCGTGGCGGAGAGCATGCTGCCCACGTTGCTGAGCCACCAGATGCCGTCGTAGCGGGCGACCTGCAGGAACTGCCGGTGCAGGTACGGGTTGTCGTCCACTTCAAGGTCGCCTTCGCGGCCGATGTTGAAGATGTCCTCGTCGGATGGCTCGTACCATTCGCCACAGAAATCTATTGCTAGATCCCCCATGATCTGTGCCTCCTCAAGGCAGAAGTGTTGCGGTAACCGTCAGTGCTGGTGGTGCGGAGCTGCCGCCCCGCTGGTGCGTGCAGGCCGCTCATTTGCCGATGCAGGCGATGGAGCCCTCCTCCATGGGTGAAAATGCGCCGTCGGTGCGCACGATCATCACCTGGATGCAGGTCTGTCCGCCGGGATTGGGCCGGATCTTCACGGGCGGGTTCGCGACGGACGTGAATTCCGCGCTGTTGCCGCCGATGGTGTACACCTTCCACTTGTAGGTGTCCCCGTCCTTGGGCTGCGGGTTGGTCCAGGTGAAGGTGGCTTCCCCGTCGGCCCCGATGTTGCCCTTGAGCCCTTCGACGTCGGGCACGGTGCCGTTGTCCAGGGCGTCCGCGGGAGGTTTGCTCACCTTTTGGGTTTCGACGGCCTTGGGGGTGCCGGTGGCCGAGTTCGCCACCACGATGCCCACCACCGCGGCAAGCGCCAGAAGGGTTCCACCGGCGAGGGCGAGCCAGAGGTTGCGTTTGCCGTGGTCTGGTTCCGGAGCCGGCTGCGGCTCCGCCGTCTTTACCGCCCGCTGGACCGTTGCGTCCGCGGCGTACGCCGTATCCTCCCCGCTCCCTGCCGGACCGGTGACGGGCGCGCCATAGTGTGGTGCCGCGGCGCTGCCCCGCAGCACGGTGGACTGTGCCCACTCCCCCGTCCGGGCGCCGTCGGCCGCTTCCGGCGCGGCCGGGCCGGCCGGCAGGTGGGGTACGGACGGGGCGGCCCGCCATAGGCCCGGCGTGGCGGGAGTGAAGTGCGACGGCGGGGCGGCACCTCCCCTTGGACCGGTTGCGTCAGTGCCGCCGGCCTGGCTGGGGCGGGTGCGCGCGGGGAATGTGGGCGCACTGCCGGTCCGTTCAGGATCGATGGCGGCGATGCTGCGGACACGGGTTTCCTCGGTCCCGTCGTCCAGGTGGCTTTCCTCCTGCTGCGGTTCCTCCAGCACTTCGAACGGCGTGACGGAGAGGTTCAGTTCGGCCTGGATGCGCTGCAGCGCCAGGGCGAAGGCGTGCGCGGAACTGTAGCGGGACTGCGCGGACTTGGCCATGGCCGTGGACAGGGCCAGTTCCAGGGATTCCGGCACGTCCGCCCGGCCAAGCCGCGGCAGGGCCATGTTGCTGATCCTGTTGATCAGTTCGCGTTGGGAGTTGTCCGCCCCGGGCATGACGAAGGGCGAGCGGCCGGCCAACAGGGTGTACAGGGTGGCGCCGAGGGCCCACACGTCCACCATGACGCCGTCAACGCTGCCGTCGCGGAACTGCTCGGGCGGGGACCACGGAATGGACATCCCCGAGTCATCGTCCGTGTCGCCTGCCAGGGTTCCGGAAATGCCGAAGTCGGTCAGGGCCGGGCGGTTGTAGTCCGTCACCAGGATGTTGGCGGGTTTGATGTCGCGGTGGGCGATGCCGGCACGGTGCGCGGTTTCGACGGCGGACGCCACCTGGATGCCGACGGCCAGGACCTCGTCGACGCTGAAGCGCTGCCGCCGGTAGCGCACGTCCAGGCTGGGCCGGGAGCAGTACTCCATGGCCAGGTAGGAATGCCCGTCGTCGGTCACTTCCGCTTCGAAAATGGTGACGATGTAAGGGTGCGAGGACAGCTGGGCCATCAGGTTGGCTTCGGACTCGAACCGCCGGCGGGCACCCTCGGTCTTCAAGTCGGAGAGCAGCACCTTCACGGCGACTTTCCGGCGCGGCCTGTCCTGCTCGTACAGGTAGACGTCGGAGAACCCGCCCGAGCCGAGCAGGCTGATATATGTGAACCCCTGGATCCGGGGCGGCGGCGCTACGGGCCGTTTGGAACTCAAGGAATCTCCTCAAAACGCAGTGAGATGTTGTCGCCCAGCTCCGCGATGTCGCCGTCGAGCAGGATGGCCATCTCGTTCTGGGCCAGGCGGCGCGGCGGCTGGCCCTCACGCACCAGGACGGTGCCGTTGGTGGCCTTCAGGTCGCAGAGCATGACGTGCCAGCCCTCGAGCCGGACCTCGACGTGGGACCTGGAGATGTCACCGCCCGGGCTCGCCACCTGCACGAGGCGCGGCATCACACCGCCCTGGACGCGGGATACCGACGGTTGCCGCCCGATGACCATCGACTGGTCGAGGTCCAGAAGGTCGCCGGTGGACAGGCGCACCCGTCCCAGCCTGGGGCGCGCCACCTGGACGGCATCCGGCAGCAGGCTGCCCCCGCAGGCGCTGCACAGGGCGCGGGTAGGCGGGTTGGCGTGGCTATGCGCGCAGACCCGGGCCAGCACCAGTGGTCCATCGGCCGGGTCCTGGCCGGGGCCCGGAGCCGCCGGATGCGGAGCCATGCCGGGGAGGCTGCTCTTCATGACCGTCTGGCCGTCATGGTCAGGATCGAATCCGGCGGCAGGTGCCTGGTCCTGAGTTCCTGCGGCAGGCGCCTGGCTTGCCGGGAAGGCCGGCGCGGGGCCGGGGTTCGCGGGACCTTCAGGGCCAGCCGGCGGGGTGAAGGCAGGCGGTGTCCCCAGGGGTGGGCTGGACGGGGCCGACGACGGAACAGCCGCCTCTCCGCCCGTGCGCCACGGTACGGAATCGATGAGGACGCCGGCGGGAGCCTGCGCTTCCGGCCCGGGAGCCGGGGCGGGGATAGGGGCCGGATTCGGGCCCGCGGCTGGGTCCGTGCCTGCTGAACCGTCCGCCCCCGCGCCCGGCACGGCGTCGGAACGCGACTGCTGCCCGGCCGTGGACGCGTCGTCGGCTGCGCCCAGGGCGGGGAGCTGTTCGGCCGCCGGCAGCGCAGGCTGCGGGGTGGCGGCGACCAGGCCGGAGTCGGCGTCGGGGTCCTCACGGACTGCCGCGTCCTCGATATTCCGCATCACCGTACGGTCCCACAGGTGGTCGTAGGACGTGGTCATTTCCACCGCGGGAGCCGCGTCGGCCGCTCCGGAACCACCGGCCGGCGGCACATCGCCCTCTGGCTCAACTGCGTCTCCCGTGCCAGCTGCGTCCCGCGTACCGGACGCGTCCGCCGGGTCAGGCAGGATGATGGCGCCGGGGGCAATCGTGGCATCGGGATCGGCGGCTTCCCCCACGGCTTCCGGGACGAGTCCGCTGTCCGCCGTGAGCCGCTCCTGGTCTTCGTCCAGCACTGCCAGCACCGTCTCTGCAGATGCACCGTGCTCGGGAAGGAGGGTGCCGGGCAGGTCGTCCGGCGCGGCAAAGTCGGGACCGGTGGAGCGGGCTTCCGGGACGGCATCCGCGTCCGTCCCGTGGGAATCCAGCGCAACGACACTTTCGACAACGACCGGGCTGTCAACCGCAACCGCGCTTTCGACAACAACCGCGTCTTCGGCCTGGTCCGGGGCGTGGACGTCGACTCGGGTATCTGCCGCATGGGGGTTTTCCGTGGTTGCGGCCCATTCCCGGGCAGCGGGGGCTGCAACGGCGGTGGGGCCGGACGGGACGCCGAGCGTCAGTGCCTGCAGCAACACCACCCCTTCACCGAGCGGCAGCTCGGGCTGGTCCCGCTGGCCGCCATCAGCGATATCCAGCCGGCACATCGCGGGGACGGCAAACCGGCGCTCGTTCCAGGTGGTGACGTCACGGCCGTCGAGGTCCACGGCTCCGCCGGGCTGCTCTACGCGAAGGTCGAGGTTGCCGCGCAGGAAGACCCTCAGCGGTCCATTGAAGTCCAGGATGCCGAAGGCTGGGATGCGGGCCAGTGACCCGCCCGAGCTGCTGGTCACGGCAGCCAAAACCTCGTGCGGTTCGGGCCGGGCCGCCAGGAGTTCCCAGAGGGCACCAGCGAGTTCGGCCGGTGATTCGGGGCCCAAGAGGACGGCGGTGCCGGACCGGACGACACCAAGCCAGGTACCAGGGATGTAGCTAGCGCCGGTCATTGTCGGTCTCCCCCTCGCCGTCCGAGCCGGCCTCCGCCTGCTCCGGCAACGGCTGCGTCACGGCGCCGTTGGCCAGCGGACGCGGCAGCGTCTGCTCGTCCCGGTCCGCCGGGCTGTAGCGTGGCGCGGTGGTGCCGGCGCCGTCGTCGTTGGTTACGTTCCTGGCGTCCACCACGATGGCCGTGACGTTGTCCCTGCCGCCGCTGCGCAGGGCGGCCTGGATCAGGGCGTCCACGGCGTCCTGAGGTTGGGCCACGGTGCTGAGGATGCGAAGGATGTCCTCGTCCGCCAGCTCACCGGTCAGCCCGTCGGAACAGACCAGGACCCGGTCTCCTTCCTCGATTGGCAGGAGCCAGTAGTCGGCCTCCGTCTCATCCCCCGTCCCCAGGGCCCGGGTGACCACGTGCCGTCGGGGATGCACGGTGGCTTCCAGGGCGGTGATCTCGCCCGCATCAACGAGTTCCTGGACCTCTGAGTGGTCCACACTGATCTGCTCGAACCGGCCGTGGCTGAGCCGGTAGGTGCGGGAGTCGCCGATGTTCAGCACCAGCCAGTACGGCATGCCCATCTGTTCCACCACCACCGCGCCGGTGAGGGTGGTGCCCGCGCGGGCTCCTGCGGCCTCACGGATCGAGTTGTCCGCCCGCACCAGGTACTGCTGCAGGACCGACGCTGTAATGCTCCGCTCCCCGGTGGCGAGCTGCGGAATTCCGGCCAAGGCCCTGACGCACAGGCCGCTGGCGATCTCGCCGGCCTCGTGGCCGCCCATGCCGTCGGCCACCGCGAAGACGGGATCCGCGGCGATGTAGGAATCCTCGTTCAGCTCCCGGCGGAGTCCCCTGTCCGTCCCGTAGCCGTAGGTGAGGCTAGGGCCCGGCCCCGGCTGGATGGTGGAGGAAACACTGGCGGGGTGCTGGTTCATGCCTGTCCTAGGTAAAAGGTGCGGTCTCCAAAATGCACGCTGGAGCCGGGGGTAACAAACGTTGGGACGCCCGGCGCGAGGGGGGTGCGCAGGCCGTCAGGGGTGGTCACGGCGCTGCCGTTGGTCGATTGACGGTCCGTCACCCAGATCCCCGCACCATCGGTGAGCAGATGCAGGTGGGTTTTGGAGATGGAGCGTCCGGGATCGTCCACGGCCAGCAGCTGGGCATGCTGTTCCCCGGGCTGGCCTACGGGGTTGCGGCCCACCAGGACGCTGCGGTCCAGCCGGAAGTCGCGGCCGTCGTCCAGGCGGACCCGCAGGACGGCCATGGGAGCCGGCCCGCCGGTGCCGGGGCGCACCTGGGTGCGTTCGACGTCGTCGTCAACGTGCGGCCCGGGTACCCGGTGGCCAGTTGTGGATGCCGGAGCCCCCGGCGCGAAGGAGGCAGGACTGGTGTAGGGCCTGGTCTGCGATGGCATCGTGGCGGACGGTGCCGGAGCCTGGGGCGCTGCATGGGGTGCCGGGGCTTGGGGTGGAGCGAATTGGGGGGCCTGGGGTGCCGGGAGTCGCGGCGCGGGCTGCGGGGCGGCCGTGGCGTGGGCCGTCGCGGCCCCGGCAACCGGGGACAGGACCTGCTGCACGGGCGGAAGGTCCAGCGGCGCGAAGCTGTAGGGGCCCTGGATGCCGCCGGTGGTGATGGGGTCCCGGCCTGCCTTGACGTCGAACATGAGGGTCTTCGCGGCGGTGTCGTTCCAGGCCCGCAGCCCGCCGTTCTTGTCCCACTGGCTGGAAACCACCACCAGCACAGCCCACACGGCACCCACCAGGAGCAGCGGGCCGAGGATGAACAGGGCGGCATCAAACCACTTGAACACCACCAGCAGGACGGCAGCCAGCAGGGACAGCAGGATGCCCGCGCCGGTGATCACTCCCCGCAGGAAAACGCCGCCGGCCCCGGGCGCGTAACCGTCCTGGTCCGCGCTGCGAATGCCCATCAGGAGGTTGCCGGGGGTCTTGCCGCTGCGGGCTTCAAGGCCCATCACCACAAAAAGGTAGGCGAGGGTCAGTCCGAGGCCGATGCCGCCGAACAGCACCAGGGACGAGGTGTCATAGACAATGAAGCCTCCGCTGCGGGTACGGGTGATCCCGGCGAAGCCGATGGCGAACGTCACCACCAGCACTGCCACGCCGGGCAGCCAGTCGATGACGGCAGCGCCCAGCCGCTTGCCCGCCGCAGCCGGAACAAGCTCGAGGTTTACTGCCATTCCCGTTCCTCCCCCTGGAGCGGCCCCTACCCTGGTGGAACCGCCGGCACTGCCCGGATCGGTGCCCGCAGGAGCGGTACCCGGATATTCGATGGCCGCCGGCTGTGGTGCCGGAGGCCTTTTTACTACCGGGATAGTACCGGGAATCCCCGGCGCATGCGCGGCCTGCACGTCCCGGGCCCCGGCCTGGTCATCCTGCACGCCGGGCGCCTGGGTGCGGGTGCGGCGCGCCGCCCGGTTGGGCAGCGGCGCACCGCAGGCCGCGCAGAAGGTGGCTCCCGCGCGGACGGTTTGCTGGCAGCGCGGGCAACGGTCGACGTCGGAGGTCACTGCTGGCTTGGTCCTTGCTGGTTGGTTTCCGGCTGGCCGGCCTCCGGCGTGCCGGTGCCTTGTGGATCACCCGCGCGCGTGCCGGGCGTGTCGGTACCGCCGTCGCCTGCCCGCCGGCGGCCGGCGGTCAGCGCCGCCAGCGCAGGCCGTCCCGCCCGGAGGCGGCGCAGCGAAAGCCCGCTGCCCGAGTTCATCGCGGTGCGCGCGTCGCTGAGCAGGGAACGGGGCGAGAACCGCGCCTGTTGCCGGCGCCAGAACCCCACGGTGGCGGTCATCTCCTTGAGCGAGCCATCCACGATGGTCCAGTACTCCTTGACTTCCTCTTCCGTGGGCTGGCCGGCACCGAAGATGGAGGCATCCGCCCGGCGGGCCAGGAGTTTCGTGGTTCCTTGGCTGGCGGGGAACGCCTCGGCCAGCACCGCGGCGCTTTCCCGGCGCGTCGACCGCGCGTCGACGGCGGCACCCATGTCCGTTGCCAGGCTGACCACTTCGCTCCAGCCTCCGCCGACGCGCTGGGCCGGATGGCCGTCGCGGAAACGCTGTTTCCGGCGTCGTGTCTTCAACAAGGCAATCAGCAACAACGGCAAGGCAATAATCACCACGGGGATCGCGACGACGCCCAACGCACCCAGGAGTGCGCCCCAGAACAACCACGGATTGTCCTTCTTCTGGTCAGCGTCCAGGGCGTCCGGCGACGAGTCCGGCGGCAGGTCCGCGGGCTCCTGCGGCGGGGGCGGCGGCTGCAGCACCTGCGGCTTGGGCTTGGACTTGCTTTCCGGGTCCGGCGGGATGGGGATGTTGTCTTTGGGCGGGGTGGGGTCGAAGCTGACCCAGCCGACGCGCTCGAACGCAACCTCCACCCAGGCGTGGACGTCCTTCCCGGTGATCTTTACTTCGCCGGCACCGTTTTCAGGGCTCGTGGGCTCAGGATAGAACCCCATCACCACCCGGGACGGGATGCCCAGGTGCCGGAGCATCAGGGACATGGCCACGGCGTACTGCTCATCGTCGCCAAGCATCTGCTTGGCGGTGAGCAGGTTCCGGATCCGGGCCGAGCCATGGCCGGAGACGCTGGGCAACTGTCCTTCGCTGACCAGGCCGTTGCTGAAGGCACCGGTCTTCTGGAAATGCGCCTCGATCTGGCGGACCCGGTCGATCGCCGTGGGGGCGTCCGCGGAGAGGTCGTTGGCCTGGGAGCCCACGACGGGTGGAACTTCCAGGGGATCCGGGAGCGACACTTTCGCGAAGTCGTACTGCGTCAGCTGGCCGTGCTCAAGTTTGACGGGATCCGAAACCTGCACGCTGTACGAATCGCCGCGGGTGAGGCCGTTGGTGGTGACGGCGGTGTCCGTCCCGGGGTTGAAGTAGAGGCCTGCGGCCGCGGTGGAGCCGGACTGGTCAAAGCTGATGCCTGTGGTCTTCCGCCCGCCGGGGACGAAGAAGCCCTGGTAATCCTCAATGTTGATGCTGATCGAGTAGTCCTTGGTGGGCACTACCCCGGCCGAATCGGCAAGGGTGTTGATGGACTTGGCGTCGCCGACCTTGCTGAAGTTGCCGGAACCGTTGGGGTCCATGTTGTAGTTGGTCCCGTTGAAGGCGTCCAAGGCACCCAGCCGTACCCGGCCGTCCCGCGGCAGCCCCTTGACGACGAAGAGGGTGTCGTCCTTCTTGTCCTTGACGTAGGTCCGGAAACTGGCCAGCGGCGTGACATAGTCCTTGGGGTCGAACGGCGGGACCACCACGTTGCGGAGGACTTTCCGGTCCTCGCCGGCGTTGACCAGGGGCGCGGCCACGGCCGTGACGCCCACGCTGAGGGCGATCACTGCCGCCGCCATGCCCAGGCGCCGGATCCGGGCACGCCGGGCCGTGCCGCTGTCGCCCTGCGGGGTGTTAACGGCCACCCTTCGGGTGCTGTCCTGCCGCAGGATGTCCCGGCGGAACGTGGCCCAGGCTATGCCGAGGACTGTCAGTCCGATTCCGCGTTCCAGGGTCAGGAACGCCGCGTTGGTGCTGAAGGCGATGCCCGCAACGAACAGGACCAGGACAGGCAGCAGGGGCAGGTAGGGGCTCCGCCCACGCCAGGTCAGGAGCGCGGCCACCAGTGCGGTGATGAGCGAGCTGAGGAAGGGCACGATGAGCACGCCGCCGGCAGTTCCCACCGGCACCCCGACGGTGAGCATGTCCTTCCAAGCGAAGACGACGCCCAGGAGCAGGGTCCGCAAGGAATCCAGGGAGGGGACAAAGCCGGCGATGGCCGCGTCCGGCACCGCCAGCCAGGTCCCGAAGACCAGGTAGGCGGCCAGTGCCAGGGCCGTGGTGATCAACAGGCCCAAGCGCAGGTGGGCGTTGGCGGCGCCAATGCCCAGGCCAAGGATAATGCCGCCGAATCCGGACAGCAGGTAATACGGGTCACCGCCGAAGCTCAACCCGAAGCCGAGCAGGCCCAGCCCCAGGAGGACAACCAGGGCCCCGGCGTCGAGCAGGAAGTGCCACGGCCGGCCGTGGGCGAAGGCCGACTCCGGACTTGGGGCTTTGCGGCGGGTACGGGTTTTCGGGGACTGGCCCGGTGCGGTGCTCATGCGGCGGCCTTTCTCAGCACGATGGCAAGGTCGGCCAAGTCGCCGAGGGTCAGGACGGTCAGGTCCGCGATGTTGGCCCGGGTGGGTGCTGCGCCGGCTTCCACCCTGACGGCCAGGCTGCGGACTCCCGGCGGGACGGAGGCCGCTGCGGAGCGGAGCTGGGTGGCGGTCACGTTGCTTCCCACTACGAAGAACACCACGGACGCGTTGGGGACGGTGTCCGCCAGGGTCCGGGCAAGGTCGACGGCGGTGCGGCGCATCGGGGTGCCGACGATCCGGGTCATGTCATCGAGCAGGTTGCGGCCGGTTTCACAGCGCAGCGGCCCCTTCTGGGTGAGGACATCCAGTTCGCGCTGTTCGCGGATGGCCTGCCGGCCGATGGACCCTGCCACCGAGATGGCCAGCTCGAATTCGTTCTCGGAGGCGTATTCCTCTGTGTTGATGGACAGCGAGATGGCCAGGTGGGCGCGGCGGGTCTCCTCGAACTGGCGCACCATCAGCTTGCCGGTCCGGGCGGTGGTCTTCCAGTGGATGTGCCTGCGGTCGTCCCCGGGCACGTAGTCGCGCAGGGCGTGGAAGGAGACGTCGGCGCTGGACAGGTCCGTGGTGGGCATGCCCTCAAGGTCGCGGATGAAGCCCGCCGCCGAACCGGCCAGGGCTACGGTCCGCGGATGCACGAACAGGTCCTCCGGCTCGGTCCAGAGGACCTGGCGGCGCAGGAGGTGCAGCGGGTCGGCCCGGACGGAGCGGACCGGTCCCACCACGATGACGGCGCGCCGTGCGGTGGGGATGGTGAAGAGGTCCTCGTGGACCTGGCCCGGCTTCATCCGTGGCAGGTGGAACACGGCGGTGGTGCTGCCCACCGGAAGTTCCAGGGCAGCGGGCAGCAACGGCCGGGCGGAGGTGTTGGAGACGGCGATGCTTCCGACGGCGCTGTCCCCCACCGCCACGCGGGTCCGGGCAAGGTCCAGGACCACGCCGTAGGAGGACTGGCCCAGGATAAAAGCCACCGCGATCACGAACATGGCGAAGGCGGCGATGGCGGCTGCCGTGGCTTCCTGCCAGCCGAACGCCTGGCCGGTGATCCACAGCAGGACGGAGGCTGCCAGGACGGACCAGCCCAGGATGCTGACCACGGACACCACCGGCCAAACGTATTTCAGCCAGGTGGTCCGGATGGTCCGCCAGGCCGGGGTGAGGGCAAGGAGGACCGTGTTGCTGGCTTCAGACCACACTGCTGCCGGGTGCAGGCGGGTGGGGCGGCCGTTCCGGTGGAAAAGGAGCTGGATCCGCTCCGCGAGCCGGGTCAACGGGGTGCCGCTGGACGTGCCGTCGGACATGTGGGTGTGCCTTCGTTGTTGCGGTGGAAAGGAACGGAGGCCCGCGTGCAGCCGTTCGCTGCGCGCCGGGCCGGTCAGGCGTTGGTGCGCTGCTGCGGGGCGGCGACGTCGGACAGGATCCTGGTCAGGACGGCCTCGGCGGTGGCGCCGGAGAACTCAGCCTCGGGATCCATGACGAACCGGTGCGTCCACACCACGGGCGCCAGTTCCTTGATGTCATCCGGCAGGACGAAGTTCCGTCCCTGCGAGGCAGCCCAGACCTTGGCGGCGCGGACCATGGCCAGCGCACCGCGCACGGACACGCCCAGCCGGGTCTCCGGAGCACTGCGGGTCTCCTCGCACAGCCGCGAAATGTACTCCAGCACCGCGGTGTCCACGTGCGCGGTGGCGGCCAGGTCCGCCATGTCCGCCACTGCCTGGGTGGTGATCACGGCGGACAGTTCCTTGGAGCGGTCCTTCAGGTTGTTGCCGCCCAGCAGCCGGACCGTAGAGGCGTGGTCCGGGTACCCGATGGAAGTCTTGATCAGGAACCGGTCCAGCTGGGCTTCGGGGAGGCGGTAGGTACCGGCCTGCTCGATCGGGTTCTGGGTTGCCATGACCATGAAAGGCCGGCCCGCGGAATAGGTGACGCCGTCTACCGTCACCCTGGATTCCTCCATGACCTCAAGCAGCGCGGACTGGGTCTTGGGCGATGCGCGGTTGATTTCATCGGCCAGGACGATGTTGTTGAAGATCGGGCCCTTGTGGAACTCGAACTTCTGCGTCTTCTGGTCGTAGATGGTCACGCCGGTGACGTCGGAAGGAAGCAGGTCAGGGGTGAACTGGATTCGGTTGTTGGACCCCTGCACGGTGGCCGCGAGGGCCCGGGCCAGGGAGGTCTTGCCCGTTCCGGGCGCGTCCTCGAACAAGACGTGGCCCTCCGCCAGCATGGCAGTGAAGGTCAGCCGGATGACGTGTTCCTTGCCCAGCACCGCCTGCCCCACGTTGGCAACCAGCTTTTCGAACGTACCGGCAAACCACTCGGCCTGCTCCATGGTCATGGTCATGAAATGTGCTTCCTTTTGATGGGTCGAAAGTTGTCGTGTGGGCCCGGGAGTCCCGGGCCCACGTGGTGATGCTGGTTGGTGCTAGCGGTTAGGCATACCTGCCGGTGGGTTGCAGCCGACGTTGGACGTGTCGCAGCGGAGCCAGTTGCCGTTGGCCATCCCGGAGTTCAGGTGGTACCAGATGCCGCTCGGGTTGTTGGACGTCTTGTACCAGACCTGGTACCGGTCGGCCGTGGACGGGGCACCGGCGTCGAGCCAGATGCCTCCGCCGGTGCACTGGGACGGGTTGCCGGGGACGTAGCTGTCCGTGCCCTTCCGGGGTTCCGTGCAGCTGCGCACCGGGCTGGCCGTAACGTTCCAGTCCGTGGGCGGCGGCGGGGTTGGGTCTTTGCCGCTCGTCGCGTTGGCCGAATCTGCAGGACCGCACACGACGGTACAGGCCCGCACCTTGAGGTTCTTCGTGGAGCTCCAGGCACCCGTATCACGGTCATACCGGGTGGCCATGCCGACGCTCGTCCAGCCGCCTCCCTCATAGCTGACCTCATAGCGGTCGATAGCACGACCATTGTTGGCCGGCGTAGTCCAGGTCCAGTGGACCTGCTGCGTGTTGGAACTTTGTCCGCTCAGCACCGGCGCATTCGGCGGCCCATACGGGTTGCCCGTGCCGACGGCCTTCGCGTCGCTGGACATGGTGTTCTTCGTGGACGTCGCCACGATGGTCACCGTGATGTCCCGGCCGTTGGTCATGCCGCCGATGGTGCCACCGCCTGCGGCGATCGGGCCGCTCTTGCCGTCGGCGTTGTACGAGTAGGTGATCTCGCTGGCCGTGGAGCCGTTCCGCTGGGACTCGCTCAACGGTGTGAAGGTCACCTTGAGCTGCCCGCTGGTGCCGGTCTCCGCGACGGAGCCGCTGCTCACCGGGCTCGGCTTGCCGGCCGCCCGGATAGCCGCGGACTGCGGACTGGTACCGCCGGTCCCTGCCTTGTTGGTGGCAGACACCGTGAAGGTGTAGTTCGTTTCGGAGTTGTCAACGGTGACGTTCTGCGAGGTGCCGGATACCTGCTGGCTGGCCACCGGAGCCCCGCCGCGCAGCGTGGTCAGGGTGTAGGAGGAGACGGCGTCGCCGTTGTTGTTGGGTGCGGACCAGACCACCCGCAGCTGGCTCTGCGAGCCCAACGGGGTTGCCTGGGACACATTCGGGGCGGTGGGCGTGGCCGGAACACCCGCGGGGACCTCGGCTGCCGAGTAGGGGCTCCATTCGGACGGTTCCTTGGCATCATTGCGTGCCAGGACCCTGACCTTGTAGGAGACCCCGTTCTGCAGTCCCTTCCAGACGTAGCTGACGGACGTCAGGTTCTGGATCTGTGCGTTCTGGCCGGCCGGTGCCGGCGAGATTTCCAGGTCGTAGGACTTCACCGGTGACCCCTTGCTTGCCGGCTGCGTCCAGTTGACGGTCAGCTGCTTGTCGCCGAAGGCCAGCGAGGGCGCCATGGGAGTATCGGGCTTCACGTCCGGCCGGACATCGGCCGAGGCCGGGGAGCGGTCGGACTCACCGAACTCATTCGTGGCCGTCACCTGGAAGTGGTAGGTGGTGTTGTTGGTCAGGCCGTTAAGGGTGCAGGTGTTGGCCGGGCAATCCTGGCGGAACCCGCCCTCGCCATACACCGTGTACTTGGTGATGGGCGAGCCCCTGTCCGCCGGGGCGGTCCAGTTCAGCAGGGCCGTACGGTCACCCACGCTCTGCGCCTGCGGCGTGGTCGGGGCCGCCGGCTTGTCCTTGACGGTGAGGCGGATGCGCGCCGTGGCGTGCCGGGACGCGTCACCGGTCTTGTCCTCCACGGTGTAGGCCACCACCATGGTCCCGGTGAAACCGGGCGCCGGCGTGACGGTCACCGAGTCGCCGTTGACCCCCACATTGCCGCTGCCCGTCTCGGTGTTTGCGGCAATGATCTTCAGCGGGGTCTCGGGGAACGGGTTGGCATCGTTGGCGAGCACGTTGATGGTGACGGGCTTGCCCGCGGCGGCGTTGTCCTGTACGTCGTCGTTCGCCACCGGCTTGGGCCGGTTGGAGGCGGTCACCGAAAGCTGGTAAGTGGCCGTTGCCTCAAGCCCGCGAGGATCCCTCGCCTTGACCTGCACGGCGGCCCTGGTCCCGGTGGCGGTGGAGTCCGCCGCCGAGGCCTTGAGGGTCTTGCCGTCGATGCTTACGGTGAAGCCGCCGGGCGATCCGCCCACCAGTTCATACTTCATCTTTTCGAGGTCGCCCTGGTCCGGATCGGAGGTCAGCTTGCCCAGGTCAGTGCTGGCAGTGTCGCCCTTGGGAACGTCCACTTCCGAGCCGAGCAGCTCGGGCGGGTTGTTCTTGTTGGGGTCCGGTAGCACCTTGGTGCGGATGCTCAGGGTGGACTTCAGTCCGGCAGGATCGTCCGGCCCGGTCCCGTCGGTCACCTCGAACGTCAAGGACCCTGGGCCCACGTAGTCTGCTCCGGCGGTGTACTTCAGGCCGGTGCCGTCGCCAATCACGGGGTTGCCGCCGTCGGCGCCGATGAGCTTGATCCGGTCCGCCTGGGTCAGCCGGGGCGACCTGCCCTCGCGGACCTTCACCCATTCGTTGAGGTTTACGTCGACCGACTGGCCCGCTACCACCTCGATGACCTCATCCTTGGCCAAGGTGGGAACCTGCTGGCCAAGGCCCGGCACCCAGATGACCGCGGTGGACTGCAGTCCGTCCACGTCTTCCACGGTGTACGGGATGAGCTGGGGATCCTTGGTCAGGTCAACCAGGACGTTGCCGTTGCCGCCAGGCCTGGCGGTGGTGGCCTCCGTGCTGATCTTGAGGTTCTCGCCCACGCCGTCCGGGTCCTCGTCGTTCTTCAGGACCGGGACGTCGACGGCGGTCTTGCCCATTGCCTGGGCTGAGGTCACCCTGTCGTCACGGGCGATCGGCGCCTTCAGGGGCACGTTGTTATCGACCACCAGGCGGATGGTGGCCTGGGCCGTGGCGTCCCGGTCGTCGGCGATGGTGTAGCGCACGTTGACGGTTCCTGCCTCGTTCGGGGCCAGGAGGATGATGCGGCCGCTGGTCCTGCTGACCGTCGCCTGGAGTGCGGGATCGGCCTCTATACCGTCGGTCAGGATGCGGATGCGGTCGCCGTCGGGGTCGGTGTCGTTCGCGGTGGCGTCGACGGCGATCTGGCGGCCGGGGCGGACCCGGACTTCGTCGTCGACGGGGGTGGGTTTCTGGTTAACGTCTCCGCGCGGGGCGATGCCCACCGTCACGGTGCCGGTGTTCACGGCACCCTGGCGGTCAACCACCTTGTAGCGGAACGTGTCCGTTCCGGCGCCGTCGCCGGCGGCCGTGAAATCGATGAAGTTACTGCCCACCGTGGCAGTGCCCATGGCAGGGGTGCTGTCGATGCCCGTGAGCTGGACCGAGTCGCCGTCGGGGTCGATGCCGTCCAAGGGAACCGGGATCCGTACCGTCCCGGCAGCCACCACCCGGGCGGTGAGGTTCCGCGGCTGGGGCCGGGAGTTCTCCGCGCCTTCCAGCGGAAGGATGTGGATGGTAACCGCGGCGGCACTCTTCTGGCCCTGCGGATCGACGGCGTTATAGATGGCGCGTACCGTCTTGGGCTGGCTGCCGGCAATGAAGCGGAGGGTGTTCTCGGAGACGAAGCTCTTGCCGTCAGCCGGGTCCACGGCCTGCGGCAGGACGGGGTCCACGGTCAGTTCCTGCCCCTGCGGGTGCGTGTCGTTGTCAAGGACGGGGATGGTGACGACGTCGTTGACGCGGACGTTCACCTCGTCCGGTTTGGGGTGGGGTGCTTCGAGCACGGCCGGTGCCGGGACGGGCACCACCGAGACACTCCCCGTGGCGGACTTCTTGCCGTTGGACATGGTGTATTCGAACAGCAGGGGGTCCTTGGTGCCCAGGATGTCAGTGATCCGCAGGACGCTGTGGTTGATCACGCTGACCGATACCGGGGCGTTGTCCGGGATTTTGACGGACTGCAGCACCAGGACGCCGCCGGAGGGGTCGGAGTCGTTGGCCAGGGGGTCCAGCAGGACACTGCCGCCGGTGGGCATCAGTGCCACGTCGTGGACCGCGACGGGATCGCCGCCGTCGTTGCCGGATTCGACGTCCACGCGGATCAGCCCCTGGCTGCTCTGCGGCCCGTTGCTGGCGATGTACGTCAGGTACACCGGCCCGGGGGTGCTGCTGCGGAACGTGAACGTGCCGCCGTCGGTGACGGGGCCGAGTTCGGCCGGTCCGTTGGCTTCCACCTGGGCCAGGCGCAAGGCACCGCCGTTCGGGTCGACGTCGTTCTTCAAGGGCGAGATGACCAGGTCCTGGCCGACGACGGCGGTGACATGGTCCGCGTTGACCACCGGCGCCAGGGCGCCGGGTGGCTGGACGTTGACCACCACCTTGCCGGTGACCGTGGCACGGCCGTCCCAGATGGTGACTTGGACGTTCTTCTTGCCGGCGGTCGCGCCGGAATCCTGGAAGGTGAGCAGGCCGTCGCGCCGGACCTTGACCTGGTCCTGGTCGTTGTCGGCCTTCGCGTCGAGCAGGACGAGGTCGTCGCCGTCGGGGTCGATCCAGTCCGTCAGGATGTTCTGGCTGACCGTCTTGCCCTGTTCCACCAGCATGGTGGTGTCCTCGCCGCGCTTGAACTTGGGCGGCCTGTTTTCGTCGGGTCCCACGACGCTGAGCGTGACCTGCCCGGTGGCGGAGAGCCCGCGGCCGTCGGAGGCGCTGTAGTTGAAGGTCTCCGTGCCAGGTTTGGCATCCGCCGGAACGGTGATCTGGAAGGCAGTGCCGCCGTAGATGCTTTCGAGCGTGCCCGATTTGGGTGCGGCTTCCGGCGCCACGGCGGCGGTCAGGACGTCGCCGTCGGGGTCCGAGTCATTGTCCAGGACGCTGAGGATCGTGGTGCGGCCAGGTCGGACGCCGATGGCGTCGGGCTTGGTCTCCGGTGGCCGGTTGGGTTTAGTGCGGTCCGGCAGGACGTTGATGGTGTTGTTGTCCGCCGATTCCTGGTCCTGGTCATCGGACTGGTTCTTGGGCGGGACGACGTCGTCCCAGTTGTTGACCAGCTGCATGTTCTGGTTCACCAGCCACACATTGCCCGAATTCACATCATTCAAAACCACCAGGTCCCGGTTCACCCGGAACACATACGACGGCGACGCACTCGCCTTCGGCACCGCAACATTCTTGTCATCAGCATCATTGGTGCAATCCCGGACGTACTTGTTGGCCCCCGACCACGCCGCGTGCACACACCCACCCAACTGCACCGGAGCCGCAGGAACGCCCTCACCATCGAACGAGACCGTCTTCGCCGCCGCCCCGTCCAGAGGCTGCTTCAACAACGCCTTCCGCGTCGCAACGGCAACAAAATCACTGCCCGGCCCCGCCTGCTGCAACTTCGCATCCCGCGCATTCTCCAACACCAGCCGCTTACCGCCGGGCAAAAACAGGTTCCCCGCCGCGGCATCCAACACCACCGGCTTATCCCCCACCACCGTCATCTGCAGATCCCCGGAACCCTTCAACCCCTCCCAGGTACCGGACTCCGAAGACGTCACCGCACCATTGGCATCCACCCCCGTCACCGACACCACCCCGGACTTCGGGTCCGCCGAATAAATCCGGTCATCAGAACCCACCGCGGAAACAATCCCCTCAGAACCCACCATCACAGGCTCCGATGCTTCCTCATCAAAACCATTCACCGTCGACGGAGAAACCGCCCAGACCTTGCCCGACCCCGGATCCGTCACCGAAATTGTCTGCGCCCCAAAACTCACCGCAGCAGAACCCGGCAACCGCTTATCCCCACCCAGGCGCATATTCGCCGGGGACACCTGGTTCAGCGTCGAACCAGTCGCATCATCAACAAACACCTCACCCGCATGCTGCAACACATCAAACGTCGTTGACGCCGGCGTCACCGCACCATCAAGCACCCGCGAAGGATAATTCAACCGCCCAACAGCGTTCTTGGACTTCGACACCACCCACACGCCACCATCATTCAACTCAACCTCAGTGGTCTTAAACCCCGGATACAACACCGCACCCGTCACCACCACAGCCACCACCACACCAAACGCAGCCCCGGCAGCGGCCTTCTTGTGTCGCTTCGTCAGCCCAAGCTTCCCCAGCAGAGTTGTCACAGCGTTACTTTTCCCTCAGATTGTGTTGCCAGATACGGTCCGGTTCGCGGGACAGACAGTAGGCTTTCTTTCCCCGGGCCAAGACTACCGAAGCCCCGCAAGACCCCGCGATGGGGAGCTCTATCCCCAGCCGGACATCCGCCGGCCCCGCAGCCCGGTGCCGCGGCGGCTATGGCGTCGCCCCTGTTGGGAACGTGCACAGCGGTACGCCGCTCTGCGCGGGAGAGCCCAGGGTGGTGTGCAGCGACTGGATCCATCGCGTGGCGTTCGGTGAACCGCGCATGATGTAGTACCACTGGCCGTCGCCGCTGTACGTGGTGCCGTGCGGCTTCCAGCACATGACATCGAACGTGTCCAGGTGCGACATCCAGGGCCGGTCGTAGCCGCCTTGGCCATCGCACGTATTTCTCGACGGGTCATATGACGTGGCGCCGGGCAGGTCGGTGCAGCTGCGGTCCATCCCGCCGGCCAGCCGCGTGGTCCAGCGTGTCTTGGCGGCACCCGACTGCGCGGAGGCGGACGCGACCGGGCCACCGGTGCCACGCGAATTGACCGTCTGCACGTCGATCGAATGCCGCTCGTTGAAACCGGCGGTGTTGATGGTGCGGCTGCCGGAGGCTGCAACGCGTTCCCAGCCGCCGCCGTCGATCCTGATCTGGGTGTAGGCGATGTCGTGGCTGCCCGCTGCCGGGGACGCCCAGCTTAGGGTCAGGTTCTTCTGGTTCTCGGCGCCGTCCTGCCCGGCGGCCGACGGGGTGCCCGGCGAACCGTACGGGTTGGCGGTGGCCGGAGTGCTGGCGTCGGAACTGGGGGCCACCGAAGAGTTGGCGATCACGGTGATGGATGTGGAACTGCCGTTGGCGAAGCCTCCGACGGTCTGCCCTGGCCTGATTGGCCCTGACTGTCCCGTGCTGGCCCGGTAGGTGTAGCTGACTTCGGCATACGTTGAGCCGTTGCGTTCGGCGGCGGTGAGCTCGCGGAAGTCGATGGTGACGGAGCGGCCGGCGCCGCCGGTGTTGGCCTCCGTGGCGCTTACGCCCGAGACCTGTGCGAGCTTGCCCGTGGCGCGGCGCGGGGCGGACGCCGCACTGACTGCGCCCTTGCCGGCCTTGTTCTCGGCCTGCACGGTGAAGGTGTAGGACGCTTCGGAATTGTTGGCGGTGAAGTTGGCCGTCCGGACGGTGCCGGCCACCATCTGGGTTTGTGCCGCCCCGCCGCCGCCGCTCATGGTGACGTAGTAGTTCCTGATGGCGTCACCGTTGGTGTTTGGCTCGTTCCAGTCCACCTTGAGCTGGTTGGAGGTTCCCACCGAGGAGGCCACGGACGACGTCGGAGCGGCGGGTGCGGCGGGAACGCCGGCAGGGTTGTCCTCGGCAGAGTAGGGGCTCCAGTCCGAGGGGCCGAGTTCGTTGACTGCCTGGGCGCGCACCTTGTACCGGACGCCGTTGGTCAGCCCCGGCCAGGTGTAGTTCAGTCCGGCCACGCCGTTCTTGACCGCTGCCCCGTTCGCGGGCGGCGGCGAGATCTCCAGGTTGTAGTTCTTGACGGCCGAGCCCTCGGTCTTGGCTGCCGGCCACGTGATGTCCATGGTCTTGTCGCCCGCCTTGACGGCGGGCGCGTCCGGCGGTGACGGCTTTTCGTCGGGCCGGATCTCGTTGGAGGCCGGCGAGGGGTCGGATTCCCTGACCTCGTTCGTGGCGGTGACGGTGAAGACGTACTTGACGTCGTTGGTCAGGCCGGTCAGCGTGCAGGTGGTGGTGGCACACTCCTGGCTGAAGCCGCTGGCGGAGTGCACGGTGTATTTGGTGATCGCCGCGCCGTTGTCCGACGGCGGTGTCCACTTGAGCACGGCCGTCCGGCTCCGGACATCCGTTGCCGTGGGCGCGGAGGGCGCGTCGGGCCGGTCACGGACGGTGATCCTGACGCGGCCGTCGGTCTGCCGGGATACGTCCCCGGTTTTGTCCATGATCGTGTAGCGCACCACCATCACGCCTTTGAACCCGCTGGCCGGGGTGACGGTGATCGAGTCCCCCGCCACGGCGGGCTGCCCTGAGGCCGAGCCGGTCTCCACGGTGGCGGAGGTGATCCGGAGGGGCGTCTCCGGGAAGGGGTTGAAGTCGTTGGCGAGGACGTTGACGGTCTCGGACTTGCCGGCGTTCGCCTTGTCCACCACGTCCTCATTGGCTGTGGGCAGCGGACGGTTGGAGGCGACCACGCTGGCGGTGATGGTGGCGCGGACCGGATCTGAGCGGCCGTCGGTGACCTTGAGCGGGATGCTGCCCTTCCAGCCGGCGGCCCGGGCCGAATCGGGGGTGACCTTGAGGTTTGCCTTGTCCACTGTTGCGGTGAAGCCCTCGGGGAGGGAGCCGTCGAGCGCGAAGGTGAGCTTGTCCTGGTCGCCGGCGTCCACGTCCTTGGCCAGGTTGCCGAGGTCCAGGGTGGCGGACTCGCCGGCGGGAACGTCGAGGGTGGCGCCGCTGAAGGTGGGCGGATGGTTGGCGTTGGGGTCCGGGATGACCTTGGTGATGATGCTGAGCGTTGACTTGAGGCCGGCGGGGTCGTCCGGTCCTGTGCCATCAGTCACTTCGAAAGTGATGGAGCCCGGACCCACGTAGTCCTTGAGGGCGGCGTAGCGCAGGGAGTTGCCGTTTCCGGCCACCACGTTGTCCGGTTCAGCGCCCAGGACGCGGACCTTGTCCACCTGTGTGATCCGGGGTGTGCGGCCTTCCCGCACGCGGACATATTCCGCCAGGTTGAGGGTGATTTCCTTACCGGACATAATCTCCACCGGCTCGGTCTTGGACAGGCTGGGATGCTGCTCGCCCTGCCCCGGCACCCAAATGACCGCCGTCGCGCTTTGGCCGTCAACGTCGGTGACGGTGTAAGGCACCAGCTGGTCCGCCGTCCCCAGCGTGACGCGCACGGTGCCGTCGCCGGCGACGCGGGCGTTGGGGTTGCCGTCTGGCAGGCCGACCTTGAGTTCGGACGCCACGCCGTCGGGGTCTGAATCGTTCTTCAGGACCGGGACGTCGACGGCGGACTTTCCCAGTGTCTCGGCCGGGGTGACCACATCGTCCTTGGCAACCGGAGCCTTCAGCGCGGCATCAGGGCTGGCTTTCACCCGGATTACTGCACCGGACTGGGCTTTCTTGTCGTCCTGGATCTTGTAGCTGACGCTTTCGTTGCCGGCAGCATTCGGGGCCGTGAGCAGCACCTTGCCGCCGTCGGCTGCCTCCACGGTGAGGTCCGGGCGGGCTTCGAAGCCGTTGGACACCAGGGTGATCGGGTCCCCGTCCGGATCTGAGTCGTTGGCGAGGGCTTCGACGGCGATCTTGCGTCCCGGCCGGACATCCACGGCGTCGTCAACCGCGATGGGTTTCTGGTTGGTGGCCTCCGCCGGTGCGATGCCGACGATCACGGTTCCAGTGTTCTCGGCCCCGATGCGGTCCCGGACCCGGTAGGTGAAGGTGTCGGTGCCTGCCGCGTTGCCCGCCGCGGTGAATTCGAGGTAGCCGTCCTTGACCACCGCCGTACCCATGGCGGGGGCTTTGTCCACCCCGGTCAGCTGGACCGAGTCGCCGTCGCTGTCTACGCCGTCGAGGGGTACCGGGATGCGGACTGTCATGCCCGCCACCACCCGGGCGGTGAGGTTCTTTGGTTCGGGCCGGGTATTGAGTTGGTCGTCGCGGGCCCGGATCCGGATGGTGACCTGCTGGGAGTCGGACTGGCCTGATTCGTTGGTGACCTTGTAGATCGCGTACACGGTCTTGGGCACGTCGCCGGCGATGAACCGCACCGCTCCGCCTGCCGTGAAGATGCGCCCGTCCGCCGGGTCCGGCTGCTGGGCCAGCTGCGGGTCAAGGGTGAGGGCGCCGCCGTTGGGGTCGGTGTCGTTGGCCAGCACGGGGATGGTGACGACGTCCCCGGCACGGACCGTGGCCTCGTCCGGCTTGGCCTGGGGGGCTTGGAGTTTCGCCGGGGCGGGGACCACCAGCACCGCGATCTCGCCGGTGGCCGAGGCTTTGCCGTTGGAGATGGTGTATTTGACGGTGAGCTGGCCCTGGGCACGGATGTCAGTGATCCGGACTACGGAATGGTCCAGCACGGATACGCTGACGGGCAGGCCGTCCGCGGCCGACACGGACTGGACCACCAGCACGCCGCCGGAGGGATCGGAGTCATTGCCGAGCACGTCCACCAGCACGTTGCCGCCGCTGGGCAGCAACGCAGTGTCGCGCACGGCCACGGGGGCGCCGTCGCCGCTGCCAGGCACGACGTCGACCCGCACCAGTTGCTGGGCGCTGGCCGGTCCGTTCGTGGCCAGGTAGGTGACGTAGTGCGCGCCCTCGGCGGTGGAACTGAACGTGAAGGTTTGCTGGTCAGCCCCCATGGTGGCGGTGGAATTACCGTCCGGGGTGACCTGGGCCAGGCGCAGCGCCCCGCCTTGCGGGTCTGAATCGTTCTTCAGCGGCGCGATCACCGTATCCACCCCGGCGACGGCGACCACCTGGTCCGCGTTGGCGATCGGCGGCAGCGCTCCGGGCGCGCGGACGTCAACGGTGACCTTGCCCTCGGTGGTGGACCGGCCGTCCGAGACGGTAACGGTGACGGTTTTGCGCCCCGGTTCCGCACCGGAATCCTGGAAGCTGAGCAGGCCGTCAGGCCGGACCCGGACTTGGTCGCGGGGGTCGCTGCCGCTGGCGCCGACCACGAAGAGGTCGTCGCCGTCGGGGTCGATCCAGTCGGTGAGGATGTTTTGGCTGACCACCTTGCCTGCCTGCACCACCAGGGTGGTGTTGCGGTTGGGCTTTTGCCGTGGTGCCGAGTTCTCCCCTGGCGGGACGACGTTCAACGTAACGTCCGCGGAGGCGGAAAGGCCGCGGCCGTCGTCCACCGTGTATTTGAACGTCTCGGAGCCCGTCTTGTCGGCGCCGACGCTGACCTGGAACCCGGTAGCGCCGTAGATCGGCGCGAGCAGGCCTGACTTCAGGGGCTCGGGCGTGCGGACGGTCAGGACGTCGCCGTCGGGGTCCGAGTCGTTGTCCAGCACGGGAAGGACGGTGGTCTTGCCGGCGCGCACGCCGAAGGTGTCCGGTTTGGCCACGGGGGCGTTGTTGGGTTTGGTGCGGTCCGGCAGGACGGTCTGCTGCACCTCATCGGCGGAGTCCTTGTCGGCGTCGTCCGAGGTCTGTTGCGGTGGGATGACGTCGTCCCAGTTGTTGACCAGCTGCATGTTCTGGTTCACCAGCCACACATTGCCCGAATTCACATCATTCAAAA
Source organism: Pseudarthrobacter sp. NPDC058196 (assembly GCF_042882685.1). Taxonomy (NCBI): domain Bacteria; kingdom Bacillati; phylum Actinomycetota; class Actinomycetes; order Micrococcales; family Micrococcaceae; genus Pseudarthrobacter; species Pseudarthrobacter sp. NPDC058196. The sequence goes on from NZ_JBHVVN010000008.1 coordinate 224,782, forward strand.
CCACCAGGTCCCGGTTCACCCGGAACACATACGACGGCGACGCACTCGCCTTCGGCACCGCAACACTCTTATCATCCGCATCATTGGTGCAATCCCGGACGTACTTGTTGGCCCCCGACCACGCCGCGTGCACACACCCACCCAACTGCACCGGAGCCGCAGGAACGCCCTCACCATCGAACGAGACCGTCTTCGCCGCCGCCCCGTCCAGAGGCTGCTTCAACAACGCCTTCCGCGTCGCAACGGCAACAAAATCACTGCCCGGCCCCGCCTGCTGCAACTTCGCATCCCGCGCATTCTCCAACACCAACCGCTTACCGCCGGGCAAAAACAGGTTCCCCGCCGCGGCATCCAACACCACCGGCTTATCCCCCACCACCGTCATCTGCAGATCCCCGGAACCCTTCAACCCCTCCCAGGTACCGGACTCCGAAGACGTCACCGCACCATTGGCATCCACCCCCGTCACCGACACCACCCCGGACTTCGGGTCCGCCGAATAAATCCGGTCATCAGAACCCACCGCGGAAACAATCCCCTCAGAACCCACCATCACAGGCTCCGATGCTTCCTCATCAAAACCATTCACCGTCGACGGAGACACCGCCCACACCTTGCCCGACCCCGGATCCGTCACCGAAATTGTCTGCGCCCCAAAACTCACCGCCGCAGAACCCGGCAACCGCTTATCCCCACCCAGGCGCATATTCGCCGGGGACACCTGGTTCAGCGTCGAACCGGTCGCGTCGTCAACAAACACCTCACCCGCATGCTGCAACACATCAAACGTGGTGGACGCCGGCGTCACCGCACCATCAAGCACCCGCGAAGGATAATTCAACCGCCCAACAGCGTTCTTGGACTTCGACACCACCCACACGCCACCATCATTCAACTCAACCTCAGTGGTCTTGAACCCCGGATACAACACCGCACCCGTCACCACCACAGCCACCACCACACCAAACGCAGCCCCGGCGAACCACCGCGAGCGCAGCAGCCGGTGCTTCCAGGGCATGGCGGAACCAGGGTTTTCAGCGCGCGTTTGGTCGCGACGTTTCATGAAGTGTTATCCCCCGATAGCTCTCTGCCCCTGCCGGCAGCCGGTGGCACTGGACCCCGGGCACCACAACCATACCGCTATCCGCCAACAAGTGGACAAATTGTTTTCGGACAGCCCCCGGCCCCCGCGGCCGGGTGGAGATCTTAGTCCAGGACCAGGCCCTTGCCGCGTCCGCGGGTGAGGCGGACGGGTTTGATTTCGCCGAAACCGCGGACATTTTCCGGGTCCTGGGGAATCATGACGAACCGCTCGTCGTGCTCCAGGGCGGAGGCGGTCATGGAGTCCACCAGCACGGTTCCCGGGTCCGCGAGGGTGGTCAGGCGGGCCGCCAGGTTCACGGTGGGGCCGTAGATGTCGCCGAGGCGGGACAGGATCCTTCCCCACACCATGGCCACCCTGGCTTCGGGGAGGATTTCGTCGGCGGTGAAAGCTTCGGCGAGCGCCAGGGAGATCTCGGCACCGGCGGCGGGGGTTTCGGCGATGTAGAGGACTTCGTCGCCCACGGTCTTGACCAGCCTGCCACCGCCCACAGAGATGATTTCGGCGCATTTGTTTTCGAACCGCTGGACCAGGCGGGCCAGCGTTTTTTCGTTCATCCGCCGTGACAGGCTGGTGTAGGACACCAAGTCGGCGAAGCCAACGGCGCGTGCCAGCGGCAGCGGGGCGTCGTCCTCGTCGCCTTCCCGGCCTTCTTCGCTGGCCTGGAGGCCGGCCTCGGCGCGCACGGCGAGCCGCTGGACGCCTGCGTTGAGCTGGCGGCGCCAGGAGTACACCAGCACTTCCTCGAGTGCGTCCACCAGGGCGGGAAGTTCGTTGACCAGGCGCTTGCGGGCCACGGCGTCCGTGACGCCCTGCTCGTGGACCATGTCCTCCACGAGGGCCTCGATCTGCCACACAACCATCCGGTCCGTCATTTGGCCGATGGCGCGCGTGACTGAGATGGCTGCTTCCTCGGTGAGCTTACCGGCGCGGACCAGGTCCACCACGGTGGACAGGGCTGCCTGGTCGCGTTCGGTGAAGGCAACGTCCTCGTCGCCGAAGTTCGGGAACCCGAGGGCGCGCCAGAGTTTGCGGGCGGAGAGGAGGGAGAGGCCCGCGCCGGCGGCCACTTCACGACGACGGAGCTTGCGTTCCCCGCCCAGGAGCCGTGCTTCCAGGGCCTTCATGGCGAGGCGTTCGGCGGACATGGCGCCGGTGGGCGGGTGCCTGTCCGCGGTGGCGTCGATGGCGGCGGTGCCGGGATCGATGCTGTTGACGCGTTCCTGCTGGTCCTCATCGGTCATCCCGTCCACCTTCTCGTGTCCTCCGGAAAATCACCGGCGGGATAGTACGTCGCACCCGGCAGGGCCTCGGTGTCCGGCAGTTCCCCGATGGCGTCGAGGATAAAGTCGCGGAACCGGGCAACCTCGGGCACGTCCGGAAAGGTCACCACGCCCTGGTGCCCGGTTTCCAAGGATATATTCCCTGAGCGCACCAAGCGCTGAAGCAGGGATTCGTGGATGGTCAGGTTACGCACCGATACCAGGTTCACCTGTTGGTCGCGCCGGTTCAGCATGCCGTACCGGGCCACCATCCGCTGGCTGGTCAGGGTGTAACGGGTGCCTTGCCAGCGGAGCAGCCGCGGCAGGCAGTAGCCCAGCCATACTGCGGCGGCAGCAAGGACGCAACCGGCAACGAGCCAAGACGTCCATTGCCGGTTCAGGACCGGTGCCACCCGGGCGGCGCCGCCGCGGATGATCCAGGCGCTGGCAAAGGCTGCCAGGGCGGGCGCAAGCACGAAGGCTGCGGCGGCACCGGCCAGCTTCCTGGGCTGCGGGCGGGTGGTGACAATAACTTGTTCCCCGGGAAGGAGGCTCCTACGCATAACCGCCTTGGCCGGGCTCTTCCGGTGATGTCCACGGCCGCAGGTGCACCACGTCGCCGGCCGTGACCACGTGTTCCCGCGCGTCGCGGTCCACCACCAGCAGGGAGCCGTACTCATCCAGCCGGGAGGCGTGGCCAATGATCTCGTGGTCCCCGGGCAACTGTGCACGCACCTGCTTGCCCAGCGTGACCATCACGGCCTCCACCCGCTTATGCAGGGAGGGGCCGCCGGCCATCCCGGCTGCGGGGTCCCCGTCGGCGTTGCAGAAACTGCGGTACAGGGTGGCGAAGTGGGTGAGGTAGCTCTTCAGCAGGACTGTGCGGTCTGTCGTCCGGGCGCCTTCGAGTGCCACCGACGTGGCGGTGGGGACCGGGAGTTCGCGTTCACGCAAAGTGACGTTCAGGCCGGTGCCCAGGACCACCGGGGGCACCTTGCCGTCAGCCATGGGACCAAGCTGTGCCAGGATGCCGGCGATTTTCCGTCCTCGCACCAGGACGTCGTTGGGCCATTTGAGTTCGGCCGGGATGCCGGCGGTGTCCAACAGGGTCTCGCGCAGGGCGAGGGCGGCGATGAGGGACAACCAGGAGTAGCTCTGGGTGGGGAGGGGCCGGCCGTCCGCGTTGACGGGACGCAGCACTACTGAGACGGACACCGAGCTCAGCGGCGGCGCTTCCCAGCGCCTGTCCAGCCGGCCCCGGGCGGCTGTCTGGTATTCGGCGGTCAGGACTGAGAGGTCCGGCCAGGCTGCAGGTTCCACGGTGACGGCGCGCAGGAGGTCGGCATTGGTGGAGCCCGTCGAGTCCACGACGTCGATCCGGGGGATGCCTGTAGCGGAGAGGAAGCGCTGGTCGGCCAGGTCCCCTCTGTTCAGCGGGGCGCCCGGTACGTGCGTGTCATCCATACCTGAATCCTACCGAGCGAAGCTGGAGACTACCCATCAGCAAAGATTCCCCCCGGGTCCACCCCACCCGTTGGAAAGTGCGGCCGTAGTGGGGTGGACCCACCCGGACCTAGAGGAAGATGTCCGGAACCAATTGGTCCTCGGGCGCACCAAGGCTGTAGGGCCGGAAATCCGTGACGCCCGCGCCCGCCAGGACCTGCTCGTCCGTGTAGAAGTTGCCCGATTCCGCATCTCCGGCGGCAAGGTGGCTTCCGGTCAGGATGGCGTGGGCTGCGTCGGCCATGATCTGCGGGCCCCGCGCGGCCAGCACCATCGTTGAGCCGTGGGGCATGTTGCGGATGGCGGCCGTGTCGATCAGGGTGCACGGCCAGAGGGAGTTCACCCGGACGCCGTCGGCCTTCAATTCCTCGGCCAGGCCCAGCGTGGTCAGGCTCATCCCGTACTTCGCCATGGTGTAGGCGAGATGCTTCCCCGCCCAGGAGGGGTGGAGGTTCAGCGGCGGGGACAGCGTCAGGATGTGGCCACGTGTCGAGGCCCGGAGCGCTGGCAGCGCCAGCTTGGACAGCAGGAAGGTTCCGCGGACGTTGATGTCCTGCATGAGGTCGTACTTTTTCATGTCGACGGCGTCCGTGGTGGACAGGTCGATCGCCGAGGCGTTGTTGATGACGGCGTCTATGCCGCCGAAGCGCTCCATGGCTGCGGCCACGGCTCCGGCCACGTCCTCGTCCCGGCGGACGTCGCCCACCAGGGGCAGCGCCTGGCCGCCGGCCTCCACCAGTTCGTCGGCGGCGGTAAAAACCGTGCCCGCCAGTTTGGGGTGGGGCGTGCCGGTCTTGGCCAAGAGCACTATGTTGGCGCCGTCCCGGGCCGCCCTCTTGGCGATGGCCAGGCCGATTCCGCGGCTTCCGCCGGAGATGAGCATGGTGCGTCCTGCCAGGGAACCGGCTGCCCGGTAGGGGCTCCGGGGTGCCTGCAAAGCCTCGTCGCTTGAAGTCATGGAAACACTGTAGCCCAACTAAGTTACTGACGGGTAACATAGCGGAGAGGGTGCTGGAACGGCAGAAAATTGTAGGTTCCCTACAGCTGCGGGCGCACAAACCGTCACTAGACTTGCCACCAGGGTTCGTCTTTTGTGTGGATGCTACTTAAAGCTCCCGCGAATGCGGACCGCCAGCCAACAGAACTGACTTGCTACAGAGCCGGAGACACTTGATGAGCCACGATCTGACAACGACAGCGGGAAAGATCGCAGATTTCCGCGACCGCCAGGCGCGTGCCGCACAGCCCTCCGGCCCCGAGGCCATCGAAAAGCAGCATTCCCGCGGCAAGAACACCGCCCGCGAACGCATCGAGTTGCTGTTGGACGAAGACTCGTTTGTTGAATTCGACGCCCTCGCCGTCCACCGCTCCACCGCCTTCGGCATGGAAAAGAAGAAGCCGCTGGGCGACGGCCTGGTCTCCGGCTACGGCACCGTGGACGGCCGGCTGGTGGCCGTCTACAGCCAGGACTTCAGCGTCTACGGCGGCTCGCTGAGCCAGGTCAACGGCGAAAAGATCGTCAAGGTCCAGGAATTCGCCCTCCGCAACGGCTGCCCCGTCGTGGGGATCCTGGATGGCGGCGGTGCCCGCATCCAGGAAGGCGTGGCGTCCCTGGCCATGTTCGCGGACATCTTCCGCAACAACGTGCACGCGTCCGGCGTGGTGCCGCAGATCTCGCTCATCATGGGCCCCTCCGCCGGCGGCGCCGCCTACTCCCCCGCCCTCACCGACTATGTGGTGATGGTGGACAAAACCTCACACATGTTCATCACCGGCCCCGACGTCATCAAGACCGTCACGGGCGAAGACGTGGACATGGAAACCCTGGGCGGTGCCCGGCAGCACAACGCCACCACCGGAACGTCCACCTACCTCGCCTCCGACGAAACCGACGCCATCGAATTCGTGCGCGAACTGCTGGACTTCCTGCCCTCCAACAACCTTTCCGAGGCGCCCGTGCTGGGACACCAGCAGGAGTTGGAGGTCGACGACGACGACCTCGCCCTGGATGCGCTGGTTCCGGACTCCGCCAACCAGCCCTACGACATGCGGGCCGTCGTAGGACAGATCGTGGACGACGGGCACTTCCTGGAGATGCAGGCACTCTACGCACCCAACGTGATGATCGGCTACGGCCGCGTCGAGGGACACACGGTGGGCATCGTGGCCAACCAGCCGATGCAGTTCGCCGGCACCCTGGACATTGCCGCCTCCGAGAAGGCGGCCCGGTTCGTCCGCCACTGCGACGCCTTCAACATCCCCATCATCACTCTGGTGGACGTTCCCGGATTCCTTCCCGGCAAGGACCAGGAGTTCCAGGGGATCATCCGGCGCGGCGCCAAGCTCCTCTACGCCTACGCCGAGGCCACCGTCCCCAAGCTCACAGTGATTACGCGCAAGGCCTACGGCGGCGCCTACATCGTGATGGGCTCCAAGAAGCTCGGCGCCGACCTGAACCTGGCATGGCCCACCGCGCAGATTGGCGTCATGGGCGCCCAGGGTGCCGTCAACATCCTTTACCGCCGCGACCTCGCCGCCGTCGCGGAAAGTGGCGGCGACGTCGAAGCACGCCGCGCCGAGGTCATCCGCCAGTACGAGGAAGAACTCCTCAACCCCTACCAGGCGGCAGAGTTGGGCTACGTGGACGCCGTGATCGCCCCCTCCGATACCCGGGTCCAGATCATCAAGGGCCTGCGGGCACTGCGCGACAAACGCGCCAGCCTTCCCGCCAAGAAGCACGGGAACATCCCGCTGTGACGCCCGATCAGAAGCCGGCGGTCGAGCCAGTCGAAACCCCGCCCGCCCCACTGTTCTCCGTTGTCAAAGGACAACCGAACGCCGAGGAACTCGCCGCGCTGGCCGCCGTCGTCCTGTCCCTCGGGGGCCCGGCGCCGGCCCAGCCTGCGGCACCAAGCGTGCGGCACTGGGTGCGCCGGCAGCAGTTGCGGCTTGCCCCGTCGCCCGGCCCCGGCGCCTGGAAGCGCAGCCACGGCTGACCTGCCCTGTCGGCGCAGCCGGGTAGTCTCGGAATGTGACTACAGACACTGCACCCGCTGCGCGCCCGCATACCCGCATCGACGCCGTCGCCAACGACTACACGGACACCCTCATCAGGCTCAACCCGACATTCGCCACGACGCTTGGCCTGCCGGGCCATGAGACGGAATACCAGGACTTCTCTCCCGCCGGCATCGCCGGATTCGCCGAGGCCGCGCGCGACGCGCTGGCCGCACTGGAGGGCCTGGAGCCGGAAGACGACGTCGACGCCGTCACCCTGGACGCCATGCGGGAGCGTCTCGGCCTGCAACTGCTGATCCACGCCTCCGGTTGGGAGTATGCGGAGCTCAACAACATCGCCTCCCCCGCCCAGGATATCCGGGCCATCTTCGACCTCATGCCCACCGGCACCACGCAGGACTGGGAGCACATCGCCGGCCGCGCCGGCAATGTGCCTGCCGCTATCAGCGGCTACATAGAGTCCCTCCGCGTCGCCAAAGATGCTGGCAAAGTCGCCGCGGCGAGGCAGGTCCGGATCGTCATGGACCAGGTAACCAAGTACGCCGCCGACGACGGATTCTTCGCCAAGCTGGCGGCCGGTGCAGCCACCGCCGGCGGCCCGCTGCCCGCGCCGCTTCAGGAGAAGCTCGACGCCGGAACCGGCGCGGCCCGGAGCGCCTACAGAGGACTCGCAGAGTTCCTGCGCACCGAGCTGCTCCCGGCCGCACCCGAAAAGGACGCAGTGGGCAGGGCACGGTACGCACTCGCTTCCCGTTCCTTCCTAGGCGCCGAAGTGGACCTGGAAGAAACGTACGCCTGGGGCGTCCAGGAGCTGGAGCGCCTCATCGCGGAACAGGTACGCGTGGCCGCCACCATAAAGCCTGGCGCCACCATCGCGGAGGCCAAGGAAATCCTCAACAACGATCCCGCCCGGCAGCTGAAAGGCACCGATGCCCTGCAGGCGTGGATGCAGGAGCTCTCGGACAAAGCCATGGCCGGGCTCGCCGGCGTCCATTTCGACATCCCCGACGCCATGAAGACCCTCGAATGCCGGATCGCCCCTACGGACGAGGGCGGCATCTACTACACCGGCCCGTCGGATGACTTCAGCCGTCCCGGCCGCATGTGGTGGTCCGTCCCGGCCGGCGAGGACACCTTCACCACCTGGGCCGAGACCACCACCGTCTACCACGAGGGCGTCCCCGGACACCACCTCCAGGTGGCCACTGCCACCTACCGCCGCGAACTGCTCAACAACTGGCGGCGGAACGTCTGCTGGACCTCCGGGCACGGCGAAGGCTGGGCCCTCTATGCCGAACAACTGATGCAGGAGCTGGGCTACCTCACCGATCCCGGCGACCACCTGGGAATGCTGGACATGCAGCGCATGCGGGCCGCCCGCGTGGTCTTCGACATCGGCGTCCACCTCGAACTGGACATGCCCGGGCGCTGGGGGTCCGGCACCTGGACAGCAGAGAAGGGCTACGGTTTCCTCAAGGAAAACCTCCCCATCAGCGAAGGCCAGCTCAACTTCGAGTTCACCCGCTACCTCGGCTGGCCCGGCCAAGCACCCTCCTACAAGGTGGGCCAGCGGCTTTGGGAACAAATCCGCGCCGAGCTCGAAGCCCGCCCCGGGTTCGACCTCAAGGAGTTCCACACCAAGGCCCTCAACATCGGCTCCGTAGGACTGGACACCCTCCGCCGGGCGCTCTTGTCTTGACCCTGAACTGCGCGGCCCCAAGGGGCCCATCCTCTGCGCGCTGCTCGTTCCTCGCTTTGACGCGCGCTGCCGGATGGGCCGCTTGCTGCCTCCGCGCGAGACATTAAGCACACCCACCGCGGGAATAAGTAACAAATGCCGCCGCCCGCCTTGTATTTCCAAGCATTTCCAGCACATAGCACAATTGCCTCCGCGTAATATTTCTCAATATTCTTTCGACGTGGTATGCGGTGCAGGTCTAGCTTGTTCTGGTGACCACTCAGACAAGCACCCCATCCTCCGCGGGGAAGACCGGATTCCAGTTGCCCAAGTGGGCTTCCTCCTTCGGCTTCCAGATCATTGCCGCCCTCATCGTGGGCCTTGGCCTCGGCCTGCTCGCCAAGTACACCGGCAGCACCAAGACCAACCCGAACGCCCTCGGCGCCACCTTGCAGACCATCGGCTCGAGCTACGTCTCGCTGCTGCAGACCGCCGTTGTCCCGCTGATCTTCACTGCCGTCGTCAGCTCCATCTCCAACCTGCGCCAGGTATCCAACGCGGCAAGGCTGGCATGGAACACGCTCCTGTGGTTCGCCATCACGTCCCTGATCGCCGTGCTGATCGGCATCGGCCTGGGCGTGCTGCTGCAGCCCGGCGCCAACACCGGCATCACCGAGGAAGCCAAGTACACCGGCAAATCCGGTGACTGGTGGGCGTTCCTCGTGGGCCTCTTCCCGAAGAACTTCCTGGGACTCGGCGCCAGCTCCACCGTCGGCGACTCCGGCGCAGTGACCACTTCGGTCAGCTTCAACGTCCTCCAAATCCTGGTAATCGCCATCGCCGTGGGCGTTGCCGCCCTCAAGGTGGGCAAGGCCGCTGAACCCTTCCTGAACCTGAATGCCTCGGCCCTTGCCGTCATCCAGAAGGTGCTGTGGTGGATCATCCGCATCGCCCCGCTCGGCACCATCGGCCTGATCGGCAACGCCGTCGCCGTCTACGGCTGGGACACCATCGGCTCCCTCGGCAAGTTCGCGTTCGCGATCTACGTGGGCCTGGCCCTGGTCCTGTTCGTGGTGTACCCCATCCTGGTGCGCAGCCACGGCCTATCCATCAAGCAGTACTTTTCCGGTGTATGGCCGGCCGTGCAGCTGGCCTTCGTGTCCCGCTCCTCGGTGGGCACCCTCCCGCTGACCCAGCGCGTCACCGAACGCAGCCTGGGCGTCCCCCGGGCCTACGCTTCCTTTGCAGTGCCGCTGGGCGCCACCACCAAGATGGACGGCTGCGCGGCCATCTACCCGGCCGTGTCCGCCATCTTCGTCGCCCAGTTCTTCGGCATCCACCTGGACTTCAGCCAGTACGTGCTGATCGCCCTGGTCTCCGTGCTGGGTTCCGCTGCGACCGCCGGCACCACCGGCGCCGTGGTGATGCTGACGCTGACCCTCTCCACACTGGGACTCCCGCTGGCCGGCGTCGGACTCCTGCTCGCCATCGACCCCATCCTGGACATGGGCCGCACCGCCGTGAACGTGGCAGGCCAGGCGCTGGTTCCCACCATCGTGGCCAAGCGCCAGGGCATCCTCGACGAGTCGCTGTACAACGCACCGCGCAACGGCACCCCGTTCGTGGACGACAACGTGACCGCAGCCGGTGAGCCCACCGACGGCACCAGCGCCCACACCGCACCGCGCGAACTGCAGGACGCAAAGGCGTAACGGCAGCCGCACAGCACGAAGTCCCCCGGGAAGTTTTCCCGGGGGACTTCATGGCGTTAAGGACTCCCGCCGATCAGCGGAACCGCAGCCCCGCCGGACCGGAGGCAACAGTCAGCGCCCGCCGCCACCGATCACGCCGTTCTGGACCGCCTTGGTCACGGCATCGGCTTCAGCCTGCGTCAGCTTGCCGTCCGTGACAGCTTTGTCCAGGCGGGTCTTGAGCTCTGCAGCATGCTCAGACTGCTCATCGCTGCGGATCTCCTGGAGGGCCGCCGTCACCTTCGACTCGTCGATGCCCAGCGCGGCGGCCAGCGACTTCGCCAGCGCTGCTTCCCTGGCGGCCGGGTCCGGCTTCTGCCCGTCGGCCGGGGCGGTGGGCTTGTTGGCATCGCGGAAGGCCTTCAGCGCGTCCTGGACCTTGGTTTGGTCCACGCCGAGCTTCGTGGCCAGCGCAGCAGCCTGGTCCTCGCCGTGTCCGCCGCGGCCGCCGTGCCGGCCCATGCCATCGGGGGCGGCGCCGTTGCCTCCGTCAGTCGGAGCGCTTGAGCTGGCGCTGGGCGTAGGCGTGGGCGTCGTGGTGGTCGCGGAGGCCATTCCGGCCACTCCGATACCGGCGCCGAGGACCAGCGCAGCCGCTGACAGGCCCAGGGTCATCTTCTTGGTACGTGACATCTTTCGTCTCCTGATTCGCCGTCCTGCGACGGCTGTAGGTTTATGCCTCTCTCACTGAGACATACCAAGCATCCACCGCGAGCTTCTGGAAAGGCTGTTGGGAACCTTTCGTTCTCCTGTGAATTCATGCGCAAAATACTTGCATGTAGTGCAAAGTTGCACGTAGTGTAATCCTGTGCCAAACACCTCCCCCGACGACCAGCAGGCACCCCCATCACGGCGGGAGCTGAACAAGGCAGCCACCAGGCAGGCCATCACGGACGCCGCCCTGGAACTGTTGCGTGCCAAAGGGCCGGGAAACTTCACGGTGGAGGATATCGCCGACGCCGCCGGAATCTCGCGCCGCACTTTCTTCAACTACTTCAGCAGCACCGACGCCGCCCTGGCGTCCATCGTGCACGGCTTCCTGGACACCGCCATCCAACAGTTGCGGCTCCGCCCGGCAAATGAACCGATGCTGGAATCGGCCCAGGCAGCCCTGGCGGCCCTGGCCGACCCGAAGGCCGTCGCTCCATTGGCGGAGTTGTTTACGCTGACCCAGCAAAGCCCCCTGATGGCCCACTCCGAACTGGAGGCGTGGGACCACTGCCGGGCGCAGGTCTTCGCCGTCGCCCGCGAGCGCCTCGCCGGCACCCCGGGCGGGCAGGACGAACTCTATGTCCACGCCTTGGCCGGCTCCATCATCTCCTGCGGCAAGGCTGCCATGGAGGTCTGGTTCAGCCGGCGCGGCCCGGACCTCACTGCAGGTTCCCTGACCGAGCTGCGCCAGCTGCTGATTGATTCGATTGCCCTGTTGGGCACTGGCTTCGCCCCCGCTGCTTCACCCTCCGCTATCCGCTCCTCCTGATCAGATCGGTTTTCCGCATGGCACTCCTCCTCTACCGCCTTGGCAAGTTCTCCTACCGCCGGCGCTGGCTTGTCATCTCCTTGTGGCTTGCCGTGCTGGTGGCCGTTGGCGGCTCGGCCGCAGCATTCCACGGCACCCTCTCCAACAACTTCCAGATCCCCGGAACAGAGACCCAGCGGATCGCTGACAAGCTCAAGCAGGACCTGCCGTCAGCTTCCGGCGGCAGCGCCACGATCGTATTCGAAGCCCCAGGCGGCGGCTTCACCGACCAGGGCCGCGCAGCCGTCGAGGACGCGTTGAAGAAGCTCAAGACGCTGCCCGAGGTCCGCGGCACGGTTGACCCGTTCGCCACCCAGGCCCAGGTGGACCAGGCAGCCACGGCGATCACGGACGGCGAACAGCAGCTGGCCGCCGGCCAGGCGCAGCTGGACTCCTCACGGGCCCAGCTGGACGCCGGCAAGGCCCAGCTGGCCGCGGCCGAGCAGCAGCTCACGGCCGCCGGAGCACCGGCAACGGTAATCGACGCCCAGCTGGGCCAGCAGAAGGCGGCACTGGCGGCAGGCCAGGCCAAACTCGACGCCGGAACCCGGGAACTGGAGGCCAGCAAGGCCAAGCTGGAGCTCGGCAAACGCCAGGCCCAGGCGGCCTCCGCCATCCGATTTGTCTCGGCGGACAACCAGGCCGCCGTCGCCCAAGTCCAGTTCAACACCTCCATCAACGGACTCTCCCCGGCGGTCCGGAAACAGGTCCAGGACATCGCCCATGAAACGTCCTCAGCCGGCGTCACGGCACTGGCCAGCAAGGAGATCACGGAGGACATCTCGGCCCTGTTCGGCACGGCGGAGATCGTGGGCATCGCCGTCGCCGCGCTGGTCCTGATCCTCATGCTGGGTACCCTGATCGCCGCCGGGCTGCCGCTGCTGATGGCCATCATCGGCGTCGGCGTGGGCGTCGGCATCACCTTCGCACTCTCCGGCCTGTTCGACATGAGCTCCATCTCCCCCATGCTGGCCCTCATGCTCGGCCTCGCCGTCGGCATCGACTACTCGCTGTTCATCGTCAACCGTCACCGGACCCAGCTCCTGGCCGGCATGGACGCGGAGGAGTCGGTGGCCCGGGCCAACGGCACCTCGGGCAACGCGGTGGTCTTCGCCGGCCTCACGGTGATCATCGCCCTCGCCGCCCTGGTGGTCCCCGGGCTGCCGTTCCTCACCGTCATGGGCCTTGCCGCGGCCGGGACCGTGGCCGTGGCCGTGCTCGTGGCCATCACGCTGACCCCCGCCATGCTGTCCCTGATCGGCCGCCGCATCATCTCCCGGCGGGCCTGGGCGAAGGCCGACGCGCACAACGCCGAGCCGGGCCACGAAGCCGCGGACCTCGCCACCGACCGCCAGCGCAGTACCCGCGGCTGGGGCGGCCTGGTCACCCGGCACCCGTGGGTGGCACTGGTGGCCGGCGTCCTGGTGCTCGGCACCCTGGCGCTGCCGGCCACGCAGCTGCAGCTGGCCCTGCCGGACGGCGGCTCCGAGCCCGTGGACTCGGAGGCCTACCAGGCCTATGACCTGACAGCGCGCAGCTTCGGCGAGGGCGTGACAGGTCCGATCGTGGCGGTGGGCGAGTTCCCCACGAACCTCGACGCGGCCCAGGCGCAGAAGCTGCAGTACGACATCGCGGACAAGCTCCGGGCCGTGGACAACGTGGTGGCCGCCGTGCCGGTGGCCCTCAGCGATGACCGCCGGACCGCCGTGTTCCAGGTCATTCCCAAGGAAGGCCCCGCCAGCGCGAGCACCGTCAAGGTGGTCGCCGAACTGCGCGGACTCAACGGTGAAATCCAGTCGGACTACGGCGTGGCCATGGGCCTAACCGGGCAGACCGCCGGCAACGTGGATGTCTCCACCAAGCTCGGTGCCGCCCTGCCGCCCTACCTGGCGATCGTCGTCGGGCTCTCCCTGGTCCTGCTGCTGCTGGTCTTCCGCTCCATCGTGGTCCCGCTGCTGGCCACCGGCGGCTTCCTGCTGTCCCTGTCCGCGGCCTTCGGCGCCGTGGTGGCGGTATACCAGTGGGGCTGGCTGGGCGGCGTGTTCGACGTCGCCAACCCGGGAGCCGTGCTCAGCTTCCTGCCCATCATCCTGATCGGCGTGCTGTTCGGCCTTGCCATGGACTACCAGGTGTTCATCGCCTCGGGCATGCGCGAGGCATACATGCACGGCTCCGAGGCCAAGGAAGCTGTCCGGGTGGGCTTCCGGCACGCGGCCGCCGTGGTGACGGCCGCCGCGATCATCATGGTCAGCGTGTTCTCCGGCTTCATCTTCAGCCACCTCACCATGGTCCGGCCGCTGGGCTTTGCCATGGCCTTCGGTGTCCTGTTCGACGCCTTCGTGGTCCGGATGACCATTGTTCCGGCCGTCATGTACCTGCTGGGCGCCAAGTCCTGGTGGCTGCCGCGGTGGCTGGACCGGATCCTGCCGGACGTGGACGTCGAAGGGGCCAAGCTCAACCGCGGCCAGGCCGCTTCCACCCCGGGCGAGCTGGTCCACTAGGCTGAAACCGTGCACCACCTGATTCTCGCGTCCCAGTCCCCCGCCCGCACCAAGCTCCTGGCCGAGGCCGGCATCCGGCACACGGTCCTGGTGTCCGACGTCGACGAAGAGGCCGTCCAGCAACGCTACGGCGTCACCGACCCGCATGACACCGCGCTGCTGCTCGCCAGGGCCAAGGCCGAGGCCGTGGCGTCCCTGCCGGAAGCGGAGGGCTCCTTGGTGCTGGGCTGCGATTCCGTCTTCGAGTTCGACGGCGAGGCGCACGGCAAGCCCTACACGGCCGACGTCGCCCGGAACCGGATGCTCCGGATGAGCGGCAGCGCGGGGGTGCTGCACACGGGCCATTGGCTGGTGGACTGCAGGGACACGGACGACGACGGCCCCGGCGGCCCCGGTTCGGGTGCCACGCTCGGGGCGGTCGCCTCCGCCGAGGTCACCTTCATGGACATGGAGCCGGCGGAAATCGACGCCTACATCGCCACCGGCGAGCCGCTGCAATGCGCCGGTTCGTTCACCATCGACGGCCTGGGCGGGGCCTTCATCCGGAAGGTCGACGGCGACCCGCACGCCGTCGTCGGCCTGTCCGTTTCCACCCTCCGGGGCCTCCTTGCCGCCGCCAATGTGCGCATCACGGATCTCTGGCCCGCGCGGTAAGACCTTCATTTTCGGGATGCCTTGTAGCTTCCCTACAAAGGAAGGCTGGTTTACACGCGGATTCCGCAAGTAATATCGGCGGAACCCTCAAAACCGCGCTAGGCTCCCTGAAGAAAGAAGGAGACGCCTTGTCAGCAAATTTGGAGCAGTCCGCAGGTCCCACGCAGTCGACGACCCTCACCAAGGTGCTGATCGCCAACCGTGGGGAAATCGCCGTCCGCATCATCCGTGCGGCCCGGGACGAAGGCATCGCCTCGGTGGCCGTCTACGCCGACCCCGACCGTGACGCCCTGCACGTCAAACTCGCCGACGAGGCCTATGCCCTGGGTGGCACCACGGCCGCCGAGTCCTACCTGGTGATGGACAAGATCATTGACGCCGCCCGCCAGTCCGGCGCCGACGCCATCCACCCCGGCTACGGCTTCCTCGCCGAGAACGCAGAATTCGCCGCCAAGGTCATTGCCGCCGGCATCACCTGGATCGGCCCCTCCCCCGAGGCCATCTCCGCCCTGGGCGACAAGGTCCAGGCCCGCCACATCGCCGAGAAGGTCGGTGCCCCGCAGGTCCCCGGCACCGCCGACCCCGTGGAATCCGCCGAGGAAATCCTCGAATTCGTGGACAAGTTCGGCCTGCCCGTGGCCATCAAGGCGGCCTTCGGCGGCGGCGGACGCGGCATCAAGGTGGCCCGCACCCGCGAGGAAATCCCCGAGCTCTTCGAGTCCGCCGTCCGCGAAGCCACTGCCGCCTTCGGCCGCGGCGAGTGCTTCATCGAGCGCTTCCTGGACGCTCCGCGGCACGTCGAGACCCAGTGCCTTGCCGACGCGCACGGCAACGTCGTGGTGGTCTCCACCCGCGACTGCTCCCTGCAGCGCCGCAACCAGAAGCTCGTGGAGGAAGCCCCGGCCCCGTTCCTCACCGCGGAACAGAACCTGCGGCTCTACGAATCCTCCAAGGCCATCCTGAAGGAAGCGGGCTACCTGGGCGCCGGGACCTGCGAGTTCCTGGTGGGCCAGGACGGCACCATCTCCTTCCTCGAGGTCAACACCCGCCTCCAGGTGGAGCACTGCGTCTCCGAGGAAGTCACCGGAATCGACCTGGTCCGCGAACAGTTCCGGCTGGCCCGCGGCGAGGAACTCGGCTACGGCGACCCCGAGGTCCGCGGCCACTCAATCGAGTTCCGCATCACCGGCGAGGACCCGGGCCGGAACTTCCTGCCCTCCCCCGGCACCATCACCGGACTCAAGAACCCCACCGGCCCCGGCGTGCGGATCGACTCCGGCGTGGAGCAGGGCGACGTCATCAGCGGCAACTTCGACTCGATGCTCTCCAAGCTGGTCGTCACCGGCGCCACCCGCACCCAGGCACTGCAGCGCTCCCGCCGCGCGCTCGAGGAAATGGTGGTGGAGGGCATCCCCACCGTCATTCCGTTCGACCTCGCAGTGGTCACCAACCCCGACTTCGCCCCCGCCGAAGGCCCGTTCAAGGTCCACACCCGCTGGATCGAGACCGCCTTCGTCAACGACATCCCCGCTTGGACGCCCAGCGGCACCACGGATGAAGAGACCGACGCCGGCGAACGCCAGCGCGTCGTCGTCGAGGTCGGCGGCAAGCGCCTGGAAGTGGTGCTGCCCGCATCCCTGGGCACCCCCGGAACCGCCGCAGCCGCCGGCAAACCCGGCAAGTCGAAGAAGCGGTCACGTTCCGCAGGTCCCGCTGCCGCCACTGGCAACGCCCTTACCTCCCCCATGCAGGGAACCATCGTGAAGGTCGCCGTTTCGCACGGTGACGTGGTGTCCGAGGGCGACTTGGTGGTGGTCCTGGAAGCCATGAAGATGGAACAGCCGCTGACGGCGCACCGTTCCGGCACCATCACGGGACTGACGGCAACGGCGGGCGAAACGGTGTCCGCCGGCGCCATCATCGCCACGATCGAAGACTAGAAAGCGCTGCGCCGGACATGCTCGCACCAAGCTTCCAGGAAGAAGTGGACCGCTACCACCAAGCGGTTCCCGAAATCACCCGGGGCAACCCGGCTCCGATCAAGGACCTGTACTCCCGGCAGGACGACGTCACCCTGGCCAACCCGTTCGGCGGCATCGCCCGCGGCTGGGCGCAGGTGGAGGCCCGCCTTGACCAGGCGGCCCGGCAGTTCCGCGACGGCGAGATGCTCGGCTTCGACACCGTCACCTCCTATACCGCCCGCGACACCGCCTACCTGGTGGAAACCGAGCATTTCCGGGCAAGGCTGGACGCCGCCGCCGCCACGGAGGAGTTCGCCCTGCGCGTCACCAGCATCTTCCGCCGCGAGGAAGGCTACTGGAAGCTGGTACACCGGCACGCGGACCCCGCCGCCCGGCCCCAGTCCCGACGCTCCCTGACCCAGCCCGCCGCCTGACCTGCCGCCGCACCTGGTGCGCCGGCGGGACGGTCCGGGTGCTGGCAGGGTTCGCCGCCAACAGGCAGACTTAGCAGATGCTGCCTTTCCTGCTTCTCGCGTCCCGGGCCGAAGACGCCGCCGCCGAGGACGAATACGCGGCCTACCTGAGGTATGGCGGACTCGAGGAGCGGGAACTTCACCGGGTCCGGCTGGAGGCGGCTCCGCTGCCGGAACTGGACCTTTCGCGGTACTCCGGGGTGATCGTCGGCGGCAGTCCGTTCACCTCCAGCGATCCTCCCCGTGAAAAGAGCGCGGTCCAGCACCGGGTGGAGCGGGAACTTTCGGGCCTGCTGGACCAGCTCGTGTCGCTCGATTTTCCGTTCCTGGGTGCCTGCTACGGGGTCGGAACCCTGGGCACGCACCAGGGCGCGGTGATCGACCGGACCTACGGGGAACCGCTGGGAGCGGTGGAGATTGAACTGACGGAGGCGGGGCTGCAGGATCCCCTCCTGCAGGGGCTGCCCCGGTCGTTTACGGGCTTCACCGGCCACAAGGAGGCTGTCAGTTCGCTGCCGGCGCACGCCGTCCTGCTGGCGCGCTCCGCCACCTGCCCGGTCCACATGTTCCGCATCAAGGCGAACCTCTACGCCACCCAGTTCCACCCCGAACTGGACGCGGAGGGGCTGGTGACCCGGATCGATATCTACCGCCACGCCGGATACTTCCCGCCGGAATCCGCCGAAGAACTGATGGCAGCGGCGCGCCGGTCCACCGTGACCGAGCCCATGACCGTCCTGAAGAACTTCGTGGCACGCTACGCCCGCTGAGCACGAAAATGCCCGGCGGGCCGGATGGCCGCGCCGGGCATTGTGGCGTTGGAGAAATCAGGCCACGTTGTTCTCATAGTCAAGGTCGCGGGTTTCGCGGGTGAGGAACAGCGCGATCAGGGTCAGCACGGCCATGGACGTCAGGTATACACCGACCAGGACGGGGCTGCCCTTGGCCGCTTCCCACAGGGCGACGGCGATGAACGGCGCCACCGCTGCACCCAGGATGCTGGAGAAGTTGTAGCTGATGGCAGAGCCCGTGTAGCGGACGTTCGTGGGGAACAGTTCCGGCAGCAGCGCCCCCATGGGCCCGAAGGTGAGGCCCATCAGGGAGAAACCGAGGATCAGCAGGCCCATGGTGCCCACGAAGCCGCCACTGAAGAGCGGGACGAACAGCAGGCCGAACACGAAGATGCCGGCGGTGACGGCCATCAGCATCTTGCGGCGGCCGTATTTCTCGGCGAGCGGGCCGGAAACCAGGGTGAAGATGCCGAAGAAGACGACGCCGGCGATCAGCATCCAGAGGAAGTCGTTGCGGGTGAAGCCGAGGCCGGGGACGAACGCGGCAGCGGCAGCCTCCGTCATGGGCTTTCCGGCCTTTTCGGCGGCCGCTTGGGCACCGGCCAGCGTGGGCTTGGTGCCGTAGGTGAGGGTGAACGTGGTCATCAGGTAGAAGAGCACGTAGGTGGCCAGCATGATGAAGGTGCCCAGGATCAGCTGGCGCCAGCTGGTCTTGAAGACACGGCCCAGCGGAAGCTTCGCAACCTCATTGGATTCCACCACCTTGGTGAAGGCGGGGGTTTCGATCAGCTTGAGCCGGACGTACAGGCCCAGGATGACCATGACGGCGCTGAGCAGGAACGGCACGCGCCAGCCCCAGGCCTGGAAGGCTTCCGGCGAGAGGGTGTAGCTGGCAACGAGGAAGATGACATTGGCGATGATGAAGCCGATCGGGGCGCCCAGTTGCGGGAAGGTGCCGTAGATGGCGCGCTTGTTGGCTGGGGCGTTTTCCGTGGCCAGCAGGGCCGCGCCGCTCCATTCGCCACCCAGGGCCAGGCCTTGGGCAAAGCGCATGATCACCAGCAGGGCCGGTGCCCAGAATTCCCAGCCCGGTACCAGGGCGGTGGGGAGGCAGCCGATCAGGAAGGTCGCGATGCCCATGGTGAGCAGCGACGCCACAAGGGTTCCCTTGCGGCCGAACTTGTCACCGAAGTGGCCGAAGACGATGGAGCCAAGCGGGCGGGCAACGAACGCAACGCCAAAGACGGCGAAGGAGCTCAGCAGCTGGGTGGTCTCGTTCTGGCCCGGGAAGAAGAGCTTCGGGAAGACGAGCACGGCGGCGGTGGCGTAGACGTAGAAGTCGTAGAACTCCACGGTGGTGCCGATCAGGCTCGCCACGATGACGCGGCCGCGGGAGTTCACCGGCTGGTGCGAACCAGGCACCGTGGTGGTATCGGGGGATGACATAGGTAAACGCTTTCGTGAGACCGGCCGGACACAGGCAGGGCCGCCTCCCGGCTCGAATAGTTAGAGTTCGATCTTACTTCGCCGCGTCCAGTCAATGGACGAATCGTCCACCATATGGACCTGTGTTGTGCGTCTCACAATGCGGGCCCAGCTCCGGGCCTCACGCCGGTTTGAAGGCCCGGATAGGCAAAAGTCACAGCGCGTTAACAAACATCGTCCGTCCGCGAAACGAGCCGTCCCTACCTTGGAGGAACAACATCCCCTGAAGGAGGTAACCCGTGACTGTTGACCGCACCGTTGATGCCGGCGCCGGAAATACCCTTGACCTCGACGAGGCCACTGGACCGGCAGCCGTTGCCGCATCCGCCAGCGCACAGCCCGGCCGTACCCGCACCACAGACGCCCCTGCCCTTGAATTCCGCCCCGGCCGCTGGATCGCCAACTGGGATGCCGAGAACAAGGAGCAGTGGGAAACCGCCGGCCGCGCCATCGCCCGCCGCAACCTGAACTGGTCCATCTTCGCCGAGTTCCTCGGCTTCGTCGTGTGGCAGCTGTGGTCCATCGTGGTGGTCCAGCTTCCCGCCGCCGGCTTCACCTTCTCCACCTCGGAGATCTTCTGGCTCATCTCGATGCCCAGCCTCGTGGGCGCCACCCTCCGCATCCCCTACACCTTCATGGTCCCCCGCTTCGGCGGACGGAACTGGACCATCGTCTCCGCACTGCTGCTCCTGATCCCCTCCACCGGACTGGCGCTGTGTGTCTCCAACCCGGCCACGCCGTTCGGGGTCATGCTCCTGGTGGCCGCCCTCGCCGGCTTCGGCGGCGGCAACTTCGCCAGCTCCATGGCCAACATCACGTTCTTCTACCCGGCGAGGGAAAAGGGCTGGGCCTTGGGCCTGAACGCCGCCGGCGGAAACCTGGGCGCCGCCGTCGCACAGCTTGCCGTTCCCATCGTCATCACGCTGCTGGCTGCCGGCACCGTCAACCTGCCAATGGCCGGGTGGATGTGGGTTCCGTTCATCCTGCTGGCCGCGTTCGGCGCCTTCAAGTACATGAACAACCTCACCAGCGCCAAGGGCGACGTGGCCGGGTCGGTCGCAGCGCTGAAGGAACCGCACCTGTGGGTCATGGCGCTGCTGTACATCGGCACCTTCGGCTCCTTCATCGGCTTCGCCGGTGTGTTCCCCAAGCTCATCAAGGACTACTTCCCCGCGTTCTCCTCCATCGGGGTGGGGACCGTGGCACTGTCCCTGGCCTTCCTCGGCCCCCTGGTGGGTTCGCTGGCCCGCCCGTACGGCGGACGCATGGCGGACCGGATGGGCGGCGCCCGGATGACCGTTGCCGCTTTCGCCTCCATGGCCGTGATCACGCTGACCATGATCTGGACCCTCCCGTTGAAGAACTTCCTGCTCTTCCTTGTCCTGTTCCTCATGCTGTTCACCGCCAGCGGCTTCGGCAACGGAGCCACCTACCGGATGATCCCGGTCATCTTCGCCACCTCCAGCCGGGCTGCCCGCAACGGCGCCAACCCGGTTGCCACCCAGCGCCTGGCGTCCTCGGCACTGGGCCTGATTTCCGCGATCGGCGCCTACGGCGGCTTCGTGATCCCCCAGGTGCTCAATGCCTCCAGCACCGCCAGCGGCTCCTACACCCCGGCCTTCTACGGATTCGTCGGCGCCTATGTCCTCATGCTGGTGGTCTGCTGGACCTGCTACATCCGCAACGCCGGCCGGAACGCGATGGGGCACGTCTAACATGACCAAAAGCGCCGACACGCACTGCCCCTACTGCGCCCTGCAGTGCGCCATGACGCTCACGTCCCCCGCGGACCTGGCCCCGGCTCCACAGCCGGGGCCAGGCCCCGTGCCTGCCCTGGAACCCGCGCCCGCACTGGAAGTTGCCGGCCGGGACTTCCCAACCAACCGCGGCGGCCTCTGCCGCAAAGGGTGGACCTCCCCCACGCTCCTGAACCACGCCGGCCGGATCACCGAACCGCTGC
Source organism: Pseudarthrobacter sp. NPDC058196 (assembly GCF_042882685.1). Lineage (NCBI taxonomy): Bacteria > Bacillati > Actinomycetota > Actinomycetes > Micrococcales > Micrococcaceae > Pseudarthrobacter > Pseudarthrobacter sp. NPDC058196. The sequence continues at coordinate 246,440 of NZ_JBHVVN010000008.1, forward strand.
TTAAGGGCCCCGACGGCGTCCACCGGCCCATTGGCTGGGACCACGCCCTGGACCTGGCCGCCTCGGCCGTACGGGAGGCCCGCGCCCGCCACGGGGCGGACTCCGTGGGTGTTTTCGGCGGCGGCGGACTCACCAACGAGAAGGCCTACCAGCTGGGCAAGTTCGCCCGGCTGGCACTGGGAACCTCCCGCATCGACTACAACGGCAGGTTTTGCATGTCCTCGGCAGCGGCCGCCGGCATGCGCGCCTTCGGCGTGGACCGCGGCCTGCCCTTCCCGGTCGAGGCCCTGGCTGCCGCCAGCACCATCCTGATGCTGGGTTCGAACGTCGCCGAGACCATGCCGCCGTTCGTCCAGCACCTGCAGGGTGCCCGCAACGCCGGCGGACTGATCGTGGTGGATCCGCGCCGCTCCGCCACCGCAGCCTTCACGGCCGACGGCGGCGGCATCCACCTCCAGCCGCTGCCGGGCACCGACCTGGCCCTGCTGCTGGGACTCTCGCACGTGGTCATCCACGAAGGCCTGGCGGACACCGGCTACCTGCAGGAGCGCACCACGGGCTACAACGCCGTAGCCCGCAGCGTCAACGCCTTCTGGCCCGAGCGCGTGCAGTCCCTCACCGGCGTCCCCGCGGACCTGATCCGCGAAACCGCCCGCAGGCTGGCCGCCGGGGCGCAGGCAGGCGGCAGCTACATCCTGACCGGCCGCGGCGTGGAACAGCACGTGGACGGCACCGACACCGCCACCGCTGCCATCAACCTCAGCCTCCTGCTGGGCCTGCCGGGCTCCGCCCGCAGCGGCTACGGCACCCTCACCGGGCAGGGCAACGGCCAGGGCGGCCGCGAGCACGGCCAGAAGGCGGACCAACTTCCCGGCTACCGGAAGATCACCGACCCTGCTGCCCGGGCCCACGTCGCCGCTGTCTGGGGCGTACCAGAAGCTTTGATCCCCGGGCCCGGCCTGCCCGCCGTCCAGTTGCTTAAATCGCTGGGACAGCCCGACGGCGTACGGTGCCTTTTCGTGCACGCTTCCAACATCGCCGTGGCCGCCCCCGACGCCAACGCCGTCATCAAGGGCCTGCGCAGCCTGGACTTCCTGGTGGTGTGCGACTTCTTCATGTCGGAGACCGCTGCGGAGGCCGACCTCATCCTTCCGGTCCTCCAGTGGGCCGAGGAGGAAGGCACCCTGACCAACCTGGAAGGACGCGTCCTGCGCCGGCGCCGCGCCATTTCCCCGCCCGCCGGTGCCCGCAGCGAGCTGTGGATCATGGCCCGGTTGGCTGAGCGGCTGGACGCCCCCTCCACCTACAGCGAGGACCCCGAGACCGTCTTCGAGGAACTGCGGCTTGCCTCCGCGGGCGGCCTTGCCGACTACTCCGGCATCGACTACGCCATGCTGGACCGGGGCGAGGCCGCCTACTGGCCCTACCCTGCCGGCAGCACCGGCACCCCCCGGCTCTTCCGGGACGGCTTCGCGCACCCCGACGGCAAGGCGGTCATGGTCCCGGTGGTTCCCCGCCGCCGCCGTCCTTCCGCTGCGGACGCCGGCGCAAACGCGGCGGCCGACGCCAAGGAAATGACCCTCATCACCGGGCGCCTCCTGGAGCACTACCAGTCCGGGGCGCAGACCCGGCGGGTCGCCGAACTGCTCGCCGCCCAGCCGGAGGCGACCGCCCAGATCCATCCCGCGGCCGCCGAGGCCCTCGGTATCACCGCCGGCTCGCTGCTCTCCGTGTCCAACGGCCGCGGCGAGGTGGTGTGCCGGGCGGAACTCAGCACCGCCATCCGGCCCGAAACGGTTTTCCTGCCCTTCCACTTCCCGGGATCCGAAAGCGCCAACCGGCTGACCGAAGCCGCCACCGATCCCATCTCCGGGATGCCTGAATTCAAGTTCAACACCGTGTGGGTCCGGCCCGTGGCCGCCCCCGATTCCGCCCGCATCCTGCAAAAGACGGAGGCCTCATGAGCGAGCAGATTGTGATCGTGGGATTCGGCCCCGTGGCCGCCAGGCTGGTGGACGAGCTCCTGCCCGCCGTCCGCGGCGGGCACGCCCGGCTCACTGTGGTGGGTGAGGAGTCCGAGGCCGCCTACAACCGCGTCCTGGTGGCGGACCTCGGCGTCGGCCGCACCACCGCCGGCGCCCTGGCCCTCGCCGACACCGCCGACCTGGCAGCCGAGGGAGTGGATGTCCGCCTGGGCGTGCGGGCCAAGCGGGTGGACCGGGCGCGGCAGCAGGTCCTGGTTTCCGACGGAACCGCCGTGCACTACGACAGGCTGGTGTTTGCCACCGGATCCCGGCCCGTCATCCCCAACCTCACCGGCATCAACCCCGACCCGGCCTCCCCCGTGCTTCCCGCCGGGGTCACGGCACTGCGCGACCTCCGCGACGCGGACGTGCTCCGCCAGGCGGTGGACGGTGGCAAACGGGTGGTGGTCCTGGGCGGCGGCGTCCTCGGCCTGGAGACGGCGCTGGCGGCCGCGGAAGAAGGGGCCACGGTCACCGTGGTCCACAACGGGCCGCACCCCCTGGGCCGGAACATCGACCGCGGCGGCGGAGCCCTCCTGGCCGCCGGGCTGCGCCGGTGCGGCGTGAGGGTGGCAGGCAACGCCCGTTCCACCGGCGTTGAGCACAACGCGCCCGACGGCGGATTCTCGGCTTTGCTGCTCGACGACGGATCAGCGATCGACGGCGACCTCCTGGTCATCTCGTGCGGGGTCCGTCCCCGGACCGAGCTGGCCGAAGGCTGCGGACTGTCCACCGGCACCGGGATCCTGGTGGACCACCGGCTGCGGGCGCACCACGAACCGCACATCTTTGCCATCGGCGACTGCGCGGAGGTTCGCTGTCCGGATCCGGGCTGCGCGGCATGCAGGAACGCCGCGGGCCCTTCCGGGCTTGTGGGTCCCGGCTGGCGCCAGGCCGAATGGCTGGCCGGCTACCTCACACTGCTGGCCGAAGGGGCAGCCGCGGAGGCGGACCTGCTGCCGGCCCTGCCGCCGGAACAACCCGCCGTCGTGGTGTTGAAGGCCCGCGGCCTGAACATGGCGGTGGCCGGGGACAACGGCGCCGACCCCTGGGACGAGGAAGCGCTCACGGCGGGGGCCGTCAACGGCCGGCCACGCCTGCAGATCGCACAGTGGGCCGATCCGGAGCACGGCCGCTATGTCAAGATGACCACCCGCGGCGGGGTCCTTGAAGCCCTGGTGTCGGTGGGGATGCCGCGCACCGCGGCCGAACTGGTGGGGCTTTTTGAACGGGGCGCGGAACTTCCTGCCGACCGTTCCCTGCTCTTGCGCCTGGACGGGCCGGACCAGGTCCCCGGCGCCGGAGCCGCCGACCCCGCCGGCACCGTCTGCCGGTGCGCCGGTGTCAGCGGAGCGGCGATCCAGGGCGCTGTGGAGGTAGGCTGCGCAACCGTGGCGGAAGTATCCAAGGCCACCCGGGCCGGCACCGGCTGCGGCGGATGCCACGAGGACATCAAGGGGCTTATCGAAAAGCACTTCTCCCCAGCCTTCCCCTGACCTCAAGGCCACACCGGCGCAAACGTTCAGACGCCCAAGACCCTCCCGGCCACCAGATAGGTTCCATAGAGGCCCGCCGCCAGGAGGACGGCGAGATAGGCCAGAACAAGCCTCGTGTCGCGCAGAAAGCACTTGGACCGTGCCAGGCCCCTTCTCCTTGCCTTCCAGTAACCCGCGAATCCAAGCCCGGCAAAGACGGCCAGGGCGGCAGGACCTGCCAGCCAGCCGAGCAAGGCAACCGTGGCAAAGATGCACAGCCGGAGCGGATCAAATGGTGCCGCATGGGTGACCGGCGCAGTGCCCGGACCCGGCGGGATGGAGTGGGCTACGGCGTGCCTGCGCATCAGCTCGGAGGGCGTGGGCCCCCCAGCGATCCGCCGGGCATTGGAAGCTGGGTCCATGGCTCTGCCCTAGGCCTGGCGCACCGGAAGCAGCCGTGCACCGGTTGCCGTGCTCATCCGCTGCCGGGCCAGGGCAGGCCATGCCTGGACAGCGCAGAATGGCGCGCATTGGTGCTCCCCGTCGTCACCCTTGGTTCCAACGTGGACGCAGCATTGCGTGAGCCGTTCCTCGATCATGGTGGACATGTCCATGAAGGGCTTCACCATGATCCGGGTGACCCGCTCGGCCAAGAGCCGGCGCAGCCGCTGCTGCTGGCCGGGCAGCTTGCCGGCGGCCAGGGTGGTCAGCGTTCCGATGCCGAGGTCGCACTGCGTGCAGATGTTCTTCCAAAGATCCATGGTCCGTGGGTGTGACAGGGACGACTGCTCACTGAGCAGGTCAAGCAGCGAGGTTTTCATCAGGTTACGCAGCTCGAGCGGGATGGCGCTGTCAGCAATCCTGTTGGCAATGCTGTCAGGATTGAGCTCGAGCCAGGCCAGCAATTGGTCGTGGCCGATGAGCGCTGCCAAGGAACGCCAGGTGCCGGCGTCGTCCTTGAGCATGTACCCCACCGACGCGCAGTGCGGATGTGAGCACGGCAATGCCGTGAGGTCGTGCCAGGAGACCACGCCGCCGGTTTGGGATTCGAGCCTGTCCAGGACGCCCGTATGCGTGAGCCGGTCGAGGGGATCGATGCCGTGCCCGCGCCCGGACCCGAACACGGGCTGCAGCGCCACGCCGCCCACGAACGGGGTCTCCAGCGCACGCATCACCACGTCACCGATCTCGCCGTCATTAATGCCCAGGGATGCCGTCATGGTCAGGGTAGTGAATACGCCTGCCGCGGACAGGCGGGAGATCGCCGCATCCTTGTAGCGGGTCAGGTCGCCACCGCGGTGGTGGATCGATGCCTCCCTGGAAGAGCCGTCGTACTGGAGGTACACCTCTACCCTGTCCCGGTGCCGGGCCAGCAGTTCAAGCAGGTCGTCGTCGGACGCTATCAGCAAGCCGTTGCTGTTCACCATGATCCGGACGATCGGCCGGCCCACGAGTTCGTCCAGCAGTTCCGCCAGGTACGGGTACAGCGTTGGTTCCCCGCCGGACAACATCAGCACATCGAGGCGATTGTTCTCGCGAGCCAGGCGGGCATCAATATTGGCCAGAACCTCTTGAAGCGGAGCTACGCCTTGAAGTTGCGGACCAGAGGCGGTGAAACAGGTGGGACACTTCAGGTTGCAGTGCTCGATGATGTCCTGGAGCAGGATGCACGTGTGCTGGGTCTGCATGGCCGGAAGTCCATACGCATACGCCTCGGGGACGGGACGGAAATTTCCTGCCCGGTCCGGAATGTGCTGCTTGGTCGGCGCCTGCCATTGCTCCAGGTAGCGCAGGATCTCCGGTGACTCGTCGTAGAGCGTGCGGATCAAACCGTGGTCGGGGCACCCGCGCTCCAGCCATACGCGCCCGTCGCGTACCAGCAGCGCTCCGGACAGGCGCCGGACTTGGGCCAGCGGCTGATTCGACTCGTGGCAGTGGGGACAAAAGGCGGTGACATAGCGATGGATCCGGTCACCTCGCAGCGGCTGGCCGGCTCCTGGCAACTCCTGAGACCTCATTGATCAGTGCTCCCTTCTCAGATTCTGGACGGTGCGAGGACGCCCAGGCAAAGTCCCCCGCCAAGCAGCGGGAAGATGCCCAGGCCCGGGTAGCCGCGCTCCGGTTCCCGCTGCCGCCCCCGCGGTGGGGCTCCTTCGGAGGGACGGAACTTTCCTTGCATCTTCCATTTCAAGCCCGGGCCTGGACAAGGAGGCTGATGCAGAGGCCACCGCCGAGCAAGACAAAAGCCCCCAAGCCGATCAGCAGCCCTGCCCCCCAGAGCGACGTCCGGCGCCGTACTGCCAGCACGATCGCCACGGCGAGGTACAGGACGATGGGAATGAAGGCGGCGGGCACGGCGAAGAAGCTAACAGACCACGCGTAAGGCCCCCGGGCCATTGTTCCCACCACGTAGACCGCGTACAGTGCCAGGGCGCCAACGAGGGCCCCTAGACCCAGGGAACCACCCCGGGGTCCGCTGCGCCGTGCGTTCTGCTGCGGCGGATCGGGAGGCTTTTGGGGGCCATCCGGGCTGTCTTCGCTCACGCCACGGTTCCTTCCAGCTCAGGGCTGACGGGATGTCCGAACACCCGCTGTACGCGCCAGGCCAGCAGAGGCAGAACGGCAAGCAGGAACCATTGGGGACGGCTCATCCCCAGCCAAAGCACTTCATTGCCCCGGACAAACTCAACCAGGAATCTGAAGACTGCGTAGGCGCCCACAAAACAAATGAAGAGATCTCCGGAATGCGGCAGGCTGTCCCGGAAGCGCCACATGAGGCCGAAGGCAACCATGTGGAAGACGATCTCGTAGGCAAAAGATGGGTGAAGGCCTACCCCGGGAAGCGAACCTGTCAGGGCGGCCTGCCCAGGGGTGAGGATGATTCCCCAGTCGCCCCCGGTCGGTGTACCGGGCAGTTCGGTAAGCAGGCAGCCTATCCGCCCGATGATCAGGGCAAGGGCCACTGCCGGGGCCAGCAGGTCGCCCGTCCGCTGCCGGTATCCGGTCAAGCGTTTGCCCAAGTGCACGCCGAACCAGGCTCCGACCAGGCCGGCCAAAATACTGCGGTCGCCATTACCCCACCAGTCGGCCAGCGAAACCTGACGCGAGATGTCCCACGTCAGCAGCCTGGAACCGATCGCGCCGAAGGCAACGGCGAAACCGGCAATCGGCCATAACCGCGGATCCGAAAGCCCGCGCCGGCGCTTCTCATGCGCGTAGAACAGCAGGGCTGCGAGGATCCCCAGCCCGACAAAGCCGGCATGTACCAGCCCGTTTCCCGCGAAGGGGAGCCCAATCATGAGCAGAGTGTAACAACGGGTTGCCCGCGGAATGCGGGCCCTTAGGCCCTTACATGTGGACGTGCAGGCGGCGGGCGGCCTCGGAGATGGAACCGGTGAGCGACGGGTACACGGTGAACGTGCTGGCGAGGTCGTCCACGTGCAGCTTCTGCTTGACGGCGATGGAGATCGGGAAGATCAGCTCCGAGGCATTGGGACCGACCACCACGCCGCCAATCACGGTTCCGGAGCCCTTCCGGGCAAAGATCTTCACGAAGCCGTCCTTGGCGTTGCGCATCTTGGCGCGGGCGTTGCTGCGCAGCGAAAGCTTGATGATGTCCGCTTGGTACTTGCCGGACTCGATCTCCGCTTCGGACACCCCCACGTTGGCGATTTCCGGGGACGTGAAGATGTTCGACGCCACCTGGTGGAGCTTGAGCGGAGTCACGCCGTCGCCCATGAAGTGCGCCACCGCGATGCGGCCCTGCATGGCGGCCACCGAGGCCAGCGGCAGGACGCCGGTGCAGTCGCCGGCGGCGTAGATGTTCGGGGCCGTGGTGCGGGATACTCCGTCAACCTTGATGTGGCCGCTGTCGCTGACGGCCACGCCGGCTTCTTCAAGGCCCAGTCCGGCGGTGTTGGGGATGGAGCCCAGGCACAGCAGGCAGTGGCTGCCGGTCACGGTGGAGCCGTCGGCGAGAGTCACCACCACGCCGTCGTCCGTGCGTTCCACAGACTGGGCGCGGGAGCGGGAGAGGACCCGGACCCCGCGGCGCTCGAAGACTTCCTCCAGAACCACCGCGGCGTCGACGTCGGATCCCGGCAGCACACGGTCGCGGCTGGAGACCAGGGTGACTTTGGATCCCAGGCCGTTGTAGGCGGAGGCGAATTCGGCACCCGTCACGCCGGAGCCGACGACGATCAGTTCTTCGGGAAGTTCGTCAAGGTCGTAGATCTGGGTCCAGTTCAGGATCCGCTCACCGTCTGGGCGGGCGGTTTCCAGTTCGCGGGGGTGCGCGCCGACGGCCAGGAGGATGGTGTCCGCTTCCACCTTCTCGGTGCCGTCAGCGGTAAGGACCTCGATGGTGTGGTTATCCAAAAGGCGGCCGGACCCGGCAATGATCCGTACGCCCACCTTCTCCAGGCCGTCGCGGATGTCGTGGGACTGGGTGCGGGCCAGGTTGAGGAGACGGTCGTTGATGTGCTTGAGGTCTGCGTGCATCACCGGTACGAAGTCGCCGCCGTCGACGTCGAACTTCACGCCCAGCTCGCCTGCCTCGGCCACCCGGGCCATGAGGTCGGCCGTGGCGATGAGGGTCTTGGAGGGAACGACGTCGGTCAGCACGGCGGAGCCGCCAAGCCCGGCACGTTCGATGATGGTGACCGTCGCCCCGAGCGAGGCGGCGACCATGGCCGCTTCGTATCCGCCGGGACCGCCTCCCAGGATCGCGATTCGGGGGGAACTGAAATCTGGATGCGTAGTCACAGTCATCCATTCTCGCCCATCTCCGGCCGGACCACCAAGAAAACAGGGCGCTTTCCGGGCCAGCCGTGATGAGGGCAACAGTGGCGGCAGGATAACTTGTACTCGTGAGTACAACAGACTTCCTGAACACGGACCCGTTTGCCGCCGCCCGAGCCGCCGCTGACTACATTGCCGAGGAGACCGGAGTGGACCGCCACGACGTCGCCCTGGTCCTAGGCTCCGGTTGGGGCGAAGCCGCCGACCTGATCGGCGAGACCACCGCCACCCTCTCCGCGGAGGAGGTCCCAGGCTTCCATGCTCCCGCCGTGGAAGGCCACGTGGGAACCATCCGGTCCGTACTGACCAAGGACGGAAAACGCGCCCTGGTCCTGGGTGCGCGGACCCACTACTACGAAGGCAAGGGCGTCCGGGCAGTGGTTCACGGCATCCGGACCGCCGCGGCGGCCGGGTGCAAGACCCTGGTCCTCACCAACGGCTGCGGCGGACTGAACGAGGCCTGGACACCCGGCACCCCCGTGTTGATCAGCGACCACATCAACCTCACCGCTGCCTCCCCGCTGGAAGGCGCCACGTTCGTGGACCTGACGGACCTGTATTCACCGCGCATCCGCGGACTGGCCCGCGAGGTGGACCCCACCCTGGACGAGGGCATCTACGCCCAGTTCCCCGGCCCGCACTACGAGACTCCGGCTGAAGTGCAGTACGCCAAGCGGATCGGGGCGGACCTGATCGGCATGTCGACGGCCCTGGAGGCCATCGCCGGCCGCCACGCCGGAATGGAAGTGTTCGGTATTTCCCTGGTCACCAACCTGGCAGCGGGCATCAGCCCCCAGCCGCTCAGCCACCAGGAAGTCATCGAATCCGGCCAAGCCGCAGGCCCGCGCATCTCCGGGTTGCTGGCCGACATCATCGCCCGGCTCTGAACGTCCAGGACTGGCGGGGTGCAGGCAAGGGACCTGCAATGACGATAGCGTTAGGCCCATGACGTCTTCCGATGCCGAACTTCGCCTGCTTGCCGAGGCCCGGGAATGGGCTGCCCTGGATCCGGATCCCGCAACACAGGCATCGTTGCTTGAGCTTGTGAGCCTGGTTGAAGAAGGCGACCCCGCGGCCCGGCAGGAACTGGAAGACAGCTTCCGGGGCACGCTGCAGTTCGGCACGGCGGGCCTGCGCGCCGCCCTCGGACCCGGGCCGAACCGGATGAACCGGGTGGTGGTCCGCCGCGCCGCAGCCGGACTGGCCGCCTTCCTCGTGGACGCCGTGGCCGACGCCTCTTCCGGCACCCGGCCGCGCGCCGTCGTCGGCTATGACGCCCGGCACAACTCGGATGTCTTCGCAACTGAAACCGCCGCCATCTTCACCGCGGCGGGCATCGAGACCTTCCTGCTGCCGGCAGCCCTCCCCACTCCCCTGCTGGCCTACGCCGTCCGCGCGCTGGAATGCGACGGCGGCGTCATGGTCACCGCCAGCCACAACCCCCCGCAGGACAACGGGTACAAGGTCTACCTGGGCCGGCACGCCGTGTCCGCTGACGGCGACGGCGCCCAGATCGTGGCTCCCTACGACGCCCGGATCGCCGCGCGGATCAGCGCCGTGGGCACCGTTGACTCGATCGAACTTGCGGACGGCGGGTGGACCGTGCTGGACGGCTCGCTGGCCGCGGACTACCAGCAGGCGATCGCGGCCCTGGCCATGCCGGACCACTTCCCGGCCCGGGACCTGCGGATCGTCCTGACCCCGCTGCACGGCGTGGGCGGCGGAACAGCACTGGAGGTCCTCAGAGCGGCAGGTTTCACGGATGTCACCATGGTGGCCGAACAGGCCGAACCGGACCCCGAATTTCCCACCGTCAGCTTCCCCAATCCGGAAGAACCCGGGGCACTCGACCTCGCCGTCGAAGCGGCCGAACGGATCGACGCCGACCTCGTCATCGCGAACGATCCCGACGCCGACCGGGCTGCCGTCGCCGCCAAGGACCCGGACACGGGTGCCTGGCGGATGCTCCGCGGAGACGAAGTGGGCGCCCTGCTGGGGGCCCACATCGCCGCCAGGCTCGCGGACGCCGGCACCGGCACCGAAACGGACCACCGGGGCGTCTTTGCCAACTCGATCGTGTCCTCCCGCCTGCTGGCGCGCGTGGCCGCCGCCGCGGGCTTCGCGCATGAAGTAACCCTGACCGGGTTCAAATGGATCTCCCGGGTTCCCGGCCTCACCTACGGCTACGAGGAAGCACTGGGCTACTGCGTCGCGCCGGACCTGGTAAAGGACAAGGACGGTATTTCCGCCGCCGTCCTGATCGCCGAACTCGCCGCCACCGCCAAGGCCGCCGGCAAGACGGTCTTCGACACCCTCGACGAGCTGTACCTCCAGCACGGCCTGCACGCCAGCGACCAGCTGAGCATCCGGGTCGCGGACCTGGGCCTCCTCGACGCCATGATGAACCGATTGCGGGTTTCACCGCCGGAATCGTTCGGGCAGTCCGCGGTGGAAGTCTTCACCGACCTGGCGGAGGGAAGCGGCCAGCTGCCGCCCACGGAGGGCCTCCTGTACATCACCAGGGACTTGACCCGCGTGATCATCCGGCCCAGCGGCACGGAGCCCAAACTCAAGTGCTACCTCGAAGTGATCCACCAGGTGGGATCCGCTGCCGAACTTCCCGAGGCGCGCCAGGCGGCGCGTGCCTCACTGGACGAGGTCCTCCACGATGTCAGCGAGGCACTGGGACTTTAGCCACGGAAAGGGGCGCCGTTTGGCGCCCCTTTCCTGTGTGCGGGAAGTCTTAGAGTTCCACCTCGACGAACCCGTCGGTGATCCTGGTGCTGAAGGCGGCCAGGCGCAGGCCCGGGGTGGTGAAGCATTCACCGGTCTCGAGGTCGTAGACCTCCTTGTGCAGCGGCGAGGCGATCGTGGGGCGCGTGCCCTTGGAACCCAGGATCCCGCGGGCCATGACATGGGCGCCGGTGGCCGGATCCTGGTGCCCCACGGCGAAGACTTCACGTGGACCGGTGCGGAACAGGGCCACCTGGCGTCCGGCCAGCAATGCCGCCTCGCCCCAGGCGGGTTCGAGGTCGTCCACGGCGCAGACGCGGTGCCAGCCGGTCCCGAATCCGGCGGTGTCTGATTCGGCGGCGAGCGCCCCAAGTTCCAGTGTTGCCGTCATGTCCGGCTCCTCTCCCTGTGCGTGTTGTCCCTGCAAGCGGCCGCTTGTGCTGCCGTGTTCCACGCTAGGTTCCGGGTGTTTCAATGGGGTGCGGTGAATGTGTCCGGCGGGTAAAAGAGACCTCACGCGGCCGGAAATGCGTTCGTGATGCAGAAGTTAAGTTGACGAAACAAAAGGGAAACTGAGGCGAAACTGCCCCTCCCTAGGCTGGAGGCACAAGCTGCAGAGCACCGTCTGCGGCCCATGCGAAAGGCCCACCGTGACCGAACTGACTTCAAGCACCGAGACTCCGCGCCGCATCGTCGTCGCCGGCGGCGGCCCTGCGGCCCACCGTTTCGCGGACGCCATGCATGCCCGCGGCCTCGACGGCTGGGATGTCACGGTCCTCACCGAGGAAGCCCACCTCCCCTACGACCGGGTGGCACTCTCCAAGGCGCTCACGGACACCGGCGTGGACCTGACGCTGGGAACGGCCACGATGTGGGAGCACGGCTCCTTGACCTTGAAGACCGGCGAGCGCGTCGTGAAGGTCAACGCGGGCGCCAAGACGGTGGAAACGGCCGCCGGCCACACGTACGAATACGACGAACTGGTGGTGGCCACAGGCTCGGACGCCGTCCGCCTGCCCATCCCCGGCGCCGGGCACGCCCACGTCTACCGGACGCTGGAGGACGTGTGGGCCATCAACAAGGCAGTCGCCGACCTCACCGCGAAACTCGGCCGCAAGATCAACGCGGTCACCATCGGCGGCGGGCTGCTTGGACTGGAATCCGCCGCCGGCACCGAGCAGCTCGGCGCCACCCCCGTGGTCATCAACGGGGCCCCGTGGCTCATGAACACCCAGCTGGACGAGGGCGCGGGCCAGGCCTTGGGCCGCCTGATCGAAGCCAAGGGCTTCGAGGTCCACGGCGGTGTCTTCCCGTCGGAGATTTTGACGGACGACGACGGCCAGGTCACCGGGGTGCTGATGGCCGACGACCGCATCATCCCCGCCGACCTGGTGATCGTCGCGGTCGGCGTCAGGCCCCGTGACGAGCTCTTCCGCGCCGCCGACGGCGAAGATCAGCTTTTCAGCCTGGGCCAGCGCGGCGGCGTGGTCATCAACGACTACTGCGCCACCGAAGTCCCCGGCATCTGGGCCATTGGCGAGGTGGCCAACTTCGGCGGCATGTGCCTTGGCCTGGTGGCGCCCGCCAACACCATGGCCGAGATCGTCGCCGACCGGCTGCACGGCGGCGACGCCACGTTCCCCGGCTTCGACACCGCCACCAAGCTGAAGCTCTCCGGCGTGGACGTCGCCAGCTTCGGTGACGCCTTCGCCCGCACCGAACACGCCCTAGAAATCGTCTATGCGGACCCCGCCCGCGGCGTCTACCAGAAGATCGTCACCACCGACGACGCCAAAACCCTCCTGGGCGGCATCTTCGTTGGCGACGCCTCCCCCTACATGAGCCTGCGCCCGCTCCTGGGCCGCGAACTTCCGGCAGAGCCCGGTGCGTTCCTGTCCGCGGCAGGCGGCGGCGAAGCTCCCGAAACCGAGCTCCCCGACGACGCCACCCTGTGCTCCTGCAACAACGTCACCGCCGGCTCCATCCGGGACGCCATCAACGGTTGCGGCGCCTGCGACGGCAATGCTCCCGTCCAGGAACTGGGAGAACTGAAGGGCTGCACCCGGGCCGGAACCCAGTGCGGGTCCTGCGTGCCCATGCTGAAGAAGCTGCTGGAAACCGAGCTGACCAAGTCCGGCGTCGAGGTCTCCAAGGCACTGTGCGAACATATTGAACTGTCCCGCCAGGAACTCTTCGACGCCATCCGCGTCCTGGGCCTGACCTCCTTCGAGGAGATCATGGCCAAGTACGGCACCGGGGCCGGCTGCGACATCTGCAAGCCCACAATCGCCAACATCCTGGCCAGCCAGAACAGCGCCTACGTGCTGGACGCCGGCCGCGGCACGCTGCAGGACACCAACGACCGTGCCCTGGCCAACATGCAAAAGGATGGCACCTACTCGGTGGTCCCCCGCATCGCCGGCGGGGAGATCACGCCCAAGAAGCTCGGCGTGATCGCCGCCGTCGCCGAAAAGTACGGCCTGTACACCAAGATCACCGGCGGCCAGCGGATCGACATGTTCGGTGCCCGGCTGGAGCAGCTGCCGGAGATCTGGAAGGAACTGGTGGACGCCGGCTTCGAGTCCGGCCAGGCGTACGGCAAGAGCCTGCGCACGGTGAAGTCGTGCGTCGGATCCACCTGGTGCCGGTTCGGTGTCCAGGACTCGGTGGCCATGGCCATCCAGCTGGAGCTTCGCTACCGCGGCCTGCGCAGCCCGCACAAACTGAAAATGGGCGTCTCCGGCTGCGCCCGTGAGTGTGCCGAGGCACGTGGCAAGGACGTGGGCGTCATCGCCACCGCCGACGGCTGGAACCTGTACGTCGGCGGCAACGGCGGGGCCACCCCCGCCCACGCCCAGCTGCTGGCCAAGGACCTGGACGACGAAACCCTGATCAAGTACATCGACCGCTACTTCATGTACTACATCCGCACGGCGGACCGCCTGCAGCGCACCGCACGCTGGCAGGAAGAGCTCGACGGCGGCATCAAGCACGTCGAGGACGTGGTGGTGAAGGACACCCTGGGCATCGCCGAGGAACTTGAAGCCGCCATGGCCAAGCACGTGGACACGTACGTGGATGAATGGGCAGACACCCTCAAGGACCCCGAACGCCTGCGCCGGTTCCGCTCCTTCGTCAACGCCCCCGACCAGAAGGACGACTCCATCACCTTCGTCCCGGACGAGCGCGGCCAGATGCGCCCCGCCACTGCGGAGGAAAAAGGCAAGGTCCTGATCGGCGCTTCCATCCCGGTACGCTCCGCCACCACGGAAACCCCTGGAAACGAGGCATAGCCATGCAGCTCAGTATCGACCTCACCGGCCGGAACGTCCTGGTGGCCGGCGCCCCCGATGCCGCGCGGCAGGCGGTGCGGCGGTACGAAGCCGCGGGCGCCGTCGTCCACCGCATTGGAAGCCCCGCCGAGGCGCGGCTCGTCCACGTGCCGGAGCGGCTGTTCCTGGTCGCAGCCGTCGAGGACGGACAGCCCGGCTGGGGCGCCCTCCTGGACCGCTGCCGGGACGCAGGCATCCCGGTCGCTGCCGAGCCCGCCGCCGGCCCCGCCGGCCACGTCACCCTGGTGGGCGGCGGACCGGGCACCGGTGACCTGCTCACCGTGGCTGCGGTCAACGCGCTTCGGGATGCGGACGTCGTCTTTTATGACCGGCTGGCCCCGTACCAGGAGCTTCCGCTGCTGACCTCCGCGCAGCTGGTGGACGTCGGAAAGAAGCCGGGCCACCACAAGGTCAGCCAGTCGGACATCGAAAAACTGATGGTCGAAAGCGCCGTGGCCGGCAACAACGTGGTGCGCCTCAAGGGCGGGGACCCTTACGTCTTCGGCCGGGGCGGGGAGGAAGTTGCCGCGTGCGTGGCCGCCGGCGTCAAGGTCCACGTGGTGTCGGGCGTGACCAGTGCCATCTCGGTGCCGGCGGCCGCCGGCATCCCGGTCACCCACCGCGACGTCAGCCACATGTTCACCGTAGTTTCCGGGCACGCCCCGCTGACCGACAAGGAGCACCACCACCTTGCCGGCCTGGGCGGGACCATCGTGGTGCTCATGGGCATCGGAACCCTCCACCATCTCGCCGCCGGCCTGCGCCGGGCAGGGATGCGCCCGGACATGCCCATGGCCGTGGTGGAACGGGGCTACCGGCCGGGCCAGCGCACCACCATCGCGGACCTGGGCACCATCACCTCCGCCGCTGCCGGCTGCAGCAATCCCGCAGTATTGGTTATCGGCGAGGTGGTCAGGGTGGCTGAGGCCAACCGGCAGCACGCCGGAGCGGCCGCCGACCTGGACAGGCTGGCGGCCTCGCTGCTGGGATCATGAAAGGATTGACCCCCATGACTGCACTTGCACCCGCCGAACCCACGCAGGCTGAAGAGCCGACAGATGCCGCGGAATCGCCGCTGGAGGGGTTCCGCATCGGCGTCACCTCGGACCGGCGATCCCGGGACCTGATTGAGGCGCTGGAACGGCGCGGCGCCGAGGTGCTGCATGCTCCTGCCCTGAAGATCGCCCCCGTCCAGGAGGACATGCGCCTGATCGAGGACACCCGGGCCATCATCGCCGCGAAGCCGGACCTTTGCATCGCCACCACCGCCTACGGCATGCGCCGCTGGTGCGAAGCGGCAGACTCCTTCGGCCTCGGCGATGAGCTCCTGGAGACGCTGGGAAGCTGCCGGATGTTCGTCCGGGGACCCAAGGCCCGCGGTGCCGTGCGTGCGGCCGGCCTTGCCGACGTCGGGATCAGCAGCGACGAAACCACCGCCACGCTGGTGGACATGCTGCTCACCGAAGGCGTCCGGGGCAAGACCGTCGCCATGCAGCTGCACGGCTACACCGACGTCCGCCAGATCGAACGGCTGCGGATGTCCGGCGCCACCGTCCTGACCGTGACGCCCTACCGCTGGGTCAAGCCCGACGGCGAGGACAAGCTGCCGCGGCTGATCGAGGCCGCCTGCAACGGAAACCTGGATGTCCTCACGTTCACCAGCGCCCCCGCGGTTGACGCGATGTGGAGCACGGCCCACGAGATGGGCCTGTACAAGCAGCTGGTGGAGAGCCTGAAACTGAATGTCACCACCGCTGTGGTGGGGCCCGTCACGGCGCAGCCCCTGCTGGACGCCGGGGTAACCCCGCTGATCCCGGAACGGTTCCGGATGGGAGCCCTCATCCGCCTGGTGTGCGAACACCTGGCATTGAACCATGTCCGGAGGCTGGACACGCGCTCCGGAAACATTGAGCTCCGGGGCCGCAGCCTTCGCATCGACGGCCGGCAGGTGGAACTCGCCCCCGCGCCGCTGCTGCTCCTGCGGGCGCTCCTCGGTGCCGGGGGCGCGGTCCTCTCCCGCGAGTCCCTCTCGGACCTGCTAGAGCTCCGTGGTTCCGTCCACGCGCTGGACATGACCGTGAGCCGGCTGCGGTCATCGCTGCCGGACGGCAAGCTCATTGAAACCGTGGTCAAGCGGGGCTACCGGATCCGCGTTTAAGGTCCGGGAGCGGCCGAATGTGTCCGCCCGCTCCCGGATGAGAGGTGCGTCACGGGTTCTGTTACCGGCTGGTAAATACTGGCGAACAGCACCCTCCGAAACAGCAATGGACGGGTAACACAACCGAAAAAGCAGGCCCCTACGCTGGGTTGCATCACGAAGTTCCGGCCGGTTACCGGCCACCAGCGAAAGGGCCAGCACATGTCCGCTCCGGCACCCTCCCCGTCCACCTCCGAGGCAACCCGCATCGTCATCGCCGGGGCCGGACCGGCCGCCCAAGCCTTGGTCGCGCAGCTGGACCGCGCCCGCTTCACCGGCAGCATTACCGTGCTGAGCAACCGGGACGACACCCCTGCCGAACTGCTGGAGCTGGCCATGCTGCCCCAGGTTTCCGTTCGTTTCGGCCAGCCCGCAAGCCACATCGACGCCGTCAACCGCACCGTGGCCACCGCCGACGGCATGGAGTTCGCCTACGACCAGCTGGTCATCGCCACCGGTTCTGCCCCCGTAGCCAGCCCCGTGGACGGCGCCGCCCAGTGCCTGAGCTACTGCACCATCGACGACGCCCCCCGTATCGCCGAGGGCGTGCAGGAAATTACCCGTGAGCTGGGACGCAGGCCCGTCGGTATCCTCGTCGGCACGGGCGCGGCCGCCGGACAGGCCGAAGCCGTCCTCCGGGCCAAGGGAGTGCGGCCCATCCGCACCACGGCCCGGCCCGCCGCCGTCGTTCCGTCCGTTGTTCCGGGCGGATCCGCTTCCGGCCTGGCCTCTTCGGCCGTCGTCTTCGAGGACGGCAGCAGCATGACCGGAGACCTGGTGGTCCTGGCCGAGGAGCGGGTCTCCCGTGACGGCCTCGCCGCCACGGCCGGTGTGCGGACGGCCGCCGGCGGCGGCATCGTGATCAGCCGGGACTTCCGCACGTCGGTCCCCGGCATTTGGGCCATCGGTGACGCTGCGGCGTTCGACGGCGTGCGGCTGGGCCTGCTGGTCGCGGCGGCGTCCGCCGCGGGGGCGTGCGCCACCCAGTTGCTGACCGCTGTTGCCGCTGCAACGCCGGCCGCCACTCCCGTGCCGGCGTTGCCGGTGGCCGCCTGATCAGGCCGGCGGCACCGGCGGCTGCCATGAGTGGCGTCCGCCTCCGGGCACCCGGTGCGGTCCCGGCGCGCTGTGACAAGATGGTTTCCGAAACGAGTCACTGACGCGCCGGGCCCACGAAGCCCCTCGAGAGGACCATCATGAGCAATGAAGCCACCGTTCACCCAGGCACCGCCAAACCGGCCGGTGACGGGAACATCGCCTCCTATATCGACCACACGCTGCTCAAGCCCGAAGCCTCGGAAGCCGAGGTGCTGAAAGTCTGCGCGGAGGCCGCCGAGTACGGGTTCAAGTCGGTCTGCGTCAACCCTGTGTGGGTCAAGACCGTCACCACGGCGCTGAAGGGCTCCGGGGTCCTCACCTGTTCCGTGGTCGGCTTTCCCCTGGGGGCGACCCCCACGGACGTGAAGTCGTTTGAGGCCCGCGGCGCGGTTCTGGACGGCGCGGACGAGGTGGACATGGTGATCAACATCGCCGCCGCCCGGGCAGGCGACAAGGGCGCCCTGGCCGATGACATCGCGGCCGTTGCCGAGACCGTGCACGCCGGCGGCGCCATCCTGAAGGTCATCATCGAAACGGCCCTCCTGACCGACGAACAGAAGGTCCTGGCGTGCCAGGCGGCAGTGGAGGCCGGCGCCGACTTCGTCAAGACCTCCACCGGCTTCAACGGTGGCGGCGCCACCGTTGACGATGTGGCCCTGATGCGCAAGACCGTGGGCCCGAATGTGGGGGTCAAGGCCTCCGGCGGCGTACGGTCCCTGGCCGACGCTCAGGCTATGATTGCTGCAGGTGCAACACGAATCGGCGCCAGCTCCGGGATTGCCATCGTCAAGGGTGAACAGGGTTCAGCCGCTTACTGACCGGGACCGGACGGCCGCCACAGACCACGCCCCGCGGGGCCGAGGAGGAACACATGTCCAGCAAGATCAACGCGTCCAGCCGGGACACGACGTCGAACCAGGACATGGTCCGGACCCCGCAGAACGAGAACAATACAGCCACCAGCGCCGTCCTTTTCGTGGTCAGCTTCGCCCTGTTCCTGGGCGCCATCTACTCCCTGTCCTTCCTCACCCTGGACAACCCCTGGCCGATGGCGGTGTGCCTGGTCCTGTTCGCCCTGGCGTTCTGGATCCCGCAGACCATCCTTGGACGCTCCGACTCCGCCGGAGAGCACTGACCTTCAGACAGACAGCAAAGGACCCCGGACACAGTGTCCGGGGTCCTTTGCTGTCGGGAGCCCCGTGCCTGCCTCTGCTGCTAGAACCAGAGCCTGATCCAGGCTCCCGCGGCGGCGGCCACAGGGCTCCAGTGGTCCCGGGCGATGGCCCAGCCGGCCATGGACATGCCCACCATGGCATAGGCACCGACTGGGATCAGCACCAGCCACTCCCGCTTGGACCCTGCCCGTCCCAGCAGGGGTAGCGAGAGGGCGCCGTTGGCCCGCCAGACGTTCCGCAGCAGGGGCAGCCGGCGCAGCAGCCTGGGTGGCCTGATGACCAGCGGCCACAGCAGCGGCACTCCCCCGGTGGTGACCAGGTCGCCGACAATATGGACCACCACACCGATCAGCATCGAGGTGGGCAGCCAGGTCCATTGCTGCGGCGCGAAAAACGTGACCAAGCCGGCCATCGCCAGGGCAAAGATCCAGTTCGAGATGAAGCCGCTCTTGGGAAAGAGCTTCAACGCCTTGGCCGCGATGTTGATCAGGAACATGCACAACAGGCCGGCGCCGACCGAGAGGTGCCCCCATGGGGTGTCCATATGGACCTGCGACGCCAGGCCGGCCAGGAAAACGAAGACGGCGGCACCCAGGATGGAATGCGTGCCCTGCCGGTGGCCGCCGCTGGCACTCTCGATGCCGCGCGCGATCGCATTGGACAGCGGCGGAAGCGAGTGGGCCACCGTGCTGGAACGGTGGTCCCAGTCGCACACCAGGGCCGTGCCGGCAGTCGCCATCCCACCGATGAGGATGCCGGTGGGATCCAGTGGATACCAGCCCAGCGTGTACGGTCCCGTGGACGCAACAGCAACCCACGCCGCGGCTCCCGACGCGGCGTGGTGTCCTCCCATCATCCCCTAACCGACAGTCAGGGGAGCATCGGAGAAGATGTTCCGGATCACGCCGTTGGCCCATTCGAGGATCTCGGCGTCCTGCAGGTCCCGGCCGCCGATCCGTGCCGTTTTCGGCTTGGGGATGAGGACGGCGTCCAGGGCGGGCTTGGATTGGGCGCCCGGGTACATGCGGTTCAGGCGCATCACCTTGGATTCAGGCAGGGTGGCCGGGGAGAACTTGATGAAGTTGCCCTGCAGCGCGACGTCGGTCAGGCCGGCCTCCCGTGCGCCCACCCGGAACCGGGCCACGGCCACGAGGTTCTGCGCGGGCAGCGGCAGTTCGCCGTAACGGTCCACGAGCTCCGCCATGACCTCGTCGATGGCCTCGTTGGTGACCGCGGCGGCGAGCTTCCGGTAGGCCTCAAGGCGCAGCCGTTCGCCGGGGACGTAGTCGTGCGGCAGGTGCGCGTTGACCGGCAGTTCGATCTTCATCTCCGCGGCCTTCTCTTCGGCTTCGCCGCGGAAGTCCGCCACGGCCTCGCCCACCAGGCGGATGTAGAGGTCGAAGCCCACGCCCTGGATGTGTCCTGACTGTTCACCGCCGAGCAGGTTGCCGGCGCCGCGGATTTCCAGGTCCTTCATGGCCAGCTGCATGCCGGCCCCGAGTTCGTTGTGCGCTGCCACGGCCTTGAGCCGTTCCAGGGCCACCTCGCCCAGCGGCTTCTCCGAGGGGTAGAGGAAGTAGGCGTAGGCGCGCTCCCGGCCACGGCCCACCCGGCCGCGGAGCTGATGCAGCTGGGACAGGCCGTACTTGTCCGCGCCATCGACGATCAGGGTGTTGGCGTTGGAGATGTCCAGCCCGGTTTCGATGATGGTGGTGCAGACCAGGACGTCGAACCGCTTCTCCCAGAAGTCCACGATGATCTGCTCCAGCCGGCTTTCGGACATTTTGCCGTGCGCCACCTCCACGCGCGCTTCCGGCACCAGTTCGCGGATCTTGGCGGCGGTGCGCTCGATCGTGGAGACCCGGTTGTGGACGAAGAACACCTGTCCTTCGCGCATCAGTTCGCGGCGGATCGCGGCGGAGGTCTGCTTGTCCGTGTACGGGCCCACATAGGTCAGCACCGGGTGCCGTTCCTCCGGCGGGGTGGCCAGGGTGGAGGTTTCCCGGATGCCTGTCAGGGACATCTCCAGGGTGCGCGGAATCGGGGTGGCGCTCATGGCCAGGACGTCCACATTGGTGCGCATCTTCTTCAGCGCTTCCTTGTGCTCGACGCCGAACCGCTGCTCCTCGTCCACGATCACCAGGCCAAGGTCCTTGAACTCGAAATCCTTGGAGAGCAGCCGGTGCGTGCCGATCACCACGTCCACCGACCCGTTCTTCACGCCCTCGGCCGTCTCCTTGGCCTCCTTGGCGGCCTGGAAGCGGGACAGCGGCTTGACCCGCAGCGGGAAGCCGGAGAACCGTTCGGTGAACGTCTCATAGTGCTGCTGCGCGAGCAGGGTGGTGGGCACCAGCACGGCCACCTGCTTGCCGTCCTGGACGGCCTTGAACGCCGCCCGCACCGCGATCTCGGTCTTGCCGTAGCCGACGTCGCCGGAGACCAGGCGGTCCATGGGGATCTCCCGTTCCATGTCAGCCTTGACCTCGTTGATGGTGGTGAGCTGGTCCGGGGTCTCCACGTACGGGAAGGCCTCCTCCAGCTCCCGTTGCCAGGGCGTGTCCGGGGCGAACGCGTGCCCGCGGGACGCCATCCGGGCCGAATAGAGCCGGATCAGTTCACCGGCGATCTCCTTGACGGCCTTGCGGGCCTTGGACTTGGTGCTGGCCCAGTCGGCGCCGCCCATCTTGCTCAGCACCGGGGTGTCCCCGCCCACGTAGCGGGTCACCTGGTCCAGCTGGTCCGTGGGGACGAACAAACGGTCGCCGGGCGCCCCGCGCTTGGCCGGCGCGTATTCCAGGACCAGGTACTCGCGCACGCCGTCCCCGCCGCCGGCCACCTTCCGCTGGATGAGCTCCACGAACCGGCCGATTCCGTGCTGTTCGTGGACCACGGAGTCCCCGGCCACCAGCTGCAGCGGGTCAACGGCATTGCGCCGCTTGGAGGGCATCCGCCGCATGTCCTTGGTGGACCCGGCAGAGGTCCGGCCCAGGAGGTCGGCCTCCGTCAGCAGGCCCAGCTTGAGCCCGTCAAGGACAAAGCCGCGGCCGACGGCGGCGGTGGTCACTTCGATGATGCCCGCCTGGGGTTCGTGGTCCAGGCTGTCCACGCGGGCGCACGGGATGTCCGCGTCGTGGAAGAGCTCGGCCAGGCGCTGGGCCGGGCCGGGACCTTCGGTGGCCACCACGATGCGCCACTGGTCGCGGACGTGCGAGCCGATGAACTCCATCATTTCCGCCACGTCGCCCTGGTAGCCGCGGGGTTCGCGGGCATGCAGGTTCAGCACGTCGATCTCGGGGAGCAGTTCCGCATCCTGCGCCAGGGAGGTAATGGACCACCAGGAGACGCCGTGTGCCAACGCGGACCCGCGTGTTTCGGCCAGGGACCGGAAGCTCGCCGAATGGAGCGCAGCACTGGCCTGGGAGCTGAGGTCCAGGGGCGCCGTCCCGCCGTCGGATGCCGTGGACCAGGCCGCCTCAAGGAACTCCTCGTTGGTGGCGGCGAGGTCGTGGGCGCGGGTGCGCACCTTCTCGGGTTCGATGACCACCGCGATGGAATCCGCGGGCAGCTGGTCCACGAACGGCACCATCGCGTCCACCAGCACCGGGGCCAGGGATTCCATGCCCTCCACGGCGATGCCGCCGGCGATCTTTTCGAGCATGTCCGCCGCGGCCGGCAGCTGGGCCTTCAGCGTGGCGGCGCGGGACATCACGGACGGCGTGATGAGGATTTCGCGGCACGGCGGCGCATGCAGTTCGGTGGGGTGGTGGATGCCCGGGGCGGACAGCGAGCGCTGGTCGGCAACGGCGAACCAACGCATCTGGTCCACTTCGTCCCCGAAGAACTCAACCCGGATGGGGTGGTCCTCGGTGGGCGGGAAGACGTCGATGATGCCACCGCGGACGGCGAATTCGCCGCGGTGCGTCACCATGTCCACGCGGGCGTAGGCAGCGTCCGCGAGGCTCCTCACCACATCGGAAAACGGGATCTCCTGGCCAACCCTCAACGTGACCGGAACCAGGTCGCCCAGGCCGGCCACCACCGGCTGGACCACGGCGCGGACGGGCGCGACGACGACGCGCAGCCGTGCCGTCGTCGAACTTTCCGGGTGGGCCAGGCGGCGAAGGACGGAGAGCCTGCGGCCCACGGTGTCGGAGCGCGGCGAGAGCCGCTCGTGCGGAAGGGTTTCCCAGCTGGGGAACTCGGCCACGGTGTCCGCCGGCAGGTACGCGCGCAGGGCCGCGGAAAGGTCCTCGGCTTCCCTGCCGGTGGCGGTTACGGCCAGCACCACGCCCGGTTTGCCGCCGTCCGCGGACGCAGCCAGGCCGTCTGCCATCTCCGCGAGCAGCAGGGGCCGGAGGCCGGCAGGAGCGCTGATCTGGTAGTCCTGCCCGCGGACCTCGAAGCCCCGTGCGGCCTCGGCCCGGACCCGGCCGAAGGTCCGGTCCGGTTCCAGGGCACGGCGCAGGCCATCCAGCGTGGGGACCGCGCCGGAGGTGCCGGCGCGGGTTTTGCCGGTGCTGGACGTGCCGGCGGCGGACTGGCCGGAAAGACTCATGGCAGAAGCTCCTGTGGTGTTCTTCAAAAAATCGCAGGCAACGCGAAAACCCGAAATTCGCTGCGAATCCCGGGGAGCTTCCAGCCTACCGCGCGGGACCGACATGGCAGAGCGGCGACAGCGGGCCTAGGCTGGCACTGCCATCGCATTCGGCGTCGGAGCAGCCGTCCGGACAGGCCGCCGCTCCGAACCCCATTGGACGAACAGGAGCCAGTATGAGCGAAATGACTGCCCGGCCAACACCAAAGACGGTCCTTGTCACAGGTGCCACCGGCTACATCGGCGGCCGGCTCGTGCCAAAGCTGCTGGAAGCGGGCCACACGGTCAAGGTCCTGGTCCGCTCCCCCGACAAGATCGCCGGCGTGCCCTGGCGCACCAAGGTGGACGTGGTGGAAAGCAGCCTCGACGACGGCGCCGCCCTCCGCGAAGCCCTTGCCGGCGTCGACATTTTCTACTACCTGGTGCACTCGATGGCCGCAGGCGCCGGTTTCGAGGCGAAGGAAAAGGCGATGGCCCGTACGGCGGCGGATGCTGCCGCGGCGGCCGGTGTCGGCAGGATCGTGTACCTGGGCGGCCTGCATCCGAAGGGCGTGGAGCTTTCCACCCACATGCGCTCACGCGAGGCCGTGGGCAAGGTTTTCCTGGACAGTCCGGTGGATTCGGTCGTGTACCAGGCGGGCGTGGTGATCGGTTCCGGCTCCGCCTCCTTCGAGATGATCCGGCACCTGTCCGAGACCCTGCCGCTCATGCCGGCGCCAAGCTGGGTGCGCAACCGGATCGAGGCCATCGCCGTCCGTGATGTGCTCTACTACCTGGTGGCCGCGGCGTCCCTTGAGGGCCCCATCAACCGGACCTTCGACATCGGCTGCCGGCAGGTGCTGACCTACGCCAGGATGATGCAGGAGTACTCAGCCGAGGCCGGCCTGCCTTACCGTGTGGTGTTGGCGCTGCCCGTTCCGGCGCCCAAGCTGGCTGGCATGTGGGTGGCCCTGACAACCCCCATTCCATGGTCCATGGCGGTCCCCCTGGTCCAGTCGCTCCAGCATGACGCGGTGGCCAACGAGCACGACATCGACCAGTTCATTCCACAGCCCGACGGCGGCCTCACCCCCTACCGCACCGCGGTGGCCCTGGCGCTGGGCAAGGAACGGGACGGCCAGGTGGAGACCACCTGGGCGAATGCCGGCGCGGATTCCGACCCCCTGCCCAGCGACCCGGAGTGGGCCGGGCACAAGGTGTACATCGACGAACGGACGTTCCACGCAGACGTGGACCCGGCGCACGTCTGGACCATTATCGAGGGTATCGGCGGCCGCAACGGCTGGTACTCGCTGCCCTTGGCCTGGCAGGTGCGGGGCTGGCTGGACAAGCTGACCGGCGGCGCCGGGCTGCTGCGTGGCCGCCGCCACCCGCATACCCTGGCAGCCGGCGAAGTAGTGGACTGGTGGCGGGTGGAGCAGATCGACCGCGGCCGGCTGCTCCGGCTGCGGGCAGAAATGCGCGCGCCCGGCCGTGCCTGGCTGGAGCTCTCCGTGGAGCCCGACGGCGGAGGCAGCCGGTACCGGCAGCGGGCCATCTTCTTCCCGAAAGGCCTGAGCGGACGGCTCTACTGGCTGGCCGTCCTCCCGTTCCACAGCCTGATCTTCCCGGCCATGGCGCGGAACATCACCGCGGCGGCCCAAAAACTGGCCGATGCGGACCGCGCACAGGCGACCCCGTAGGATGTTGGAGGCGTAAATCCTTTCCCGACGTCCCAGGAGGACCCATGGCGCTGAGCGCAACCACCACCCTTCCGCACTCCGTTGACAGCGTCGCCGCTGTGCTGGTGAACGAGGATTTCCAGCGCCACGTCAGCCAACTGGTGGGCGGCGAACTGGAGTCCTTCACCGTCGACGGCGACACCGCCGGTGCGTTCAGCGCCACGTCGGTGCGGACCCTCCCCACCACCCGGCTGCCCGAGATTGCCCGCAAGTTCGTCGGCGAGCACCTCAAGGTGACCCAGGTTGAAAACTGGGATGCCCCCGCCGCTGACGGCTCCCGCCAGAGCAACATCTCGCTGAAGATCGCCGGCGCCCCGGTGGACGTCACGGCCGTGCAGCGGCTGGTGGCCGACGCCGGCGGAACCCGGGTGGAGCTTGAGGGCGCGGTGAAGTCCTCCGTTCCGTTCCTGGGCGGCAAGATCGCCGACGCCGCCGAGCCCATGGTGGCCAAGGCGCTGAACCTGCAGGCCACGCAGGCGCAGGCCTGGCTGGAAAGCCACTAGCACATGGCACTGCCCGTCTTCGCTGCGCTGGTCCTCATTGTCGCCGGCGTTTGGTCGCTGGTGGTCTGGCCGCAGTTCCTGCGCCGGGTCATGAACGATCCCCGGGCCCGCGACAGTGCCGGAAAGGCCACCAGGTTCCTCACCGTGCATGTGGTGCTGGTCAGCATCTCCATGGTGCTGGGACTCGCCACCGCAGTCATCGGCGTCCTGGGGCTGCTGGGCTGACCCTTCCGCGCGGCAGCCACAGATCCCGCAGAGCACAGCCCGGGCCATCCTCCTGCAGGAGGAAGGCCCGGGCTGTTCTGTTCCCTGCTTATGCCGCTTGGTTGAGGGCGTCCTCCGCGGCCACCCAGGAAATCATGGCGCACTTGACCCGGGCCGCGTAGCGGGCAACCCCTTCGAAGGCGGCGGCGTCCCCCAGCACTTCGGGGTCGGCCTGGACCTTGCCGCGTGAGCGGAGCACCTCGCGGAAACTCTCGATCACTTGGTGGAGTTCGGCAACGGTCATGCCTTCGGCGAGTTCGGAGAGGACCGAGGCCGAGGCCATGGAAATGGAGCAGCCGGCACCGTCCCACGCCACCTGGGCCACTTTGCCGTCCCGCACCGCCAGCCGGAGGGTGACTTCGTCTCCGCATACCGGGTTGAGCTGGTGGGACTGGCCCGTTGCCGCGCCCGCCGGGGCGTCGGTGGCTGCCAGCCCGCTGCCGTGGCGGGCCTTGGAATGGTCCAGGATGATCTGCTGGTACAGCTGGTCGAGGCTCATGGTGCAACCCTTCGTGTTCTCCGCTAGGCGCGGAAGTAGGCCCGGACGCCGGCCACGGCTTCAAGGAAGCGGTCCACGTCGTCGGTGGTGTTGTACAGGTAGGCGCTGGCGCGGGTGGTGGCGGTCAGCCCAAGCCGCCGGTGCAGCGGCTGGGCGCAGTGATGCCCGACGCGCACGGCGATCCCGCGGAAGTCCAGGAACTGCCCGACGTCGTGGGCGTGGACGCCTTCGACGTCGAACGCGGCCAGGCCAATCCGTTCCTTTCCTGCGGCCGGGCCCAGGACCCTGACGCCGGGAATGGCTTCCAGGCCCGCCACCATGCGCTGGCCGAGTTCGGATTCCCAGGCGTGGATCCGGTCCAGCCCGGTTTCGGTGAGGTAGTTGGCTGCGGCGGCCAACGCCACGGCCTGGGAGATGCGCTGGGTACCGGCTTCGAAGCGTTGTGGTGCCGGCAGGTACTCTGCCCGTTCCATGGTGACGGTGGTGATCATGGATCCGCCGGTCAGGAACGGCGGCAGGATGTCCAGGAGTTCCTGGCGTCCGTACAGCACGCCGATGCCCGTGGGGGCGAGCATTTTGTGGCCGGAGAGCACCGCGAAGTCCACGTCCAGTTCCTTGACGTGCAAGGGCAGGTGCGGGGCGGACTGGCAGGCGTCCAGGACCACCAGGGCGCCGGCGGCACGGCCCAGGGCCGTCAGTTCCTGCACCGGGTTGATGATGCCCAGGACGTTGGAGGCATGCGTGAAGGCCAGGAGCTTGGTCCGGGGTCCGATGACCTTTGCCGCAGCGTCCATGCGCAGGCTGCCGTGGTCATCGACGGGAATATGGCGGAGCGTCGCCCCGGTACGGAAAGCCAGTTCCTGCCACGGAATCAGGTTGGCGTGGTGCTCCATCTCGGTCACCACAATCTCGTCCCCGGGCCCCGGCGCCAGTTCCCGCAGGCCCTGGTCGCCGCGGCCCTGGGCAGCCCACATGCCGGCGTTGGACAGGGCGTAGGAGATGAGGTTCAGCCCCTCGGTGGCGTTCGAGGTCCAGATAGTCTCTTCATAGCCGGCACCGATGAAGTCGGCGATGGTTTGCCGGGCATCCTCGAAGGCTTCCGTGGCCTCCACCGCAAGGTGGTGTGCGCCGCGGTGCACGGCAGCGTTGCGCTGCTCGTAGAACTCCTGCTCGGCTTCGATGACGCTGACCGGGTTCTGCGAGGTGGCGCCGGAGTCCAGGTACACCAGCGGCTGCCCGTTGACCAGCTGGTCCAGCACGGGAAAGTCGTTGCGGATGCGCAGCACTTCAGCGTTATCCATGGCCGGCAGGGCGCGTTCCAGCGTGGCTGGCGTTGATACTACGGCCAAAACGAACTCCTTGGGCTGCCAATGTCTGACACCCAATTGTCCCACAACACGGCTGTGGCGGCCGCCCGGAGGGGCAGCCGCCACCGCTGCCCCGGGCTTCAGCCGAGGGAGCAGAGGGCCGGCGACGGCTGGGGGGAGAGTCTCGGTCTCAGAAGACTCTGACGTCGCCGGCCCCGTCTGTGCCCGGTCCGTGGGGACCGGAAGTGTGAGGGGCTTTAATGTCCTGATCGGCTGCTCCGCGGTGTCCAGCCTGCCGCTTTGCTTTGCCTCCTTAAGTAAATCCGGTAGCGCCCTCCCGTACACGAGTAGGGTGTACTCGAATCCTTGGGGGTGCACTACCGGGCCGAGGCCAGGGACGCATTCCAGGGACGCGAACGCTGGGCCCGGGGCCTGGTTCCGCGGCGCGCGGAACGCACGGCACAGACCGTCCGACGTCGGCCCGGCGGCTGTGGGCGGACAGGTGCCGGCGAAGGACAGCCGGGGTTATTTGGGCAGTGCCGTCTCCAGCTCATCACGGCTGCGGACACCAAGCTTGACGTAGGTGCGATACAGGTGGCCTTCCACGGTGCGCACCGAGACCATCAGGCGCTGGGCGATCTCCCGGTCGGTCAGCCCCTGGACGGCCAGTTCGACGATGTCCTGCTCGCGGCGGGTGAGGTGGACCGCGGGTGCGGCGGCGATGAAGCGTCCCTCGCGGAAGCGTTCACCGAGTTCGTGGTCGCACTTTTCCCGCTGGGCCACCGCCTGCCGGGACCGGCGGCGTTCGCCGGCCTGTTCCAGCACCGTGCTGGCACGGGCATATGCCTCCCGGGCCAGGTTGACAAAGGCTGCTTCCTCCAGCGAGGCAGCCGTTGCCATCAGGGCGTCGCCGTCGGCGTCTTCCCACGCCGTGGCCAGGGTCAGCAGCGCCTCCGCCCAGCGGCCTTCCACGCCACGGGCAACCGTCTGGACCATGGGGATCACCGAGGGGTCCCCCAGGTCCCAGCACATGGCCAGGACTTCGAGGAGGTTTCCTGCCCTGGCGGCTGCCTCCGTCGTCGTCATCAGCGTTTGCAGCGCAGCCAGCCCCTTGCCGTCGCGGGCGGTGTATTCCGCCGCCGCTGCCACGTACGCCTCGGCCAGGAGATCGTGTGCGGGGCCGCCGGCGAAGGCGTCCTTGTGATCCTGTTCCAGCCGTTTCGCTTGTTCGGTATCGCCGAGCCGGGCCGCCACGTAATAGCCCAGCGCCGTGCCAAAGCGGTACAGCTGTAACGGATCATTGAGCCTCAAGGCTTCCACGGCGGGCAGCAGGACTTGGTAGGCCCGTTCCATCCGGCCCTGCCGAAGCAGGGAATAGCCGCGGAGTACGTTCAGGCTCCCGTCAAAGGTGGCCGCGCCGGCGCCGTGGCCGGCCGCGTAGCCGTTGAGTTCCCGCTCGGCCGATTCCCATTCGCCCATGGCCAGGTAGTCCGACACCAACCGGCCCAGCACGAACTCAGGGAAGAAAAACAGGCTGCCTTCCAGCGGAGGAAGCTCCGACGCCGCCATCATGGCAGCATCCAAACCTTGGACGGGACACCCTGCAGCAGCCAGGGCATGGGCCAGGAGCGCCTCCGCCAGTGCACGGAGCGGCTCTCCCCCGGAGCCCGCTCCGCCACGTTTCCGGATCCTGTCGACTTCGTCGCCAAGTGCTTGGAAGTTGACCTCGGTCCCGAGCCGCAGCACCCGCAGCAACTCCGCCTGCCAGCTTCCGTCCTGGCCGAATTGCGGGCAGGCCCGTTCCACGTCCTCCGCTACATCCGCCAGCAGCCGGCCATTGGCCTGGTGTGCCGATACCCGGAGCACCAGGGCTGCCGGCCCCTGCGGGTCCCCGGCCAGCGGGAGCCAGCATTCGTCCAGGAGGGCTGCGGCCTCCTGGTAGGAACCGTCGTTATACAGGGCCCGGGCCTGGACGGCCTGGGCCAAGGGAATCATGGCGGGATTGCGGATCCTGGCCGCGATGGACCTCGCACTGTGGTTGCGGTACTTGAGCAACGCCACTTTGGCGGCGGCCAGCAGCTCGTCGTCGCCGACACGGAGGCCACACTCCAGCGCCCACTCCACCGAACGGAGCCGGCCTTCCCCCTGCAGCAGTCCGGGGTCCTGGTGTGCCTTGACCTTCTCCAACAGCTGGAGGCTCCGGGAGACCGAAACCGTGTTCCTGATGGCACCGGCGAAAAGGGCGTTCCAGAGGTACAGTTCCGAGGGAACTCCAGGAGTCTCGACGATCATCTGCTGGTCCAGCAGGGACCGGACCACGGCTGCTCCGCTGATGTCTTCGATGACTTTACGGCCCACCGGACCGGCCAGGGCGATAAGCTTCAGGGCTTCCTGTTCCTCCGGTCCGCGGCGCAGGTGGTCCTTGGCAACCACCGCCGCCAGCCGGGGCCCGTCGGCAGGAAGATCACCGAGCAGCATCCAGATTCCGTTACGTTTGGCCAGGACGCCGGCCTCGGCGGAATCATGCAGCAAGGCATCAAGGATTCGGGGGTTTCCGCTCGAAGCACTCCAGATGGCGTCCACCGTGGCAGCTGGAACGGTTCCGTCCAGAACGTGGGCCAGGACCTCCTCTATCTGTTCCCGGTTCAAGGGCCGAAGGTCCACGCGCTCGGCAAGGCCGTCGTACCAGAGCTGCTCCAGCGGCTGCGGAAGGCCTGGCCGGGGGCGGGCGGCCGCCATCACGGTTGCCCAGCCCGCCGAAATCAGCTCCGCCAGAACCCCCGCCGAGGCCTCATCCAGGTGATGTGCGTCGTCCACCGCCAGCAGGACTGCCGAGCCGTTGCCGGTCTTCAGCTTTTCAAAGTAGGACCACATCGACCGCAACACGGCGACCGGCGAGACCGACTCCTCCGCCGTGAGTTCCCCGGTATAGGGGGTCAGGACCCCGAATGGCACCCCGGCAAGGGCGGAACTGGCGTGGACCCGCACCACGTTCAGGTGCCCGGCGAGCCGTTCGGTAACGGCGTCGGTCACCGCCGATTTTCCAATTCCCGGGCCGGCCATGATGAAGACCGCATGGTTGGTGCCATTGCGGACCAGGTCGCAGATCCGGTCCACGGGTTCCCGCCGTCCGGTCAGGAGCCGGTGGCCGGATGTGGGTTTGTGGCCATTAGACGAGTCCAGTCAGATCACCCCTTGAAGTTACGCCCAGCTTGGTGAACACCTGGTAAAGGTGGCCTTCGACGGTGCGGACTGAGACACCCATTTCCAGGGCGATGTCACGGTTCGAGGCACCCCTGCCGGCCATTCGCGCAATCTGCCGCTCGCGGCTGGTCAGCAGCGGGCTCCCGCTGCTGGGAACGATGGGGAGGTTGGCGACGGTAGCGGCCAGGATGTCCAGCCTTGCCTGCGCGGTCCGGGCCGAAAGGGCATCCCCGTCCTGGCGGGCGAAGTCCACCGCCAGTGCCATGCACCTGGCTTCGACGGCGTCGAGTTCCAGGGTGGCTGCAAGTTCGCCGCCGGCGAGGAGCGACTTCGCATCCTTTGTCCGGCTTCCCACTGCTATCAGCCGGGAAACCTCGGCCAGGGGGCCTTGCCGGTGGCCCGCGATCTCCTCCAGGAAGCGGAAGTCGGCATCGCCGCCATTCACCGTTGCCGCGAGCAGGTAGATCCCGGCCATGGCGTACCTGCCTGCTTCGACGTTCGCACGGGCCCCCTGCTTGAGGCTTGTCACGGCGTCCGAGTCGCCCAGCCACCGTCCGGCCACCAGTGTGCAGAACTCGATGATGCTCTCCACGGCAAACCCTGACCTGCCGGGCATTCGCTGGACTTTCGTCAGGTACTTGCGTGACAGCGCGGCGTTTCCGGTCTGGGCGTAGGCCAAGGCCGTTGCCGCGTAGGCGGTGCGAAGCGCACCTTGGACCGGCTGCAGCTCCAGCTGCGCTGCGGCCGAAATCAGGGGCTCCAAGGCGGCCTCGCCGCGACCGGAAAATGCGAAGGCTATCCCGGCCGCGATTTCCGTGGCAGCGCTGCGGTAAGGGAGCCGGAACGGCTGGCCGGCGCTGAACGGGGCCATGAGGTCGATGCAGCGCCGCCACTGGCCGGCCATCAACAGGACGAAGTATGCCTCCCGCGTATACCGCTCCCGAAGGCCCACAATGTGCGAGGCATCGCTGAGCTGGCCGCCGATCAGGCGCACGAGGCCCAGGGCGTCCATTTCCCGGCCCGTCATGGCCAGTGAGCTCATCAGGATGATCGCGCAGTGGAGCCGGTACCCGGTGTCAGGGTTGGCGGCGGGATCGACCGCCCGCTCAAGTGCCGGAATCATGGCCGTATACCTGCCCGCGTACGCCTGGTACTCGAACTCGCTCAGTGAGATGCGGTTGGCGGCCACTGCGGCCGGCGCAGGCCAGGCTGAGTGGTCTCCCACGGCGTCCAGGCGTTCGCGGGCGGAGGCGAAGAGCTCCTCCACCGTGCCGGACCGTTCCGGAAGGCAGAGCATGACCTGTGCCTTGGCGGCCACCACCTGGGCGTACTCTTCGAGGTCGAGGGCCTCCAGTTCAGGCTGGGTGATGTCCTCAAGGGCGGACAGGGCCTGGACCGCCATGTCCAACTGCAGGTATGCGGCAGCCTTTTGCCGCTGCGCGGACGCCCATTGGGCATCCGTCCGCTGGAGCATCTCCGCATAGGTCAACGCAAACCGGGGGTCGAAGAGCTGGACGGCAGCCTGGGCGGCCGCAAGCGCCAGTGCCGGGCTGAGTTCCGCCTCGCATTCATGGGTCCAGGCGGCAAACGACATCAGTTCGTCGACGGTCATGGCCGCGGGGTCAGGCTCCGTGCCGCCCAGCAGCACGCTGCGGAGCTCCCGGCGCCGGGAAATGCTCAGCCAGGTCCTGACGACGTCGCCGATGTACTTCTCCCGAAGTGACACCCAGCGGTACTCGGAGTCGTCGATCTCAAGCAGTCCGGCATCCTCCATGTCCGCCACGACGTCGGCGCCGTAGATGGCGGTAAGCCTGGACAGTTCCACCCGGCGGGCGCAGGACAACATTTCAATGACTTCGCGGGTTTCCGGTGTTTCCCGTGTCCAGCGGGACCTGACGATGTCATCCAGGCTCGCGGCGCCGTCGAGCACCACTTTGTCCCGGAGCGTCCAGACGGATTCGGACAGCACCAGGTTTCCGGAAAGCTGCTGCTCGGTGACCAGGGCTTTGAGCAGCAGGGGGTTGCCGCCCACCATCTGGTGATAGGTGGTGACCAGGGACGATGAGACGCGGTGGCCCAGGAGGGACAGCAGGACCTGCCGGGTCTGCAGTTCGTTGAGGTTGCTGAGCCGGACTTCGGTGAGCTTGCGGTCCGTGAGGAGCCAGTGGAAATCCGCCGGGAGATCGCTGGCTTTGGGAGCGACGGCGATGATCCTTGCCGTGCCCGTCAACAGGACGTTCAGCAGTACGCCGGCGCTCATGTCGTCGATGGTGCCGGAGGTGTCCAGCGTGATGATGCATGGCCTGCCCGCGGCGTCGCTCCGGATCAGGGAGGTGATCCCGCGCAGGATGGCCGTAGGTGAACCCATGTAGGCCTGCGGCAACCGGGCAAGGAGGAAGGAAAGGCAGCCATACGGGGTGTTGGCGCCGGAGGGTGCGCTCCGCAACTGCAGCGACCAGATGTCCGGGCCCAGGTCTGCCACCACCGCCCTGGCCAGGGAGGATTTCCCCACTCCGCGGGCGCCGGTGATGACCGCTCCGAAGGACTGTTCGCTGGTCAACGCTGTGCGGACGGCGTCAAGGTTGGCACTTCGTGCCGGCACGGACCATTGCTGGCCCTCCGGCACAGCGGAGGATCCCGTGGCCAGCCCATCACCCTGAGGTGTTGACCCACGTCCCCAGCTGAGTGGCTCGATTGACATGAACTTGTCCCCTACATCCTGCAATAGCGGGATGTAGCCCCATTGCTCCCCCGCATAGGAAGAAGAGTACCCCTTGCCACTGACAAGGAAACAGGGCATAAGGGAACTTTTACGATTCGGGTTGGCGTGATCCGGACTTGGCGGGGTGGAATTTCTGCTGCGCGGCAGTAAGTCCTTCCCGGACCAAGGACTCAACGGCATCCGCTGCGTCATCGATCAGGAAGGGCAGCTCCTTCCGTTCCGCGGTGCCGAAATCGCGCAGGACATAGTCTGCCGTGTCCATCCGGCCGGGCGGCCGGCCCACTCCCACCCGGACCCGGAGGTAGTCCTTGGTGGCGAGTGCTTTGGAAATATCGCGCAGGCCGTTGTGGCCGCCTTCGCCGCCGCCGAGCTTGAGTTTCACCGTGTTGAAGGGGATGTCGATCTCGTCATGGACGGCCACGACGTACTCGGGGCCGATCCCGTAGAAGTTGGCGAGGGCAGACACGGGGCCGCCGGAGACGTTCATGTACGTCATCGGCTTGGCCAGGACTACCCGCGGGCCGCCGATTCCCAGGCGTCCCTCAAGGACCTGGGCGCGGGCTTTGTGGGCCTTGAAGCCTGCGCCGATCCGCGAGGCGAGTTCATCAAGGACCATCTGGCCAACGTTGTGCCTGTTGCCTTGGTACTGCGCCCCGGGGTTGCCGAGGCCGACGATCAGCCAGGTATCAGTCATGGATCAATCCTATGGGGGCGGTTGGGGCGGGAAGGGCTCTGTGCGGACACGACAGTGGCCGGCCCCGTGCGGGGTCCGGCCACTGTCAGGGAGTGCGGAGTGCTTACTCTGCGGCTGCTTCTTCTGCTGCCTCGGAAGCCCCTTCGGCTGCGCCCTCGGACGCGCCTTCGGTTTCCTCTTCCTCGGCGATTTCGACGGCCTCGGAGATGTTGACGACGAGTGCCTCGGCGTCGGTCAGCAGGACGGTGCCCTTGGGCAGGACCAGGTCGGAGCCGTGGATGTGCTCGCCGGCGCCGCGGCCTTCGATGCTGACGACGACGGACTCGGGCAGGTGGGTGGCCTCGGCTTCGAGGGACACAACCGTCAGTTCCAGGTTGTGGACGGTGCCGGGAGCGGATTCGCCCTCAACGTGCACGGGAACGTCGACGGTGACCTTCTCGCCCTTGCGGACGGTCAGGAGGTCGATGTGCTCGATGATCTGCTTTACGGGGTCGCGCTGGATGTCCTTGACCAGGGCAAGGTGGCCTTCACCGTTGATGTCCAGGGACAGCAGGGCGTTGGCGGTGCGGACAGCCAGGGTGGTGGCCTTGGCCGGAAGGGTGACGTGGATGGGCTCTGCGCCGTGGCCGTAGATGACGGCAGGGATCAGGTTGGCCATCCGTGCGCGGCGGGCGTAGCCCTTGCCGAATTCGGTACGCAGTTCTGCTGCGAGCTTCTGCTCAGACATGGAAATCTCCTTGAAGACGAAACGGTGTTCAGCAAGGGCGGAGGTCTGGTGTGACCTTCAACGCCGGGCGGCCGGGAGGCGGCCCTTCAAGAAGGCAGTCCCTCTTATCAAGGGACAAGCAGACCCAGTCGATAACGGAGACATTGCTCTCCCTCGCCAAGGTATCGGGGTCAAGCCTACCAGCGCCGGGCCCGATTACTGAAAACGAAGCAAGCGTCCGTGGTTGAGCCTTCCGAAACCGCAATCCCGGGTTTCGGCAGGCTCAACCAGCGGGTACTACGCCTTGCCGTCGAAGAGGCTGGTGACCGAACCGTCGTCGAACACTTCGCGGATGGCGCGGGCGATCAGCGGCGCGATGGACAGCACCGTCAGCTGCGGGAAGCGCTGGGACGCGGTGAGCGGCAGAGTGTTGGTGACCACCACTTCGCGGGCACCGGACTCAGAGAGGCGGCGGGCGGCAGGCTCGGAGAAAACGGCGTGCGTGGCCGCGATGATCACGTCCTTGGCCCCGGCGTTCTTCAGCACGGTAACGGCGCCGGAGATGGTTCCGCCGGTGTCGATCATGTCATCGATCAGCACGCAGGTGCGGCCCTCGATCTGGCCCACCACCGTCTTGGAGACAGCCTGGTTGGGAACAGTGAGATCGCGGCTCTTGTGCACGAAGGCCAGCGGCGCGCCGCCGAGGCGTTCGGCCCACTGTTCGGCAACGCGGACGCGGCCGGTGTCCGGGGAGACGACCGTGATGTTTTCGGCGTCCACCCGGGTGCGGATGTAGTCGGCAAGCAGCGGAATGGCCATCAAGTGGTCCACCGGACCATCGAAGAAGCCCTGGATCTGGGAGGTGTGCAGGTCAACGCTCATGATGCGGTCCGCGCCGGCAGTCTTGTAGAGGTCTGCCACCAGGCGGGCGGAGATGGGCTCGCGGCCGCGGCCCTTCTTGTCCTGCCGGGCGTAGGGGTAGAACGGGGAAACCACGGTGATGCGCTTGGCGGAGGCCCGCTTCAGCGAATCGATCATGATCAGCTGTTCCATCAGGTGGTTGTTCAGCGGTGCCGGGTGGGCCTGGATCACGAAGGCATCGGTGCCGCGGACGCTTTCACCCGCGCGGACGTAGATTTCGCCGTTCGCGAAGTCGTAGGCATCAACGGGCAGCAGGTCAGTGCCGAGTTCCTTGGCGATTTCCCGGGCCAGCTCCGGATGGGCCCGCCCGGTGGCGAGCACCAGCTTCTTTTCGCCGTGCGCCGTAATTTCGCTCATTGTTACATGCCCTCTTCTGTAGATGCCGGGGTACTGGAGGAGTTCTGGGTGGCTGCCTGGGCCAGTTCGGCGGAGCGGGTTCCCGGACGGTTCGCGGGGACCCAGCCTTCGGCGTTGCGCTGCGCGGCGACGCTCAGTGCGAGCGCTCCTGCCGGCACGTCCTTGCGGATCACCGCGCCGGCGCCACTGTAGGCACCGTCCCCCACGGTGACCGGGGCAACAAAGACGGTGTTGGAGCCGGTACGCACGCCCGAGCCGATCACCGTGCGGTGCTTCTTCTCGCCGTCGTAGTTTGCCGTGATGTTTCCACAGCCGATGTTGGTGTCTTCGCCGATTTCGGCGTCGCCCGCGTAGCCCAGGTGGGACAGCTTGGAGCCCCGGCCGATCGTGACGTTCTTGGTTTCGTAGAAGGCACCGATCTTGCCCTGCTCGCCCAGGACGGTGCCCGGCCGCAGGTAGGTGAAGGGGCCGACGCCGGCGTGTGGGCCGATCACGGATCCGGAGCCGTGGGTGCGGACCACCGTTGCGCCCTCGCCGACCGTGACATCGGTCAGGGTGGTGTCGGGGCCGACGACGGCGTCCCTCGCCACGGTGGTGGCGCCGTGCAACTGGGTGTTGGGCAGCAGCCGGACGTCCTCGTCAAGGGTGACGGACGCGTCGATCCACGTCGTGGCGGGGTCCACCACCGTGACGCCTGCGCGCATCCAGGCCTCGACGGTGCGGCGGTTCAGTTCGGCGCCGAGGGCGGCAAGCTGGACGCGGTCGTTCGCGCCTTCCACCTGCCAGCGGTCGGCGGTGACGACGGCGGCAACCCGACCTCCGGCTGCACGGGCCAGGGACAGGACGTCGGTGAGGTATTTCTCGCCCTGGGCGTTGTCCGTGGTGACCTTGCCGAGCGCATCCCGGAGCACGGCGGCGTCGAAGGCGTAGATACCGGAGTTGACCTCGCGGATCAGCCGCTCGGCCTCGGAAGAATCCTTGTGCTCGCGAATGCCCGTGACGGAGCCGTCCTCGCCCCGAAGGATGCGGCCGTAGCCGGTGGCGTCGTCCAGGACTGCGGTGAGGACAGTGACCGCGTTGGCGTCACGCTCGTGGGTAGCCACGAGTTCGTCCAGGAGCTCCCCTGAGAGCAGTGGCACATCGCCGTAGGTGACCACAACCGTGCCGGCCAGGTCCTGTTCCGCGTGGAGCGCCTCGAGTGCGGCTTCCACGGCGCGCCCGGTGCCCGGAACGTCGTCCTGGTCCACAATCACGGCGTCGGGGTCCAGTGCCGACACATGGCCGGCAACGAGGTCACGCTCGTGGCGCACCACGATGGCGAGCCGCTGCGGGTTGATGCTGCGGGCCGCACGGAGGGCGTGGCCCACCAGGGAGAGGCCGCCGATTTCGTGGAGAATCTTGGGTGTACGCGATTTCATCCGGGTACCGGCGCCTGCTGCCAGAACGATGACAGCGGCCGGGCCGGCATTCTCGGGGATCACGTACGGGCTCTCCTTGCTAGGTTGTGCTGGCGCTTTGCGGTGTCCGGCGGCCATGTCCGCCCGGCACCGGGTGCCATCCTACTGAACGCTCCTCGCACAGCAGTTCCGCCCATAGGATTCGAACCTATACTCCACGGCTCCAAAGGCCGGGGTGCTGCCGTTACACCAGAGCGGACCGTGCCGGAGGACTCAAGGCCCGGGCACAAGTCCCTATTTTGCCATGGGTTCAGGGCACCGCGCGACACCGGCCGGATCTACCCTGCCGGCCGGGCGGAATCGGGCCCGTGGCCCGTGGGGCATGATGGGATTGTGAGCAACAACCTGCCGCGGATGCGGATGACCGGCCTGCAGCGGCGAAGCCAGTTGATCGACGTCGGCCGGGGCCTTTTCGCCGTCCGCGGGCTCGACGGGACCACCATTGAGGAGATCGCTGCCAGCGCGGGCGTGTCCAAGCCGGTCATCTACGAGCACTTCGGATCCAAGGAAGGGTTGTACACGCAGGTGGTGGAGTGCGAGTTCCACATCCTGCTGGACGCCATCAATTCCGCCCTCACCGAGGAAGCCAAACCCCGCGTCCTCGTCGAACGCGCCGCCTTGGCACTGCTGACCTACATCGAGGAGCGCACCGAGGGCTTCCGGATCCTGATGCGCGATGCTCCCCCGTCCCAGCCCGAGGGCGCCTTCTCCACGCTGCTCTCCCACGTCACGGCCCGCGTGGAACACATCCTTTCCGACGAATTCTCGCGCCGCGGCTTCAGCGGCGAGGACGGCGCCATGTATGCCCAGATGCTGGTCGGCATGGTGGCCATGACCGGGCAGTGGTGGCAGGACAGCCGCCAGCCCGACAAGCAAACGGTGGCCGCGCACCTGGTCAACCTCGCCTGGAACGGCCTCACCGGCCTCAAGAAGGACCCTGAGCTGCAGTCGGAGGGGTAACTGCCTGGTTCTGCCCGCGTCGCCTTTGTCAGTCGCCGAGGAGTTCTGAGGACTCCAGCCACTCCATTTCCAGGGCGTCCTTTTCGTCCGTGAGGTTCTTGAGCTGTTTGTTCTGCTCGGCGAGCTTGACGAAATCGCCGGCCTCGGTGGTCTTCAGCATCAGGTCGTGAAGCTTCTTTTCCTCTTGATCCAGCTTCTTGATTTGCCGTTCGATCCGGTTGAGTGCCTTGCGGGCCTCCCGCTTCTCCCCCTCGGAGGGGCCAGTGCCGGTGGCAGCGGCCGCGGGGCCCTGGCCCGCACTGGTGACGGGGTTGCCGCCGCCGGCCACAGTGGAGCCGGCCAGGGCGGCCTCGCGCAGCTCAAGGTACTGGTCCACGCCGCCGGGCAGGCCGCGGAGCTTGCCGTCGCCCAGGAGGGCCATCTGGTGGTCGGTGACACGCTCCAGCAGGTAGCGGTCGTGGCTGACCACCACCAGCGTGCCGGGCCAGCCGTCCAGGACGTCCTCCACGGCGGCCAGGGTGTCGGTATCAAGGTCGTTGGTGGGCTCGTCAAGCATCAGGACGTTGGGCTCCCCCACCAGCAGCCTCAGCAACTGCAGCCGGCGCCGCTCGCCGCCGGAGAGGTCCTTGACCGGGGTCCACTGCTTCTGGTTGGTGAACCCGAGCTGCTCCACCAGCTGGCCTGCGGTGAATTCCTTGCCGCCCACGTTGAAGGAACGCTTTTCGCGTTCGATGACCTCAATGACGCGCAGGTCCGCGACGTCGTCGAGCTCCTTGACCTCCTGGGTGAGAACCGCGGTGACCACGGTCTTCCCCCGCTTGAGCTTCCCGGCGTCGGGTGTGATCTCGCCGTTGAGCAGCTTCAGCAGGGTGGTCTTGCCGGCGCCGTTGACGCCCACCAGGCCCAGCCGCTCGCCCGGGGCCAGGCGGAGGGTGATGTTGTCAAAAAGCTTGCGGCCGTCGTCGGCGCCCCGGAAGTTCAAGGAGATGTTTTCCAGGTCCAGGACGTCCTTGCCCTGGCGGGCGGTGGCCATTTTGTTCAACGCCATGGAGTCGCGGGGCTCGGGGACATCGGCGATCAGGGCGTTGGCGGCCTCGATCCTGAACTTGGGCTTCGAGGTCCGGGCCGGGGCGCCGCGGCGAAGCCAGGCCAGTTCCTTCTTGACCAGCTGCTGGCGCTTGCCTTCGACCACGGAGGCCATCCGGTCACGCTCGGCACGGGCCAGGACGTACGCCGCGTATCCACCTTCGAAGGGGTCCACGATGCCGTCGTGCACTTCCCAGGTCTTGTTGCAGACTTCGTCGAGGAACCAGCGGTCGTGGGTCACCACCAGGAAGGCGCCCTGGTTGGTCCGCCAGCGGGTCTTCAGGTGCCGGGCAAGCCAGGCAACTCCTTCGACGTCGAGGTGGTTGGTGGGTTCGTCGAGCATGATGACGTCATGGTCCTCGATGAGGAGCTTTGCCAGGGCCACCCGCCGCTTCTGGCCGCCGGAGAGGGCATGTACGTTGGCATGCCAGTCGACGTCGGACACCAGGCCGCCCATGATCTCGCGGATTTGCGGGTTGCGTGCCCACTCATAATCCGCCTGTTCCCCTACGATCGCGGCGCCAACGGTCAGGTCGCCGTCGAGCACGTCGCTTTGGTCCAGGTACCCCACGTTGATGTCGCCGCGCTTGGTGACGCGGCCTGAGTCGGGCGTGGAGCGCAGGGCCAGCAGGCGCATGAGGGTGGACTTGCCGTCGCCGTTCCGGCCCACCATGCCGATCCGGTCGCCTTCCTCAAGGCCCAGGGTAATGCCGTCCAGGACGGTGCGGGTCGCGTAGGAGACTGTGAGGTTCTCGCCGCCAAGAAGGTGTGCCAAAGGAACTGCTTTCTGCTGCCGAACTGAAGGGGTCTAGAGATGCGTGTCGGAGATGATGCGCGCCCCGGGGACCGGGCCGTGCACGTGGAGGGCTGCCAGGCCCTGGTGCCGAAGGTCCTCGGCGAGTGCTTCGGCCGCCACGGGATCGTCGGCGAGCAAGGCCACGGTGGGGCCGGAACCGGACACGATTCCGGCGATCGCACCGTGGGATTCGCCGATGCCCAGCGTATCGCGCAGCGCAGGGGCCAAGGAGATGGAGGCACGCTGCAGGTCGTTGACCAGGACACGGCTCAAGGATTCGGCGTCCCCGCTGCGCAGGGCCGCCAGGATGTGCGGGTCGACGCCGGTGGGCTCGTCCGCGAGGACGCCTTCGGCGTCCCGCAGCCTGTCGAGGGTGCGGTACACCTCCGGGGTGGACAGGCCGTAGTCGGCCGCCACCAGCACCCAGTGGGTTTGCGCCTTGGCCAGGGCCGGGGAGAGTTTGTCGCCCAAGCCCAAGCCCACAGCGGTGCCGCCGAGCAGCGAGAAAGGAACGTCCGCACCAAGTTCCGCGGCAAGGTGGGCGAGTTCTTCGCGGGACAGTCCGCTGTTCCAAAGGGCGTCGCAGGCCAGGAGCGTGGCAGCGGCGTCGGCCGACCCGCCGCCCATGCCGCCGGCGACCGGGACGCGTTTGGTGATCTCCAGGTGCACGCCGGTCGCGTGTTCGGAGACGTCAGCCATGATGGCGGCTGCCTTGTAGGCCAGGTTGTTGCTGTCCAGTGGAATGTCGACGGCGTCGAGGTCCAGGGTGCTTTCCGCGCTCAGGCTGAGCGTGATTCCCGGAGTCGCGGTGCTGGTGGCGGCAACTTCCTCGTAGAGGGATACGGCGAGGTAGACACTGGCGACGGAGTGGTAGCCGTCCGGACGGAGCGGGCCTACCGCCAGGGATACGTTGACCTTGCCGGGCGCTTTGACCCGGACCGTCCTGGCCGCGAAGCGGCCTGCCGGGGCGTTCACGGCCGCGATTCCCTGGCTTCGGCGATCCTGGCGAAAGCGTGGATATCGATGACCTCGCCGCGGGCAGTGGGGTCCACGCCGGCAGCAACCAGGCAGCGCTCCGCCTCCGGCGCCCCGCCTGCCCATCCGGCGAGGGCGGCCCGCAGCGTCTTGCGGCGCTGCGCGAACGCGGCGTCCACCACGGCAAACACTTGCTCACGGGTGGCAGTGGTGGCCGGCGGCTCGCGCCGGGTGAAGGCCACCAGGCCGGAATGGATTTTGGGGGCGGGCCAAAAGACGTTCATGCCGATCACGCCGGCCTTGCGCATCTGGCTGTACCAGGCCGCCTTGACGGACGGTACCCCGTAGGTCTTGGACCCGGGGCCTGCGGCCAGCCGGTCCGCCACCTCGTCCTGCACCATCACGAGCCCGTGCCGCAGGCTTGGGAAATGCTGCAGCAGGTGCAGCACCACCGGAACCGCCACGTTGTACGGCAGGTTGGCCACCAGGGCAGTGGGTTCAACCGGCAGTTTGGTGACCTTCATGGCGTCGTCGTGCACCAGGTGGAACGCGTTGGCGGCGGCCGGGCGCCATTCCTTGACGGTTTCCGGAAGCTTCGCGGCCAGGACGGGGTCGATTTCGACCGCGACAACGGCCGCGGCGGCGTCGAGCAGCCCCAGGGTCAGGGAACCGAGGCCCGGGCCGACCTCGAGGACGGTCTCGTCCGGCCCCACGCCGGCGGCGGCGACGATCCGCCGGATGGTGTTGCCGTCGATAACGAAGTTCTGGCCCAGGGTTTTCGTAGGCCTGATCCCGATTTCCTCTGCCAGCCGGCGGATGTCGGAGGCGCCGAACAACGGTGCGGGCACGGCAGGGATGGGTTCAGTCACCTAGGTATCCTATCCCGCGCGTCAGCTCCGCCCTGTCGGCTTAACGGCAGCGGCCGGACCCGGCTATCCGGGTC